>CALMMG010000012.1 GCA_937868185.1 uncultured Pseudomonadota bacterium
CCGCCAAGGGAGATGCGAATGAATTTCCGATCCATAGACCGGGCAATGGATTGCCCGAGCGAGGTCTTGCCTACGCCCGGAGGACCAACAAAACAGAGGATCGGCCCGTGCATGTCCTGCTTGAGCTTGCGCACCGCCAAGAATTCGATGATCCGCTTCTTGATCTCCGCAAGGCCGTAATGGTCTTCGTCCATCACTTGCTGCGCCTTGACGATGTCCAGGGAATCATGGGTGGAGTTCAGCCAGGGCAGATCAAGAAGCCAATCAAGATAGGTGCGGGAAACCGTGTATTCCGGGGAGGAGGGCGAGATGCGGGCCAGCCGGTCGAGCTCCTTTTCCGCCGTTTTTTTGGCTTCCTGGGGCAGCTCGGTCTGGGCAAACTTTTCCCGTAGCTCCTTAAGGTCAAGATTTTCCTCGTCTTCGCCCAGCTCCTTGCGGATGGCGTTGAGCTGCTGGCGCAGAAAGAAATCCCGCTGCTTCTGATCCGTATCCTCTTTGATGCTTTTCTGGATATCCTGGCTCATCTCCGCCGTTTCAATGCGTTTGTTGAGTTCGCGGGCAGTTCGGTGCATCAGAGCCTTGCCCGGCTGAATCTCGAGTATTTCCTGCTCCTCGGCCGGCGTGAGACTGAGCTGGGAAATCACCAGATAGGAGATGTAGAAAGGGTCGGACAGGGATTCAATGGTGGTGACAAGTTCAAGCGGCAGCGATACCAGCTCCGCCAATTTTTTAAATTGGGTGCGAAGATTGAGCATCAACGCACCGACCTCTTTATCCTCTTCGACCTCCATGGGAATAAGGGCAACCCTGGCTGTCAGGTATGGCTCTTCCTGGACAAACTCAACAAGCTCCAGTTTTTTAATGGCGCTGATCAAAACCTGATATCCGCCACCCTCCCTGACTTTGACCAGCTTGTGGATATAGCCCAATACCCCTATCCGATACAGATGCTGGGGCTCGACCCGCTCCTGTTTTTCATCGGCATGCTCCTTGTGACTGACAATGGCAATCAACCTGTCTTTCAGGATCGCCTCATCTATGAGCTTCTGCGAGGCCGGATGCAGGATATTCATCGGAAAGCCCATGCCGGGAAAAAAAACGAAGCCGTGCAGAGGAAGCACCGGCAGAATCTCCGGGACTGACAACTCGCTTGGATTCCCGCGGTGTTCCGCCTTGTTTTCCGAATTTTTCGTTTCTTTTTCCCTGATGTCTTCGCCCATGATTTTCAACCTGCATCGTTTTATGTTCAGGTGAAGAAAGACCTGTAAGTACTCGCCTTATCTCACGGTAATTTTGATCTTTCCAGCTTTCCGCAGCAAGGGCATGGTAATCAGAAGAAAGCCATTTTTGCTCTCCGAAACCGCCTTGGAAACATCAACATTTTTAGGCAAGGGAATAGACCGCTCGAAAAAACCGCGTTCTATCTCCAACTGGTGAATGCGCGACACCATGTCCTGTGGCTCATACCCCCGTCTTCCGGAAACAGTGACCCGCGCTTCCTCAACCATCACGGCAAGGGTATCCGGCTCCATTCCGGAAATATCGATGCAAATAATAATCGCCGATGCGGTCTCATACACATCCGCGGCAGGAAGCCAGTTTCCAGCATGAAACATGGGGCCAACGCCCCGCAAAATCATGCGCCGCGGCAGGCCGTTGGGCACTCTGTCAGGGGGATGCTTTTTTCTGAAGTGATCCATGGTCGCCCTTCCCTTCTCTGCCAAAATTTTGCGGATTACCTTCCCGTCGAGAGGTTTTCAACAAACCCGGTCCCCTTGCACATAGGGCAGGGCACCTGCGGCACGCACTGGCAATCATCCCAGTCATCGCCGATCTTGGACCCGCGCCACTCGCTGCTGCATTCGCAGGTTCCCCGGATCAACTTTTCGCCATTGCATTCGGGACATACCTTTTTATCCATCTCGTTCATCATACCCCCCTCCCGTTTTGGAATTGGAGACAATCCAGACAGATTCGCCGTCGTATAATTATTCACATCGTATAAAAAAGTATGGGGCAGCTTCAGAAGGATGTCAAGGGGCTGTCCAGCAGTAGCGACTGAATCCCTTACGGCTCATCGGCATGACGGCAAGCATGTGCCACCATGATTTTTTTGGCCAGCCCAGCATTGATGGCCAGGCGCGTTCCTTTGCTTGCCACGATGAGCGGCCCGGAGGAATGGTTGCTGACGATCTCAAGACATGTCCCCACCGCAAGGCCCATATCGTTCAGCCGGGCCTGCACCTCCCGGCCGCCCAAGATCGTAACGATCCGCACCCTTTCGCCATTGGCGGCATATTGCAAGGACAGGGCTGGTTCCCGCTGCGCCATGCACGAGGCGCACAATCCATAGATCTCCATCTTGTGCTGGAGGGAGTGAAACTGGAACTGTCTGGCTATTTCGTGCTGAAGCCTTTCAAGCTCGTCGTTGGCAAACTCCTGAATATTGCCGCAGCGGGTGCAAATAAAATGGTCATGGTGCATGCCGAGGTGGTGGTGTTCATAAACCGGTTCCTGGGTTTCAAACAGCTGCTTCTGGGCAAAGCCGAACTGACAGAACATCTCCATGGTTTCTTTCAGAAACTCCCGGTCCAACAGCTCAGGCCTTTTGTCCCTGATAATTCCCTCCAACCCGGTCAAGGTCAGATGCTCTTCCACTGAGAGAAAAATATCCAGCACCTTCAACCGCTCTTCAATGCGAGAGGCGTTGAAGGATTGCAACACCTCCTGAAATTGTTCCCGCTCCTGCTGATGCTGGGTCTGGGGATCAAGGACTTCCGGGGCAGCTGTTTGGCTGCTTTTTATTGATCGAAAAAAACCAAACATTTACCTGCTCCTTTGTGCATCAATCTACCTGCTCCCACTCACTATTCACCAACAGATAATGGGGCCGGAAACGGGCCTTGTACGCCATAGCCGCAACTTCCTTTATCCAGTAACCGAGGTAAAGATATTCGCAGTGTTCACGCCTGGCAAGCTCAGCCAGATACAGAATATTGAAGGTGCCCAGACTTCTTTTCTCAAAAGCCGGATCAAAATAGAAATACACCGCGCTCAGGCTGCGCTCCGCCAGATCGACAATGGACACCCCCACCAACTGCCCGGACAGGCGGAAGGAGATTTCCATGGTCGGGGCCAAGGAATTGACGAAAAAACCGCTGTAATAATCCATGCCAGTACTGCCTCGGCCAGGATAGCGACTGTGCAGGAAGCGATCCAGCAATTGCAGCTTTTCCGGTGTCATCTCAAGCGGGCCAACGCTAATATCAAGATCCTGATTCCGCTCCCGAACGCGCCGCATGTTCCGGGAGGGTTGAAAGGTATCTGTTGCAAGACGGATGGGCACACAGGCCTTACAGTCGGGACAGCGCATGGCATAGATGGTATTGCCGTTGCGCCGGTATCCGGCTGCAAGAAACTCCTCCAGCATAACCGGGGGCAAAAAACTGAAGCCCGCTTGGTGATAGATGGCAATACAATCAAGGCCGTACGGACACTCCGCCGGGGTCTCCACAAAATAAGGAGACAGCTTGGCGATGAACCGACCGGTATCACTCACATCGACTGAGGTCATAAATACGCTGGAGAAATGCCCCTATTGGTAGAGGAAATATTTTTGCCGCATCTCGCTAAAACCATCAATCCCTGGCTGCCAGGCCAGCTCAAGCGCACAAATGTCCGCACCTGCCACCAGTTGATGCCTGAGCTCGCTGTCACCCAGGATTAGATCAAGGGGAATCCGCTCAAATTCATACTCGTAGGGCGGAGCTTTCAGGGCAAACTGTTCCGGATAACACCGCATGAAAGCCTGAAGCAGGGCCAACGAAGTACGATAGGGCAGAAAGGCCTGCGGGTCCGTGACATGAAGCTGAAACCCCTTGCAAGGCTGTCCGGCCCATTTGTTAGCCGTGGGTTCAAAGGCCAGGGGCCTAAGAAAACAACCTGGCAGGGGCAGACCTTGCATGCTGGTCAGGATCGTTTGCCAATCAAGAAACGGGGCGCCAAAAATTTCAAAAGGCAAGGAGGTACCCCTGCCTTCGGAGATGTTAGTGCCTTCAAAGATCACCTGCCCCGGATAGACCAGGGCCGTGGTGGGATTCGGCATGTTGGGCGAGGGAAAAACCCAAGGCAGACCTGTATCGGCAAAAAGCATCCGCCGGTGCCAACCGGTCATGGTCACCACCTCAAGATCCGCACCAATTGCATACTCAACGTTAAGTAACCGGGCCAACTCACCAAAGGTGAGGCCATGGCGCATGGGCAGAGGATACAAGCCAACAAAAGAACGGCAATCATCCTGCAACAAATTGCCCTCAATCGCCTCACCCCCCACGGGGTTGGGGCGGTCAAGCACCACCACCTTTTTACCGTGGCGGGCAGCCTCCTCCATGCAGTAGGCCAAGGTGTAAAGAAAGGTATAGACCCTGGTACCCACATCGACAATATCAACGAGCAGCACATCGAAATGCTCGTACATGGCCGCAGTGGGCCGACGCACCTCGCCGTACAGGCTGAATACCGGCAGGCCGCTGACCGGATCGGTCATGTGATCAGATTCGATCATGTTGTCCTGCTTTTCCGCAAAAAAACCGTGCTGGGGGGTGAACAGACAAGTGAGCTGGCCGGGAAATGCCTCCATGATCAGATCCCGGCTGTGGCGGAGGTTCCGGTCGGTGGAGGCCTGATTGCAGAGCAGAGCCAACCGTTTTTTGCCGGCAAGATATGCTGGGGGGGAAGCTAAAAGGTTCTCAATTCCGAGAGTAACCATGGTTCTCCTGTTGAATGCTAGAGATGGAATGACCAACATTTTTTTCTTTGCACTTTGCCCACGGCTGATTAGTTTAGCCATGTGGACAAATGGAATATAATCGAACCTGAAGCCTTCGTGCATCAAAAAGGCGACAGGCGCACGACATGATCTGAAATAGAGAGGATTTTCACGATGAAGATTGCAATCAGCGGCAAGGGCGGCGTGGGCAAGACCACGATCATGGCCATGCTGGCCAAATATCTCCAGAAACACGGCAGGGAGGTGCTGATCATCGATGCGGACCCCAGCCCGCACATGGCCCAGAGCCTCGGCCTGGCCGAGGATGAAAAAATCACCCCCATCGCCGAGATGAAGGATCTGCTGGTCGAGCGCTCCGGCAAGGTGGACGGCTCGCCCTTCTATAACATCAACCCGCAAGTAGATGACCTGTTAGCCCGTTTCATCGTGGAAAAGGACGGGATCAAGCTCATGGTGCTGGGTGCCATCCAGACGGCCAAGGGCGGCTGCGCCTGCCCGGAAAGCAACGTGCTCAAACGAATGCTCACAAAGCTGCTGCTCTCCCCCTCGCAGGTGGTGCTGCTCGACATGGAGGCCGGGGTGGAACATCTTGGCCGGGGCACCATCGCCGGAGTGGATCACCTGCTGATCGTGGTGATTCCCTCAAAATCCGGGGTGCGCACCGCGCTGAAGATCAAGAAACTCGCCGAGGAATCCGGCATCCCCCGCATCTCCTTTGTCGGCAATCTGGTGGTGGATAACGACGACCAGGCCTTTCTGGCCGAATCCCTTGGCCAGCCTCCCCTTGCCTGCTTCCCCGACTCAAGCGCGATCCGGAAAACAGAACGGGCTGGGTTACCGATTACCGGGGCGTTGGGGGAGGTCGAAGAGGCGGCAGGGCAAGTCATCGACAGCGTCCTCGGCATGGCGCAACAATGAGCATGGCCGAGATTAAAACCGCTTTCGATCGATGAGGGCGCGCAAACCTACGACCGCGCCCGCAGACAGCTGATCCCCTGCTTCGATGATTTTCACGGCACGGCGCTGGCGCTGATCCCACATCAACCCCAGACCAGCTTCCAGGTGCTTGACCTCGGCGCGGGTACGGGATTGCTCTCGTTCCTGGTCGCCAAAAAGTTTGCCAAGGCCAGGATCACCCTGATGGACATCTCCCAAGAGATGCTGAGCAAGGCTCGGGAACGATTTGCCGGGATGGAGGAGCGCCTGGAATTTATCGCTGGGGATTATGCCGACGGCTTTGGAGGGAAATTTGAGGTAATCATCTCTGCCCTGTCAATCCACTACCTCACAGACGTACGCAAAATCAAGCTGTTCAAGAACATCTATGATGCGTTACCCGATGGCGGTATCTTCATCAACGCCGAGCAGATTCTGGGACCAACACCGCACATCGAACAGGTGTACCAGGAAACCTGGCTTCGGCAGATTCAAGACCTCGGGGTCTCCGACGTCGACCTCAATGCCGCTCTGGAACGGATGAAGGCGGACCGGATGTCTCCTCTGGACTCCCAGTTGAGCTGGTTACAACAGGCAGGTTTCAGTTCGGTGCATTGCTGGTACCAGCACCACCGCTTCGCAGTCTTTTCCGGGCAAAAGGGCGAGGGCTGCAAAGGCCTGCCCTTGTAATACGCTTCCTCAACCGAAACAGAGCCCACAGTCCGGACAGGTCGTGGTGGTGGTCGCAAAGGAAAAGCCGCAGGCAGGGCAGACAGCCTCCTCGGCCTCCGGGTTAAAAACCGCCCCGGCATGGGTATCGTCATGTTCGGCTAGGGCGGTTGCCCGACGATGCTCTTGGGCGAGCACCTGCAAAGCATCCTGCACCTCTTCCTGCCGTACCTGAAGCTGAAACTTGGGGGCACAGCCGCCACTGGCGCACCCCCCGCCTTCCTTACTGATCATAGCGCCGATCTGTTCGGCCTCCAGCAGAGCCTTAAGATGTTTGAGGTCCGCCATGGGAGCCTGGAATATGACGGCCAGATGGTCATCAGGAGTCAACGCCCCTTTCCGCTTCTGGCGAGAGCCGCCTTTGTTTTTTTCCATTACCGACAACTCCGCCCCCCAGACAAGCTCGACTGCGCAGGTTACGCATTTTTCAATCTCCGACCGATACTCGTCACGGCACTTCGGACAATACTTCAAATCGTATTCAATCAAAATGGTCACCTAGAAAAAGGAAAGGGCACAGATCCTCAACACACTCAACAAGCTACAGAGCAATAACCGTTGTAATCGCGGTTAGTTGCGATTTCAACAATCATGATGGCCTCGTTAAAAAAAATTGCAAACGATCAGCTACTGGCTACACCCACCAGCCATTCCCTTTTACATTCTCGCCTTTGGATGGGCCCGATCATAGACCTCATTCAAATGATCCATATTCAGATGGGTATAGCGCTGGGTGGTTGAAAGGCTGACATGCCCTAGCAATTCTTGCACCGTCCGCAGATCCGCCCCCATTTCCAGAAGATGGGTGGCAAAGGAGTGGCGCAGGGCATGGGGTGTTACCCGGGCGGCGATTCCGGCCCGCAAGGCATAGAGTTTCACCAATCGTTCAATGCTGCGGGTGGTGAGTCGCAACCCCCGATGGTTCAAAAAAACCGCCTTGTTTTCCGGCGCCTCCCCGCGCGCGATCCGTTCGCGGATCAACAAGGTCCGCTGGGGAAGATATTGACTCAGGGCCTCCAGGGCCGGATTGCCCACCGGCACCAGACGTTCCCGATTTCCCTTGCCGGTAACCCGGAGCATGCCCTCTTCCGCATCAAGACGCTCCAGATTAAGGGAAGCAAGCTCGGCAACCCGCACCCCAGTGGAATAGAGAATCTCCAGAATCGCCCGATCGCGGGCGGCAAAGGCATCCCCAACTCCAGGCATCTCCAGCAAGGTAAAAATCTCGTCCACCGTGAGAAAAACAGGCATATGTTTTTCCTGTTTCGGCGTGGCGATGGGTGCGACAGGATCATGGATAATAACCCCTTCGCGAAGAAGATGGCGAAAAAAGGTGCGCAGAGCGGAGAGCTTCCGGGCCACGGAGCTGCCTTTGTTTTTGCCGTTTAAGGCATAGACATAGGAGCGAACGGCACGGGGTTCGATCTGGTTGACATCCTGCCCGGGTTCAACAAACGTGGCAAATTCAGCAAGATCCCTCCCGTAGCTTTCAACGGTCTTGGGGGAATACCCCTTTTCCACGGAAAGCCAGCGGCTGAATTGAGGGAGAAGCTCCTGCAGGGAGTTTGGCATGAAAGTCTTCCTAAAAAAAGCGTTTTGCGCCACGCGGGCATGATTATTAGGATGACCAGCAAGCTACCATACTCATGTTTTTTTGGAAAGACATTGCCCAGAAGCGCAACTTCATTTATTTTAAATGATTCTATTCATACTTGCCGAAATACGAGGATCATTGTTTTTGTAAGAAACCTCGGGAGGGATCATGTCCAAAAAATCTTTTGAAGAAGCCTTGGAGTCGCTTGAGCAGATCACCCAGGAGTTGGAAAACGGCGACCTGAGTCTTGAAAAATCCCTGAAAAAATTTGACGAGGGAATCAAACTTGCCGAGTTGTGCAACCAAAAGCTGGAGGAAGCACAGCAGAAAGTTGATCTCCTCTTAAAAAAAGACGGTAAGCTCGTCAGCGTACCCTTTGTCCCCTCTGGTGCGGCTCCTGATGAAGACGACACCTAAACTCTCTCGTTTGCGATCATCACCGGAAATTTCCCAACCATGGAATTTAAAAAATACCTGACGGAACAATGTGCAGTTGTCGAACATGCTCTGGCGCGCTATATGCTTACCGAAGAGGGTCCGCTGGCCAACCACATCAAGGCCATGCGCTACAGCCTTTTTGCTGGGGGCAAAAGGATTCGGCCCATCCTCGCCTTGGCTGCGGCAGAGGCCCTGCACGTCACCACAGACCATCTGTTACCCACGGCCTGCGCCTTGGAATGCATCCACACCTATTCCCTTATCCATGACGATCTGCCAGCCATGGACGATGACGATCTTCGCCGTGGCAAACCTACCTGCCATGTGGTATTTGGTGAAGCAGAAGCCATCCTGGCCGGGGACGGGCTGCTCAGTTTTGCCTTTGAGCTGCTGAGCCATCCTGATGCGCAACAGGGCATAACCCCGGACGCCCAGCTTCGGGTGATCAGTATCATCGCCAAAGCCATCGGCCCGGTGGGTATGGTCGGTGGTCAATCCCTGGATCTTGCCGCCGAAGGCCAGGCGATTTCCTTTGAACACCTAAGGCTGATCCATGGCTACAAAACCGGTGCCCTTATTACAGCTTCCGTGCAGGCCGGAGCGATTTTCGGTAAGGCCAACGAGAAACAGTTTGCCGCCCTGAGTCAATACGGCACACAGATCGGTCTTGCCTTTCAGATAGTTGACGATCTGCTGGATGTTGAAGGAACCACGGAAGATCTCGGTAAGACCGTCGGAGCCGATGCACAACGGAAAAAAGCAACCTACCCCGCCTTCTTCGGCGTTGCGAAAACAAAGGTCATGGCCCAGGAGGCTGTTGAAGCAGCATTGACCGCCCTAGAAATTTTTGACGCCAAAGCAGAGCCACTCCGCGCCCTTGCCCGGTATATTTACGAACGGAACAACTAACCGGACACCCACCAGGGTACCCCCGGAGGAAAAGGCCACAATGAGCCATACCCCGTTACTTGACACTATCAATTCCCCGGTTGACCTCAGAAAGCTCTCTGTGGAACAACTCGGGACGCTGGCTGCGGAAATCAGAGAGACGATCATCCAAACCGTTTCCCATACCGGCGGGCATCTGGCGCCCTGCCTTGGGGTGGTGGAACTCACCCTTGCCATCCACTATGTTTTCGATACCCCAGAAGACAAAGTGGTATGGGACGTGGGCCATCAGGCCTATACCCACAAGCTAATCACCGGCCGTAGGGAGCAGTTCCATACCCTGCGCCAGTACAAGGGGCTCAGCGGCTTTCCAAAAAGAGCGGAAAGCCCCTATGACGCCTTTGATACCGGCCACAGCAGCACCTCGATCTCGGCCAGCCTGGGCATTGCCACGGCCATGGATCTCAAAGGCGACCTCCACAAGAGCATCGCCGTGATCGGCGATGGTTCCATGACCGGCGGCATGGCCTTTGAGGCCCTCAATCAGGCCGGCCATCTCCACAAGAATCTCATTGTCATCCTCAATGATAACGAAATGTCCATCTCCCCCAATGTGGGGGCACTTTCCAGCTTCTTAAGCAGAAAACTGACCAGCAAAACAGCGGTACGGGTCAAGAAGGAGATGGAACATTTCCTCAAGTCTTTCTCCAATGTGGGGGAAAACATCCTCTCTATTCTCAAAAAAAGCGAGGAGAGCTTCAAGGGTTTTTTTACGCCAGGCATGCTCTTCGAGGCCCTCAAGTTTGAATACATAGGCCCCATCCCCGGGCACAAGCTGGAAAACCTTATTGAAGCCCTAAGTAATGTCCGCGATTTCAGCACCGGCCCCACGCTTATCCATGTACTGACCACCAAGGGCAAAGGCTATGAACCGGCAGAGAAAAATCCAGGCGATTTTCACGGGGTTGGCCCATTTTGTATCGAAACCGGTCTGCCCATCCCCTCTTCTCCAGCCCCGCCGAGTTACACCAAGGTCTTTGGCGAAACCCTGGTCAAGATCGCGGAGCAGGATCCCCGCGTAGTTGCCATCACGGCCGCCATGCCCGCCGGCACAGGTTTAAGTGATTTTTCCCAACGGTTTCCCGAGCGTTTCTTTGATGTGGGAATTGCCGAACAGCATGCCGTAACTTACGCAGCCGGCATGGCCACAGAAGGATTGCTGCCGGTGGTAGCGATCTACTCCACCTTCTTCCAACGGGCCCTTGACCAGATTATCCACGATGTCTGCCTGCCCAATCTGCCCGTTACCCTTGCCATTGACCGGGGCGGCTTGGTCGGCGACGACGGACCCACCCACCACGGTGTGTTTGACCTTTCCTTCCTGCGCTTCATCCCCAATCTGGTAATCATGGCCCCCAAGGATGAAAACGAACTGCGCCACATGCTCCACACGGCCATTCTCCACCCAGGCCCCGCAGCCGTCCGTTATCCGCGCGGAAACGGGGAAGGCGTTGCATTGGACGAGGTGCTGCAACGCATCCCTCTGGGTACAGGCGAGCTACTGCGGGAAGGAAAGGATCTCCTTTTGCTCCCCATCGGCAACAGGGTTTCTGCTGCCATGGAGGCGGCATCAGGGCTAGAAAAACTCGGGATTGAGGCGGCGGTGATCAACCCGCGCTTTATCCGCCCCCTGGACGATGCGCTGATCTGTGCGTGGGCCAGTCGAACCGGCAAGGTGATAACCATCGAGGACAACGTGAAAAAAGGCGGCTTTGGCAGCGCCATTCTCGAGCTTTTTGCCCAGAAAAATCTCTGGGGCATTCAAACTAAGGTACTGGGGTTATCGGACAAGTTCATGGAACACGGCACCCAGGCCCAGCTTCGCCATAAGGGAAATATTGATGTTCCGGCGATCATCGTCGAGGCCCTTACCCTCTGCGGGAAGCAACGCTAGGCCCTTGGAACAAAACAAAAACCTCGTGACGCGCCCTAATCTTCGTGCCCGACCAAACCCTCCTGTTTCTCAATCACCCCAAAAATCTGGGCCAATTGTTTTTTGCTTTCCTCCGGGATACTGATAAACCTATAGGCTAGACGAATACACCTTGGCGAGTAATCCGTATTCGCTTCAACCACCATCAGACGCCTGGCCACGGAAAACAGCCCCGCTACTTTCAGCGTGGCACCATCAAGGTTAAACTCCATGTTGATCATTACCGGCATAAACCAGTTTAACTGTGCCGGGGCGTCAAGCTCGCACAGCACCCCACCCTCACTAAAATTGATGACCTCGGCGGGAAAGCTGTTACTTCCCTGTTCCAAACTGGCGATGGCATCGGGAACGCTGTAGCGTCTGGTCGTTCTCATGGCAAAATGCGTACAGATTCTTGTAATCAGCTCACCAAGGGCGTTGGGGGAACAGGGAATAATGACATGCTCCTGAATGCCATAGCGTTTGATCTCTTCAAAATAATCCTTCTTTCTGCTAGAGGTAAACAGAATAAAATTTGTTTTTTGTCCCTCTGGCAGGGCAAGTCGTTTTTGGGCGAATTCAAGCCATTTTTTACCGGAGGATTCCCTAGAAAAAAGCACCAGGTGGTAATGAGCGTCTTCGAGAAGGCCCTGTGCCTCTTCGGCATCATATGCCTCGGAAACAACCGCGTCATTTACTGTGGCCTGAATCATGGTCCGAAGTATACGGCGCATGCTGGCTGAGCTGTCCATGATAATGATATTTCTGGCCATCATTTACTCCTTGAAAAATTTAAGCCCCAAATGAAAAGCAAAAGACTCAGCCGGTTTTCCGCAATCCCCTTTCAGCGTTGCAAATAATCCAGTAAGATTTTCATAACAGTAACGTGCTGTTATTGCTTCGTGCATCACTATTTTAAAAAGTATATACAGAAATCGATCCGTATAACAGAAAATATTTTCATCGAGCCAGTATCCCCCCCATGACAACAACAGAAAAAAAGGTCTCTACTCAAAAAACCACCCCCCAAAAATCTGGACCTTTACAACCTACTTCTGTGAAGGATTTAAGCCTCACCCACGACATTGCCATTGACGGTATTACATAGAACTCCAGAGCAGGCTCACTTTGTGGGCTATCGGGTCATGTCCATCGCATTGCGATGAAGGCCGGTGCCGGAATCATCATACCATAGGGACAATCATGGGGGGGCATCTTGCCTTGAGGGAATCGGCCCTCATTCTAGCGCTTTTCTTCGCCTACCACCTTCGCTATTTGCCCCAAAGCGAAGTAGCCTTCCCTCCCCCTGACCTTATTGTTTCCCAGGCCAAAAACAGGTTGCCTGCTCAAGCTTGCTGTTATTGCCGCCCTGGTCATAGTCCCATTTAGCCTGCTAGGGCAGATAATCACCAGGCAAGGTCTGCTGCCACGCCACGGATTTCTTCTCAATATCGACCTGACCGCAACGACCGGCATACTCCCGATCACCGCATACATAGTTATCTGCCTAAGCGAAGTAAAATTAAAAAATGGCCCATCCTGGCATTTATTATCATGATCAGGACCGAAAAATACTTGTTCTCCAGCATGGTTCGCCGCGGATGATCTTTCTCATGTACTTTGCTTATGTCAACTGGGGTTCAGCGCGGTTATTTATGCCATAGGATACAAGGATAATGAGTTTCAGCGGCCTGTATGCCAGGGCATTGAGCGGCTTTCTCGCGGCATGGGCAGGGTATAGTTATTTTTTCAGGATTAGCATTCTGCTCTCACTTCCAGGCATGGGACTATTTTTTTATTCCCCTGACCGAGAATCAACAAAAATAGGCGCTGCGGTAGTACTTCCCGCAACGCCTATTTTTGCAAACAACTTCTAGAAAAGAATTAGTTATTTTTTCAAACGGTTATCAAGCTCCTTCTGAGCTTGATCACTGATATCAAGGGCATCATCGGCATAGAGCAATCCTGTCCGATTACGCAGTCCTTTCATGGTATTTTCAAGAATCAGGGAATAGCCATTCTTCTTGCCAATCTCAGCGATAACATCATTAAGCTGTTTCAAGATCGGCTCCATGTGCCGCTTCTCAAGCTGCTGCATCTCAAGTTTCGCATCTTCGGTTTTCAGACCATAATCGCGAAGTTTCTTCTGGTACTCGCGCTCCTTTTCTGCGCGAACCTCATCACTCCAAGCAGAACCTTTTTTCTCAATATCATTTTTCATAGCGGTAAGAGCATCTTCATCCGCCTTGAACTTTGCTTGAAATTTATCAACCTCCGCCTGCAAAATCTTTTGAGCCTCCAGCGCCGCTTTAGATTTGCCAAGAATTTGCTGGATGCTAATGGTGGCAATCTTTCCACGTTCTGGGGCCGCAATGGCAAACACCGAGGAAGCGCACAACGCCACACACACAAGAAACAGTCCTCTAAAGAATTTCATCTTCATACATATCTCCGGCTTAGTATCAGCAAAAAAATTTCAGGTGTTGCGTCATAACCCGCAGTACTACAAAACAAAAAAAAGAGATGGGAACATAAACATGCTCCCATCTCAGATTATAACAATCTTCTTAGAAAAGAAGCTTACTTGACGATAACAAAGTCATCACGACGATTCTGTGACCAAGCCATTTCGTCATGACCAAGATTGAGGGGCTTTTCCTCGCCAAAGCTGAGGGTATCAATCCGGCCTTCCGCAACGCCCATATTGACAAGATACTTCACGGCGGTCACAGCACGTCTCTCGCCGAGAGCCATGTTATACTCGTTGGTGCCACGCTCATCGGTGTTACCTTCTACCCGAACACGGGCTTGAGCAGAACCGTTCAGGAGATCGCCATTTTTCTTGATACGATCCTTCTGATCTGCCCTGATCTCAGATTTATCAAAGTCAAAATAGATGGGAAGCATCGGAGCGGTGGTCCGTCCTTCCAAAACAGCGCCACTGTCACCACCAATCCATTTTGAAGAAAGAGACTCTTCCTGTCCCATTCCAGCACCGGTATCGGCCTTGCCACCAGCCATGTCCTTATCGCTCTGTACCTTTTGCTTGGCACAACCACCGGCCATAAGGGAAAGGGAAACAACAACACCTACCATTACCAAATACTGCAGTATTCCTCTTTTCATCTTCTTCCTTCCTCCTGATACATCTAGTGACAGATTTTTATATGAAAACAACCCCTTATACAATTAAGTATAATTAAATAATTATGAAGATAATACAGAACTCTTTATTAAATTTCAACGTGTTTTTTTATATGTTTTATTGCGTCACCAAAGGCTGTAACACAAGGATACCCTCGCATTTTTGAACCCCAGGAAATAGCCCATACAAGCCTAGGGACATAATTCGCTTGCATGGCAGGGATGAGACATTATATCATGAACTTTCATCAAACAATGTAAAATTATCGTTTGATTTTCGCTTCTCCTGGTGTGTATTCAACGCAAAGAAATTCTTACCCCAAAAGAGCCCTTGTTGACTGATGAAATCTTCTCGCCCATCGCACAAAACATCCAACCCCAAAGAATCAACTGCAGCTTCGGTTTTACCAGACGACAAGCATCGTCTTCGTAACATGCTCGCTACTAACAAATTCGGTACTTTTTTCGGTGTTTCCCAAAAAGTCCTCGATTCGGTTTGGCAAGCCATCACCTCCCCGACCGGTGAATCCGTCACCTACATCTCCATGGAAATAGGGGCGGATCTGGATGTTTTTCATCCCGTGCGCAACAGACTCCTTCAACTTGAGATAACAGAACATCCGGACGAATCCATCAACCGTTTTCTACAGCTGTTCTTGCAAGGCCCAGTAAAAATCCCCAACTACAGCGGCGGACTTGGCATCCTTGCGGGAGACACCCTGAAGAGTTTCGCGGACTGCAAAATCCCAGTGGTAGGACTTTCCCTGCTGTACCGGAAAGGATATTTTTCCCAAATGGTTGATTCGAAAATAGGCCAGGTGGCCTGGGCTTCCCAATGGGATCCGGAAAAGA
Source organism: uncultured Pseudomonadota bacterium (assembly GCA_937868185.1). Classification (GTDB taxonomy): domain Bacteria; phylum Desulfobacterota; class Desulfobulbia; order Desulfobulbales; family Desulfurivibrionaceae; genus Thiovibrio. The sequence goes on from CALMMG010000012.1 coordinate 15,343, forward strand.
CTCCAGGGCTTTATCTGCTGCGCAATCCTAAATCCCCCACACAACCTCTCACCATTGAGGTGCCTTTTTATGATCTTGAGGGAATACGATCCGTGGCCTATGCCCACCTATGGCTCAAGATGGAGATCAGCGAGGGACTCGACTCCTTTGTGCCGGAAATTCTTCTTGATTATCAGACGCAGCAATCCCCCCCCTGGATTCAAGATGCCGCTCAACACCTTTACGACAGCAGTTCCGAAAAGGTGAAAGCAACCCAGCGCCGACTCCTGGGTACCGGAGTTATTCCGGTTATGGAAGCCCTGGGCCTCACTTCCCGCACCATTCACTTAAACGAGCAACACGGCGTGAGTGTAGTTCTCTCCCTGATCACCCAATTCCTCCAGCAGAAGCATGGCCCCCAGTATGAAAAACAGACCACGGATATCGACATCCTCTCTGCCGCAACTGAAGTCGCCAAGCGGATTGTCTTTACTATTCACACCCCGGTCATGGCCGGGCATGACCGCTTCAACATTTCCGTGTATGAAGACTTGATCAACCCGTTCTGCAAACGCATCCTGAACCTCCTCGCCTTGGACGAGCACAACCCATCCGCCTACAACTTCACTGCCATGGCCATGAAGCTCAATCGTGCCACCAACAGCGTAAGCCGCCTCCACAAGGAAGTGACCCAGAAACAATTCCCGCAGTATGCGAACAAAATAATAGCGATCACCAACGGGGTCCATCATCTCACCTGGACCAGCGATGCCAAGGCGGAGCTATACGACACCTTTCCCGAGTTACACAATTGGCGGAGAGATCCCAGTGTTTTTGCCGGCGCAGAGGCCCTGCACCGAAACAACAAGTTCCGAACCTATTTTGAGCAAGCCTGGCGGACGGACACCAAAAGACTGGTGGACTATGTAAACCAGATGCTCATCACCCATCGCAACCAGCGCCTTGCGACCTGGATTGATCCGCCCAACTACCTCTCCTACCGCAGCGAAGGGGAAGCACCCCTTGACCCCACAACCTTCACACTAGGTTTTGCCCGACGCTTTTCTACATACAAACGGGCGGACCTGATCTTTGAAGATCTGGACCGACTAGCGGCAATGATTACAGAAAACAACTGGCCGGTTAATTTTATTTATGCGGGCAAGGCCCATCCCTCGGACGAACCGGGACAAGACTTAATCAGAAACATCTTGGCCGTCCAGGAAGAGCTGTACCTGAAAAGCAATGGCTTGGCCAAGCTGGTCTTCATTCCTGGTTACGACATGCACCTCGCAAAAATGATGGTTGCCGGCGCCCACGCCTGGCTAAACAGCCCCAAACGCCCGCTGGAAGCCAGCGGCACCAGCGGAATGAAAGCCGCCATGAACGGCGTCCCCAACATCAGTATCATGGATGGCTGGTGGGTTGAAGGCTATCACAATGGCCGAACCGGCTGGAAATTTGGCTATGAAGAGTCAGTTTCCTCGGAGCATTTCAGTGAGGAATCCGCATCCCTCCTCTACAATGAAGATTCAGCCTCGTTCTATACTGTTTTCCCGGAGATGCTGCGGTTGTTTTACGACCCTACCCTGCGTGGCCAGTATATCGACAAATGCATCGCCAACCTCACCCTCAATTGCCCTATCTTCAACACCCACCGCATGGCAGCAGAATATGTCGCCCGCTACGACCTAAAACTTACTCCTGTGGTACAACAGGAAATGGAAAAATTTCGCAAGCTCTACTGTAGCGACCCCTCTTTCTAAAGATCTGCCCTGAATGAACGGTTGACCGGACTCCACCAGCCTCACACAAACACCTTTCACCCTTCTCACTCAAAAAAGCACAAACAAAAAGGGCCATGGTTTGCAGCAAACCATGACCCCCGAGTCCAACTAAATTCCCAGCAGAACTTATTTTTTCGCTTGAGGGCTCAGGATTTTGATGGTCGCCTTACTTTTTGCCTCGGCAAGAAAAGCCTCGATATTGGCCGTAACCTTTTCCTGGGTGAGATAAGCGGTAATCTTAGCCTTTGCCTCATCAAAGCTCACCGTTTTGGCAGGCTTTTTCTCTTCCAGCTTGATCAGATGATAGCCGAACTCTGTTTCCACTATGTCACTGATGTCGCCAGGCATCATTTTGAATACTGCCAGATCAAAAGGCTTCACCATCTGACCTCTTGGGAAAAACCCCAGATCCCCGCCTCGCTCCTTGCTGGGACAATCTGAATACTGCTTGGCCAACTCGGCAAAATCAGCGCCATCCTTCAACTGTTTTTTGATCTGGACAAGTTTTGCCCGCTTACGATCTTTATCCGCCTTGGGCTCTGCTTCTTTTGCCGTAATCAGGATATGACGCGCATGCGCCATTTCCGGCTGAGCAAATTTATCCTGATTGCTGTTGTAGAAATCCTTGGCTTCCTGCTCGGTAACCTGGACCTTACCCTTGAACTTGGTGTCGATGAATTTCTGGATAGCCAGGTTTTTACCAATCTGCTTACGCAACACCGCTTCAGTAAGACCTGCCTCGCCAAGGGCCTTGGCAAAGGCCTTGTCATCAGCAAAACCCTTCTTGTATCCTTTCAGCTCATTGTCAATATCGGTGCTGCTAACGGCAACTCCGGCTTTCTTGCTCTCCTGACTCAACAACTCGAGCTTGATCATCTTTTCGAGAACCGATTGCCGGAGCGATGCCATCTCGGTATCGGTTGGCTTGCGCCCCTGTTCCTGAAAACGACCCAGAATCCCCTTAATCTCTCCCTGCACAGCTGCAGCAACAATGGGTTCACCATTTACAAGAGCCGCCACTTCCTCTGCCTTCTTTTCCGGCTTGGACCAGCCGCTGGTGGCAAAGACAACGGTGGCCCCAAGGGCAAACGAAACGAGAACGGCTTTATGAATTTTTCCAAATTGCATGACAGTTCCTTTAATTATGAGATTTTTCTGGTCAAACGACTAACGAAAGCCAGGTGGCAACAAACAAGGTAAGGCTGATAAGACCATTCATAGTGAAAAAAGAAAGCTGAATACGGGACAGATCCTTTGGGTTAACTGCTAAATGCTGATAAAAAAGGGCTCCCGCCGTAAGCACAATCCCGAGGTAATAATAAAAATTCAACCGAGACATTATACCCGTGAGAATAAACAAAAGAAAGGCTAGAGCATGAAAAAAAACCGCGAGCATAAATGCTTTTTCCCTACCAAACCGTGAAGGCAGGGAATAAAGTCCTGCTTGCCTGTCAAAATCGGCATCAAGACAGGCATACACCGTATCAAATCCTGCCACCCAGAAAAGCACTCCCAGTGAAAGGACAACGGGGAAACCAAAAAGGTTCCCTTTGACTGC
>CALMMG010000013.1 GCA_937868185.1 uncultured Pseudomonadota bacterium
CAGGTGATCTGCCGCATCAGCTCTTCGTACTCGCTGACGATCTTTTCCCGCTCCAGGCCGGTGAGCCGGTGCAACCGCATCTCCAAAATGGACTGGGCCTGGATCTCGGAGAGGGAGAAGCGGGCGATCAGGCCGATCTTGGCTTCCGCCGGATTGGCGGATTTCTTGATCAGCTCCACCACCTCGTCGAGGTTGGTGATGGCGATCTTGAGCCCTTCCAGGATATGGGCCTTTTCCTCGGCCTTTTTGAGGTCGTAGGCGGTGCGGCGGTAGACGATGGTCTTGCGGTGCAGGAGGAAGTATTCCAAAATCTGCCGCAGGTTCAAGATCTCGGGCCGGTTGTTGACGATGGAGAGCAGGATGATGCCCATGCTCCGCTGCAGCGGGGTCAGCTTGTACAGCTGGTTGATCACCACCTCGGCAATGGCGTCCTTTTTCAGATCGAGGACGATACGCATGCCGTGGCGATCCGATTCGTCGCGCACCTCGGCGATGGTCTCGATCCGCTTTTCCTTGACCAAGAGGACGATTTTTTCGATGAGGAACGCCTTGTTCTGCTGGTAGGGAATCTCGGTGATGATGATGGATTCCCGACCGCTTTTGCTCTTCTCCACGTCGGTCTTGGAGCGCATGAGGATGGAGCCGCGCCCGGTTTCATACGCCTCCCGGATGCCAGCCCGACCACAGATATAGGCGCCGGTGGGGAGATCGGGACCGGTGATATGGTCCATGAGCTGGTTGACCGTGATATTGGGGTCGTCGATCATGGCGATGAGGCCGTTCATCACCTCCACCAGATTATGGGGCGGAATGTTGGTGGCCATACCTACAGCAATACCGGAAGAGCCGTTGATCAGCAGATTGGGGATTCGGGAGGGGAAAACAACCGGCTCCATATGGGAGTTGTCGTAGGTGGGCACGAAATCAACGGTTTCCTTTTCCAGATCGGCAATGATCTCCTGGTCGATCTTGGTCATCCGCGCTTCGGTATACCGCATGGCCGCTGGAGAATCGCCGTCCACCGAACCAAAGTTACCCTGGCCGTCGACCAAGGGATAACGCATGGAGAAATCCTGGGCCATACGGACGATGGTGTCGTAGGCCGCAGTATCACCGTGCGGGTGGTACTTACCGATAACATCACCGACAATACGGGCTGATTTGAGATGGGGCCGGTTGTGGTAGTTGTTCAGCTCCCGCATGGCAAAGAGGGCGCGACGATGCACGGGCTTGAGGCCGTCCCGCACATCCGGCAGGGCCCGGCCGATGATGACGCTCATGGCGTAATCGAGGTAGGATTTCTTTAATTCCTTTTCGATGGAGATAGAGGCAATCGGCAACTCTTGGGTCGTTTCTTCCGCCATATTAAAAATCCTTGTTCAGTGGATGGATAAATCTTGAACGTGTCTCCGCTACAAAAACAGCCCTAAATATCGAGGTCCGCGACCTCAAGGGCATGATTCTGAATAAACTCGCGCCTCGGCTCCACCTTGTCGCCCATCAGGCAGGTGAACATATCATCGGCCAACGCTGCGTCATCAATGGACACCCGCAGCAAGGTCCGCTTATCCGGATTCATCGTGGTATCCCAAAGCTGTTCGGGGTTCATTTCACCGAGACCCTTGTAGCGCTGGAGGTTGCTGCCCCGGAATGACTCTTGACGAACAACGGTAAGCAGCTCCTGCCAGTTGGGGACAACGATCTCCTTGTTGGCGGTCTCCACGGTGAACGGGGAGGTGAGATACTGTTTGATCTGCCCATACTGACGGATGGCGGAACGGTATTCGCCGATCAGCGGAATCTGCGGGCCAACGGTGATCATCACGTGGGCCTTATCCTTGATGGCTGCATCAAACTCCCAGCAGCTCGGGCGCCAGCGACAGGGGCGGACAGCGCCGAGGATGAGATCCCTGTTGTGCAGCTCTTCTCGCAGGTGCTCCACCAGGTTCTGGTCTTCAAACTGATCCGCCGAGGTGATATCGCTGTCGAGAAGAAAATGGACCATATCCTCCCAAAGGTTGATACGGGTCAGGTACTCGATGATCTTCTGGTAGCCGGCAAGATTTTTGAGCAGACCGATGAGATCCTCACCCGCCATCTTCTCCTTGCTTGCTCCCACCGTCACCTGCACATTGGTGCTGGCCTGGGCGAAGAGATATTGGTTGAGCTCGTTTTCGTCGGAAAAATACTGCTCCTTCTTGCCGCGACCCAAGCGAAACAGGGGTGGCTGGCCGATGTAGATATTGCCGTTTTCCACCAGGGGCAGCATCTGCCGGTAGAAAAAGGTGAGGAGCAGGGTACGGATATGGGCCCCGTCCACGTCGGCATCGGTCATGATGATGATCTTGTGGTACCGAAGTTTGTCCAAGTCGAACTCATCGCGGCCAATGCCGGTGCCGAGTGCGGAGATGATCTGCTTGATTTCCTCACTGGAGAGGATCTTATCGAAGCGGGCCTTTTCCACATTCATGATCTTGCCGCGCAGGGGAAGAATGGCCTGCACGGACCGATCCCGTCCCTGTTTGGCCGAACCACCCGCGGAATCACCCTCGACCAGAAAGATCTCCCGGGCCTTAGGGTCTTTGGATTGGCATTCCGCCAGTTTTCCCGCCATCAGCAGATCAAGGCCGGAGCCCTTCTTGCGGGAGAGTTCCTTGGCGCGCCGGGCTGCCTCGCGGGCACGGGCTGCATCCACCACCTTGGTGAGGATCTTTCTGGCAATCTGGGGGTTCTGTTCCAGGTAGATGGTAAGCTTTTCATGACAAACCGCTTCGACAATGGATTTGACCTCGCTGTTGCCCAGCTTGGTCTTGGTCTGCCCCTCAAACTGCGGATCGGGAACACGGACGGAAACCACGCAGGTCAACCCCTCGCGCACATCATCCCCGCCCATCTTTTCCTTCATATTCTTGGGCACCACGTCGTCGCTGGCATAGCGATTGATACACCGGGTCAATGCGCCCCGGAAACCGGCGACATGGGTGCCGCCTTCCTTGGTGTTGATGTTGTTGACAAAGGAAAAAAGCCGCTCGGAGTAACCGTCGAAATACTGGAAGCTGACCTCCACCTGGACATTGTCCCGTTCCCCAGAGATAAAGACCGGGTCGGGGTGGATGTGGGTCCGGTTGCGGTTGAGATATTCGATATAGGAGACAATCCCACCTTCGAAGTGGAAGATATCCTCGGCCCCGGTGCGCTCGTCGTGGAGGAGGATCTTGACCTCCTTGTTTAAAAAGGCCACTTCCCGCATGCGGGCCTGGATGATGTCGTATTTGAACTCGGTGGTCTCCTTGAATATCTCCGGGTCAGGCATGAAGGTGATCTTGGTGCCGGTCTTTTCCGACTCGCCGCAGATCTCCAGATCACCCTGGCGGATTCCCAGGTGGTAGGTCTGGCGGTGAATCTTGCCGTTTCTTCTAACCTCGGCCGTGGTCCATTTACTGAGGGCATTGACCACCGAGACGCCCACCCCGTGCAGACCACCGGAAACCTTGTAGGTGTCGTGGTCGAACTTGCCGCCCGCATGCAGGGTGCACATAACCAACTCCAGGGCAGAAACCCCTTCTTCGTGCATCTCCACCGGGATGCCGCGGCCGTTGTCCTCGACGCTGCAGCTGCCGTCCCGGTGAAAAATTACTTTGATGTCCGTGCAATGCCCGGCCAGAGCCTCGTCGATACTGTTGTCCACCACCTCGTAGATGAGGTGATGCAGACCCTCTTCTGCAGTATTGCCGATGTACATGGCCGGACGCATCCGGACGCCTTCAAGGCCGGAAAGAACCTTGATCTGATCCGCTCCGTAATTTTTCTGTCCTTCAGTCAAAATATAAGCCCTCTTGTTTGTTTTCTGAAAACGAGATCCGGCACTGGATGTTGTATGACTATATCTTCATGGGCATAATAATGCTGAAAAAACCTGGATCATCATCGCCTTGAATCATACAGGGACTTTCTTCCGAATTGATATACGCCTTGATGGTATCACTGGACATGACTTGCATGGTTTCAATAAAATATTTCCCATTGAAACCGAGCTTTAAAGGAGAATCATCATAGGTGATATTAATTTCATCCTTGGCGCTGCCAATATCCATGCTTTGCGAAGAAAGAATAAGTTTATTGGGTTTTATCTGAAATTGAACCGCATTATAACGGTCTTCGGTGAAGAGATTCATTTTTTTCATTGAATTCATAAATGGCTGTCTACTTAATTCGATGAATTTTTCTTTTTTAATCATACTGATGATATTTTTGTAATCTGGAAAATCTCCATTCATCAAACGGACAACGATAATAGATTTGTCTGTTTTTATAACTGCCTGTTTTTCTTCAAAAGATATTTTTATTTCTGCTGATACTTCCGAAAATTTTCTAATTTCCTGCATACCCTTGCGGGGGATGAGGATAATTTTGTCCATCTTCAATCCACTCAAATCGCTTTCCACGGACGTTTCACACAGGGAAAGCCTGTGTCCGTCCGAAGAAACCATTCGGAGCATGTTTTTGCCGTCTGAGATGTCTTTTTCTACCAAAATACCGGTTAGGTTAAATTGGGATTCACCTTCCTGAGCCACGGAATAAATCGTTTTATCGATGAGTTCCTTTATCTTGTCGCTGGACAGGGAAACGAGCATGTTTTCATCGTATTCTGGAAAAGCCGGATATTCTTCGCTGGGCATACCGGCCAGCTTATAATCCGTTGAATCGGCGCTGATCTTTGCCCAATTGTTTTCCAATATCTCGATATGGATCTGATCCGCACCAGACTCCCGGACGATTTCAAAAAGTTTTTTACCAGGAAGAGTGATGGATCCGGAAGAGAGTATCTCTGCCGGTAGACTATTTCGGATGCCTATTTCTAGGTCCGTGGCCGTTAAAAGAAGAGAGTCTGTTTTTGACTCAATCAAGATATTGGAGAGAATGGCAATATTTCCCTTTTTACCGGTTACATTTTGTAGGGAAGCAAGGCCTGATAAAAAATCATCTCGGGAAATATTAAAAATAAGGGACATATTAGGCACCCCATGCAGTAGTAGTTGTTTTTTTAGTTTTTAAAAGATTATGTTTATTAGGGTTGTTTATATGTTTAAAAGTAAACTAACATCTTAAAAATATTATATTTTTTTTAAAAGAACAAGGGCTGATAAAAAAAGGAAAAAACCAAAAAACAAGTTATCAACAGTTTTTAAAAACAGAGTAAACAGATGAGCGGGATACAGGGTTGAAAAGGTGTTGATAACTGAACACATAAACGCTGGGTGAATCAAGAGAATAAAACCCCTACAATATATTGATTTTATTGTAAATGTATTAAAATAAAGCAACCTGACCGGATAATGAAATAATAACTACAAAAATATAGTGTAAAATCAAAAAAAATTCAATGATAATAAATAAAAAGATACTGTATTATGGCAATTTTCGAGCCACCAGAACCGTCCTGTTTTTAAAGCTGGCTCCAAGAGAGAAGGAATTTTTTTGAACAAATGGCAAATAGCATAAATAATATATTAATATCAAAATGTTATAGTATTTTTACAGAGGCAATCCGTTGCCGAACGTTTCCAGGGGCAGCTATGGCTGTTGCCTGGGGGGCTCCGGAGAAGAGAAGGCGGATAATTCAGACCTACGGACACACCACATATAACCAAGAAAACCCCGTTACTGAAGGCACAGTATATGACCTTGCCTCGCTGACCAAACCGTTGGCTACCACCTTGGCTATTCTTGTGTTGTTGAAAGAACGACGGCTACAACTTTCCGACCGAGTCTCGGATATCTTCCCCCAGACAGGAAGCGCGATGCACAGGATATCCATCAAGGATCTTCTCTGTCATTGTGCGGGGTTTCCGGCCCATAAGCCCTATTATCTCGAACTCGGCAGGCTGGCGGAGGAAAAAAGAAAGGATGCGCTTCTCAGCCTGGTGGCTGCGGAACCTCTGATCTACGAATCGGGCAGTACATCGATCTACAGTGATATTGGCTTCATGTTGCTGGGTCTTATTGTGGAAGAGAAAAGCGGCCTTGAACTCGCCCGATTTTTCAGGGAAAATATTGCGGAGCCACTTGGGCTTGCGGAGGAAATATTCTATGGCATGGCAGGGGCAAAGGGTACGGAAAAAAAATCCTATGCCCCCACGGAAGAGTGTCCCTTTCGCAAGCGGATTCTCTGTGGCGAGGTGAGCGATGAAAACGGTTATGCCCTTGGCGGGGTGGCCGGGCATGCCGGCCTGTTCGGTACTATCGGTGGGGTGCTGGAGACGGGGGTACATCTGTTGGATCAATGGCAGGGGAGAGAAGAGCACCCCAACTACCAGGCAAGCGATCTGCGCCAATTTTTAATAAAGCAGGATATCCCGGGGTCCACCTGGGCTCTTGGTTTTGACACGCCCTCAAGTACAGGCTCAAGCGGGGGCAGATATCTGGCCCCAACCAGCGTGGGCCATCTCGGTTTTACCGGAACCTCTTTCTGGATAGACCCGACCCGTGATCTGGTCATGGTCCTCCTCAGCAACCGGGTCCATCCCAGCCGGGATAATATCCGCATCAAACAGTTCCGCCCCCTTTTTCATGAGACGGTGATGGAGAGCCTGGGTCTGGTCTAATGTAAACAGTCACACGGCACCGCACCTGCGTTGCAGTCTCGCGTGCGCTTGCTTTAGCTGTCATCGGGGGAGGGGAAACAAACTGGCGTGAGTTACTTTAGGCCGGTTTTTATTTTTTTTCCGGATACAGGCGCAAAATATCCTCCTCACTTGCTTTCATAACTCCGCGTTCGCTGATCAGCCCTGTGATCAGGCGGGCTGGGGTGACATCAAAGCCATAGTTCAGCGTGGATGTATTCGGCGGGGCAATGGCGATGGTGGTCATTTCAGCTGCCTCGTTTAAACCCTTGATATGGGTGATCTCCCGGCCGCTCCGCTGTTCAATGGGGATCTCACCAAGGCCGTCCCGAATTGCCCAGTCAAAGGTGGAGGAGGGCAGGGCCACATAAAAGGGCACCCCGTTGTCGTGGGCGGCCAGGGCCTTGAGATAGGTGCCGATCTTGTTGGCCACATCGCCGCAGCGGGTGGTGCGGTCCGTGCCGACGATGACCATGTCCACCAGGCCGTGCTGCATGAGATGGCCGCCGGTGTTGTCGGCGATCAGGGTATGGGGTACCCCTTCCTCTTTCAGTTCCCACGCAGTGAGCTTGGCCCCTTGCAGCCAGGGGCGTGTCTCATCCACCCAGACATGCACCGGAATGCCAGCGGCATGGGCAGCGTAGATGGGGGCGGTGGCGGATCCGTAATCCACAAAAGCGAGCCAACCCGCATTGCAGTGGGTGAGGATATTCACCACCGCGCCGTTTTTCTTCCGGCTGAGCGCGGCGATGATCTCCTTGCCGTGCTCCCCAATCCTCCGGCAAAATTCCGCGTCCTCGTCGGCTATTTCGCAGGCAACAACAAAGGCTCTGGCCCGTTTTGCGGCAATGCTCTTCTCCTGCTCGATGGCAACCAGTTGTCGGTTTACCGCCCAGGCCAGATTGCTGGCAGTGGGTCTGGTTTGTACCAGATCATTTGCCGCCTGCTGCATAAATGCGGCAAAATCAGGCTCCGGGGCGGTGAGGGCGGCAAGATGCATGCCAAAACCGGCTGTGGCGCCAATGAGTCCGGCCCCGCGTACATGCATATCTCGGATGGATGTGCAGACCTTGGCAACCGTACGCAACTCCTCAATCACAAAGCGGTGGGGGAGATGGCGCTGGTCAATAATTTTGATGATGGCGTGGTCTGTAGCAGACGGCCAGATGGTTCGATACGGTTTTCCGGCAATGTGCATGTCTGGCCTATACAATCAGAGAAAAAAAGTGAAAAGATAATATGATATGAGACCCATACCAATAGTAGCGTAGATAAGCAGTCAGGAAGGGCAGTCGCTTTCCCGCTGTTTTTTCAACATGAAGGCAAAGGTCAAACCGGCAACAACAAGAGCGGCGAGGCTGGCAAGGGTGTGCAGGTTCATAGGTGTTTTTCCTCAGGTTATTTATGAGCACAGGGTAAACCGGAATTTTTCTGCTGCCAAGACTTTAATAATCCTCCTTGACCCTGGCCAGGGTTAACACCATTACCTCGGACGCCCCAGCCTTTTTTAAAACTCTGGCGCACTCGTTTACCGTGGTGCCGGTGGTGAACACGTCATCGATGAGGAGAATTTTTTTACCGGCAAAGAGTTGTGGATTTACAACGGCAAAGGCGTTTTTGAGATTGGTGCGGCGGGCACTCCCATTGAAATTGGTCTGCGGTTCGGTTGATCGGGAACGGATGAGGAGGTTGGCCGTTATCCGTCGGTCTTTAGGGAAAAAGGCGCGGGCCAGGAGCAGAGCCTGGTTGAAGCCGCGCTCCCGCAGGCGGGTTGGGTGTAAGGGCACGGGCACGATCCAATCTGGTCTTTCCTCCTCGGGTATATTGGGTAGATGGCGGGCCAACCTGGCAAGGCTTGGCAGGCAGGCGGTCTTCCCCTGGTATTTGAAGCGGTGGATCACCTTTTTCAGCGGTTCTTCGTAGAGAAAGAGTGCTCGGGCTCGACTGAAATGGTAGGGGGTGGTGAGGCAGGCCCCGCAGTGATGGTCGCCGCCCGGTGCCACGAGATAGACCCTGCCGCAACAGGGGCAAAGCGGACTTTTGATATAATGGAGCCTCTCGAGACAGTCTGGGCAGAATAACAGCTCTGGCGCGGGACCCAGTGGCTTTTCGCAGGCAAGACAGAATGGGGGCAGCAGGAGATCGAGGAGGGCCTTAAAGAACCGTTTGTTGCAAGCGCAAAAAGTTGCGATTGCAACAGTGGTCGCTTGGTAACTTTTTGAAGTTCTGTTACGGACCTCTGTCATCGTTGCCTTTTTGTGAGACCATCAGGGTTCATTCGGCCATAAATCTCTTCAGCACCATAAGGCCATCCGGGGTGAATTGTTCTGCGGCGGCAAGGGATTGCAATTCCTCCATCCCGAGAAAAAACCCATCCTCCACCTCTTCCGGTTGGAGGACAAAGGGTCCCTCTGCTATACAGGAAAAGACCCGACCCCAGACCCGGTTGTTGTCGGCCTCATGATAAAAATCAAAATGGCGGCTGAGGGTGGCCTTGTGTACACCCAGCTCTTCTGCCAGTTCGCGTTTTGCGGAAAGCTCGTAGGATTCCCCGGCCAAGACCACGCCGCCGGTGGCCACATCCAGGTAGCCTGGGTAGATATCCTTGCGCATGGTCCGTTTCTGAACAAAAATTTCCCGCTGTCGGTTAAAGATCAGGATATAGCAGGCCCGGTGGATAAGGCAGCCTGCCCGCATCACCCGTCGGGAAACCTGGGCCACCTCTTGGTTCTGCTCGTCAACAATCTGGACTATTTCATCTGCAGGATTCATTTTCTCAAGGGCTCCAGTCTGCTGCTTTGCAAAAAAACTGAAACTCTTATACCATGAAAGCAAGCCTGGGGCAGGGAAGATCCTCTTTTTTACTGCCGGAGCAGGCCATAAACCAAAGAACAGGTTGGTCATGGAAAAAAAATTCCAGTTTTCTCTCAGCTATCTGTTTATCGCTCTGGCCATCTTCATCCTCCTCCAGAACTGGCTTTCTCCGGAGATCAACAATGTTTCCTATAGTCAGTTCAAGACGCACGTGGCGGAAAAAAAGATCAATTCCGTGGTCATTTCTTCAACCCTGCTCAAGGGGTATGAAAAGGTCGAGAGCGATAAGAAGGAGCCGATGTTTCCCAAGGCCCTCTATGTGACCCCGCGCATTGATGACCGTAACCTTGTGGAATTTTTGGAAAAATATAATGTAGATATCATTGCGGCCAACGAGAATACCTTTTTGCGAACCTTGTTGTCCTGGATTCTGCCCACCCTGTTTTTTGTCGGTATCTGGATGTTCATGATGAAACGCATGGGTCAGGGGGCGGGGGGGATGATGACTCTGGGCAAGTCCAAGGCCAAGATCATCGCCCAGACCGATCTCGGGGTGGATTTCAAGTCGGTGGCCGGACAGGATGAGGCTAAGGTGGAGCTGGCCGAGGTGATCGAGTTTTTGAAGACTCCAGAAAAATTCACCCGGTTGGGTGCCAAGATTCCCAAGGGCATCCTCCTGGTCGGCCCTCCGGGCACGGGCAAGACCCTGCTGGCCAAGGCGGTGGCCGGGGAGTCCGGGGTGCCGTTTTTTTCCATCAGCGGTTCGGATTTCATCGAGATGTTTGTGGGGTTGGGCGCAGCCAGGGTGCGGGATCTTTTTGAGCAGGCCAACGCCAAGGCGCCCTGCATTGTGTTTATCGACGAGCTGGACTCCCTGGGCAAGGCCAGAGGCAGCGGCATGATGGGCGGCCACGACGAGCGGGAGCAGACCCTCAACCAGTTGCTCGCTGAGATGGATGGCTTTGAAGTGAACAAGGGAGTGGTGATCCTCGCCGCCACCAACCGGCCTGAGATTTTGGACCCGGCCCTGCTGCGGCCCGGCCGTTTCGACCGGCATATCCTGGTGGACCGGCCCGACCTCAAGGAACGGGTGGCGATTCTGGCGGTACATAGCAAGGGGATCAAAATAGATCTGAAGGTAGATCTTGAGATTATTGCCCGGCGTACCCCAGGTTTTACCGGGGCAGATCTGGCTAACCTGGTCAATGAGGCGACCTTGCTGGCAGTGCGCAAGGGCAAGGAGCAGGTGGAGGCCACGGAGTTTGAAGAGGCCATCGACCGGATCGTTGCCGGGTTGGAGAAGAAAAATCGGGTGCTCAACGAAACGGAGAAGAAGACCGTTGCCTACCACGAAACCGGGCACGCCCTGGTGGCCACCTTTCGTAACACTGCGGAAAAGGTGCACAAGATCAGCATCGTGCCTCGCGGGATCGGCGCCCTGGGCTACACCATGCAGCTGCCCACCGAGGATCGGTTTCTGATGTCCAAAACCGAGTTGCTGGAAAAAATCGATGTGCTGCTTGGGGGCAGGGCTGCGGAAAGGATTGTCTTTGACGAGATCACCACCGGTGCCCAGAACGACTTACAGCGGGCCACGGACATTGCCCGCAGTATGGTGGCGATGTACGGGATGAACGAAAAACTTGGCCAGGTCACCTACCTGCAGCAGGCCAACCAGTTTCTGCAGCAGGGATTGTTCCAGCAGAAGGAATTCAGCGAGCAGACAGCGCAGCTCATCGACGAGGAGGTGCGCAAGATCATTGAGGCGCGCATGGTGCTGGCTGAAAAAACCCTGGTCGAACAACGCCCTCTTCTGGAAAAAATAGCGAAAAAGTTGCTTGAGAAGGAGGCCCTGGATGATGAGGAGTTCAAGGCGCTGTTGACGGAAGTGGCCTGAGCAGCGCAACCCTTAAGTCGCCATCCCCGCCAGCACCTTTTTCACCACATTGCCGTCCGCGCTCTTGCCGAAATGCTTCATGATCGGGCCCATGGCCTGCATGGCACTTTTGAACTGGGAGAGGTCGATGTTTTCCTTGGCCCAGGCGGTAATCTCTTCTTCTGTGGCCATCTTGGGCAAGTATGCCTCGAGGATCTCAAGATACTCGGAGCTGGTCTCTTTTTTGTACTCCAGGGTCTGCCTTTCCGATTTGCACAACCCCATGATTAGGCTAATGATGTCGTCGTCGGTGATCTCGTCGTCCCGCTTGGCCCGCGTGCTCTTTTTGCCGCTCTCCAGGGTGATGGGCATGGTGATCTTGGTGGGAAATTCACTGATGATGATGCGCAGAGCGCCCTTCACCGTCTCATTTTTACTCAGCATGGCATCCTTGAGGTCGCTTTTCAGTTTGGCCAGTAGGGTCATACCCATGGCCGCGTTCCAGCCGTATTTGCTCTCTGCACTCATGAAGTTTCCTCGTTATTTTTTAGTACGAATGGGCTGCGGTTAATTTTTACAGATATACTCAGCCCCGACCGGGGCCGAACTGAGACAGTCGATGACGGTTTCTTTTTCCGCATCGGAAAGGTTGGCCCCGTGGCGCATCATATTCGTGACGGTATTTTTCCATTCCCAGTTGCTTTTTTTGCCGAGTACCTGGCAGATGCAGGATTTGTAGTGACATGTCTGGCAGCGATTGTCGATGAGTCCGGTGCACTGGTTGTTTTCGGCAAAGGCGAATCCACCGTTAAGGCAGAGCAGGAGCAGCACGATGATAAGGCAGGAAGGTCCCTTGCTTAGTGGAATTTTAAGGCCAGGATCAGGCCAAGGATCAGGAGCAGGGGGCCATTGGCGATATAGACCACATAGACCACGGGGTATCTGGAGCCGAGCATCTCTTTGAGTCGCGCTCGGTTGCAAAGCCTGGGAATCCAGAAGGCCACCGAGATGGCGAGCCCGACACAGGCAAGGACAAAACCGGTGCTGGCAAAAATTGTGTGCATGGCGCGCTCCCGGGCCTATTCGGCTTCAATTTCGGCGATGCGGATGCCGAGGATGGTCAGGCAGGCAGCCGCCCGTACCATGCCTTGTTCGTTGCCCTTCTGCTCATAGTACATTTGGCTGAGCTCCAAGGATTCTTGGGCCAGCCGCAGATTTTTGAGCTGCGCCCTAACCGGGTCTGTCTGCCAGAGGGCAATGGCTTCTCTCGCTTGATCTTCGTTGTTGATATTCATGATGCGTCGTATTGTACAGCTTTTTGATGATTGCGGAAATCGTAAAAAAAATGCCCCCTGAAAACCAAGAAGGATTTTTAGGGGGGAGTGTGGGCCTGGCTCATGTCTCTGGGTGGTTATATCTTATAAAAACTATCCTTTTCTGCCCCGCACTTGGGACAGACCCAGTTGTCGGGCAGATCAGCAAAGGCGGTGCCCGCCTCGATTCCGTGTTCGTAATCACCTTCCTCCGGGTCGTAGACATAACCGCAGGGGCATTCATACTTATCCATGATGGATCTCCTTTTTTGACTAAAAGATACTTCCCGGGCGGATCAGTCCATGGTTTCCATGTCTCTGCCGCAGCATTTCGGAATCTCGCTGTCTTTTTTCACATTCATGTACTTGTTGCAGACGGAACAGTAATAGGTGTTGTCCGCATCGGCTTTGAGGTCTGACCACTGGGTTTTGCCCCCGGGAATTCCCTCGATGACAAAGCGGGCCAGATTTTCCTTGCTGGGGATGTACTCGCCGATGGGCACCAGCTTTTTGTTCTCCCGCATGCAGTCCACAATAACCCGCCAGAGAAGTTCCATGGCCGCGGTTTCCTGGGCATTTCCAGGCTTGAATTCGACAACATTTCTATCAACAGTAATTTCCATGGGGCACCATTTTTAGGGTTAATGATAATTCTTACTATAATAAGTATTGGGGAAAAAACCACGGGAAAAACGCAAAGGGGTATTATTTGTGGGGCGAGAGAATGGGGGGCAAAACAAGCACAGTGTCTATGTTCAAAATAATTGCAGCAGCAGAGATAACGGCGTTGAAACGAAACAACGCGCTACTTACCCTATCAACGGCGATGCTATATTTCATAGCGGTTTTTAAAGTTTATACCCGTCCTGGTGGCGGCTTTTCTTCTCTTCCTTGTTTTTGTACATGGCCTGGTCTGCCCGGCGGATCAGTTCGTCGATGGAGCAGGGGGCCAGATGTTCGTAGCGACCTACCCCGACGCTGAGGGAGAGCGGGTATTGCCGGGTCGAGATGATGTTGGTTTTTTCGATATTTTCGTTCAGGCGGGCGAGAATGGTTTCCTCGTTGCCCAGCGCCGAGTTGTCTGTGCAGAGGATGACAAATTCGTCTCCGCCTATCCTTGCAACCACATCTGCCAGCCGGAAGGTATCGCCAAGCAGGGTCGCGGCCTCAACGAGAGCCTGGTCGCCGACGGTATGCCCCAGGGTGTCGTTGATCCATTTCAGGTTGTCAAAATCGACATAGACGAGCAGGAGGTCTGTTTTGTCGCGGACGGTGATCTTGAGCAGTTTGTCGGCCAGGGTCATGAAGCCGCGGCGATTGAAAAGGGTGGTAAGCTCATCGGTCATCGCGGATTCCCGCAGCTTTTCTTCCATTTTTATGCGTTCGGTGATATCAGCGAAGGTGACCACCGCACCCAAAATTTCATACTCTTCCATAATCGGCGTACTGGTATAGCGGACAGGAAAGCTTGTGCCGCTTTTGCGCCAGAAGATTTCGGTCCCCTGCCTGACGATGCCGTCCTGAATGGCTTTGTAAATAGGGCATTTTGTCTGGGGATAGGCCTTTCCATCAGGTTTGTAGCAATGGATAAGTTCATGCAGGTTGTTGCCCACGAGTTCCTGTTGCTCATAGCCCAGCATGGTAAGAGCTGCCGGGTTGACAAAGGTGACGCGGTTCTGGGTATCAAGGCCGAAGATCCCTTCACCAACGGCATTGAGGATGCGTTCCTGCTGGTGGCGCAGCAATTCAAGCTCCCGCGTTGTTGCGATTTTTTCGGTGAGGTCCCGCATGATGGCGATGATAAAGGCGTGTGTTGCATCTCTGCAGGGAAGAAAATGGATGCTGAGCATTTTGCCGTTGAGCTGGATCGGTGCTGTTTCGTTGATGATCATGGGGGCTTGGTCGGGGTTGTGCAACAGGGTGCGCAAGCATTCCCGGTGTTTGCCGCTGAAAAGCTCAAAAAAGTTGGTGCCCAGCAGGTTGTCTTCTTTCAAGCCGGAGAGCGCAAGGGCGGCGGTGTTGGCATGGAAGATATTGCCGTCCAGGGTAAATTCCATCACCCCCTCGGGCATACTGTTGAAGATCGTCTCGTAATGGCGTCTGGCAAAGAGCAGCTCGGAGGTGATATGCCGCTTGAACAGATCGTCTCCGCCGAGGATTTTCCCCTTCAATTCATGGATGGTGCCGTTGTCGATATGCTCGATGATCCGGAGGATATGCTCCCCGGTGGTCTTGAATGGACCCTTGGCGAGGCAGACATCGGCTCCGAGGTTGAGAATATCGGTTTCATCCTCGAGCACCGTTGATGAATAGATGATGATGTGGGTATGTTTCAGCTCGGGCCGGTTGCGGATAACCTGGCAGAGCTTTTCACCGTTGATATTGGGCATGACCAGGTCGGTAAAAATGATGTCCGGTCTTACCTTTTTGAGCACCTGCAGGGCCGCAAGCCCGTCTTCCGCAATGAGTACTTCGTGGCCCTGTTTTTTCAGGAAATCCACCAACAGTTTCAAGATAACAGGGTGGTTGTCCACCACCAGAATCGTTTTTATTTTCATGGCGTATCGGTATCCAAATCCAATATCAGTAAGGGGTCTCTGCCGGACAGCAACGCCTTTTTATAATGGAAAACCCGCAAAAAACAAGATGTTTGGCCCTTAATTTTTTGTCTACACCCAGAATACAGAGTCCTCTATATTCCGTCAATGGCCCTGGAGAGCCAGCAGGATATCCACCCCAACCGCAATAATGGAGAGGATAAAGATGAATAAGTAGTTGAGGTTTTCTTTGGATTTGATGATGGAGGAGAGCACATAGGCGATAAGCGCCCGGTCTTCGCTGGTGATGTCGCTGTCGTCCTGAATTTTTTCCAGCAGCCGGTTGGCGCGGATGGCTTTTTTGCGTTTTTCGGAGATATGGTAGCGGTAGGCGAAAAAGAAGATGTAGCCGATGACCCCGAAATACCAGACCGGCCGCAGAAGGGAGGGGCTGAAGGTGTTGATGATGGTCACGAGCCGGAAGGCCACGGCGGACAGCAGGCCAATTACCAGGAAGAGGTAAACGACAAAGGAGGGCACGGTTTTGGGGATGTTGGTCATGGCTGGCGGTTCCGTATCTGTGTTGAGTTGCAAGGAGGTGGAAAGTTTACTCTGTTTTGATTGTGGTGTCGACTAACTCGTTTGCTGGGAAAGGTGGCAGCCTCGGAGGCAAGCTCGATCGGCTTCTGGTGTTCGGCATCGATCTGTGCCTTGAGCATTTCAAAGAAATCCGCCCAGGCAAACAGTTCCCCGTGATTTTTTCGCAGGAGAGGCTTCATTGTTCGGCGGCGAGACCAGGAAAACAACCTGTAACAGCATGGGCTGCGGGGCGAAAGTGGTGGGAGTTGGACAAGATGCCATTTGCAATCCCAAACGGTATGTGCTAATCCTTTTGACTTTCTCGCATTGTTTCCGCGCCTGTTTCTCGCCCCCTTGAAGGCGCTTTTTTAGTGAGAATCCGGACTGTTTCTGGGGGCAGTATTGTCGATCAAGACACACAAACGAAGGAAAAAATATGACCACCCAAACGATTATTTATACAGAGGTTGATGAAGCGCCCGCACTGGCAACCTATTCCCTGCTCCCGATCCTCCAGGCCTATACCAAGGGTTCGGGCATTGCCGTGACCACCAAGGACATCTCCCTGGCCGGGCGAATCATCGCCAACTTTCCGGAAGGCCTGAGCGAAAGCCAGCGAATCCCCGATGACTTGGCTGAATTGGGCAAGCTCGTCAAACAGCCGGAGGCCAATATCATCAAGCAGCCCAATATTAGCGCGTCCATTCCCCAGCTCAAGGAGGCGCTCAAGGAGCTGCAAGGAAAAGGCTATGCTCTTCCGGATTATCCCGAGGTGCCAAAAACCGAGGCCGAGAAGGAGCTGCAGACTCGATTTGCCAAGGTGTTAGGGAGTGCGGTCAACCCGGTCTTGCGGGAAGGAAACTCCGATCGCCGCGCAGCGGCTTCGGTAAAGCGGTTTGGCCAAAAAAATCCACACCGGATGATGAAGCCGTGGCCTGCCGAGTCCAAAACCCGGGTCGCGCACATGACTGGCGGGGATTTCTACGGCAGCGAGAAATCGGTGACAGTGACCAAGGCTTGTGAGATGCGGATCGAGTTTGTCGGTGAGGATGGTGCCACCACGGTACTCAAACCGAAGACCCCGCTGTTGCCCGGCGAGATTATCGATGCCTCGGTTATGAATGTTGCTGCCCTGCGGAAATTTTATGCTCAGCAGATCGAGGCGGCCAGGAAGGACGGAGTGCTGCTGTCGCTGCACCTCAAGGCGACCATGATGAAGGTCTCGGACCCGGTCATGTTCGGCCACTGTGTTGCTGTCTTTTACCGGGAGGTTTTTGCCAAGCACGCTGCGATTATCAAGGAGCTGGGGGTCAATGTCAACAACGGTCTGGGGGATCTGTATGCCAAGATTCAGTCCCTGCCGGAGGCGCAACGGGCAGAGATCGAGGCAGACATCCAAGCGACCTATACAACCAACTGCGCACTGGCTATGGTGGATTCCGCCAAGGGTATCACCAACCTCCATGTCCCCAATAACGTGATTGTCGATGCCTCCATGCCGGTGGTGATCCGGGACGGCGGCAGAATGTGGGGGGCTGACGACCAGCTGCACGATACCATCGCCATGGTGCCGGACCGCTGTTATGCCACGATCTACCAGGAGGTCATTGAAGATTGCAAAGCCCATGGCGCCTTTGACCCCGCTACCATGGGAAGCGTCGCCAATGTCGGGTTGATGGCGCAAAAGGCCGAGGAGTACGGTTCCCACGACAAGACCTTTCTGGCGCCGGGCAAGGGGATGATCCGTATGGTGGATACCGCCTCCGGCGAGACCCTGCTGGTGCAACAGGTGGAAACGGGTGACATCTTCCGCGGCTGCCAGACCAAGGATGCGTCGATCCAGGATTGGGTCAAGCTCGCGGTGAGCCGCGCCAAGGCAACGGGTACTCCGGCTATTTTCTGGCTGGATGCAAACCGAGCCCACGACGCCGAGCTTATCGCCAAGGTGAAGACCTATCTGCCAAACCACGACACCAGCGGTCTGGATATCCGGATCCGGCAGCCGGTGGAGGCGATGCGCTTCTCACTGGAAAGAATTCGGAAGGGTGAGGATACCATCTCCGTGACCGGCAATGTGTTGCGCGACTATCTTACCGATCTGTTTCCCATTCTGGAGCTGGGCACCAGCGCCAAGATGCTCTCCATCGTGCCGCTGATGAACGGCGGCGGCATGTTTGAAACCGGGGCGGGCGGTTCAGCGCCCAAGCATGTGGAGCAGTTTATGCGGGAAGGCCATCTGCGCTGGGATTCGTTGGGTGAGTTTTGCGCGCTGGTGCCATCATTCGAGCATATTTACTCCACCTTCAAAAATGAAAAAGCGCTGCTGTTTGCGGAGACCCTGGATGAGGCCATCGGCAAGTTTCTTGAAAACGAGAAGTCCCCTTCCCGCAAGGTGGGGGAACGGGATACCCGGGGCAGCCATTTTTACCTGGCTCTCTACTGGGCCCAGGCGTTGGCCAGGCAGAGCAAGGACATCGAGGTGCAGGCGCGGTTTGCCAAGGTAGCGCAGGAGTTGGGCGACAACGAGGCAAAGATTGTTGCCGAATTGAACGGTGCCCAGGGAAGACCGGTGGATATCGGCGGCTATTATCGCCCCGATCGGCTAAAGGCCACCCAGGCCATGCGTCCCAGTGCAACCTTTAATGCCATTGTGGACGTCATCTGAGACCGGGAGAGCAGCGGCACCGGGAGTGGTAAAAGCCCTCGATCGTGAGGGCTTTTTTTGCAGTCGGTTCTTTCGATCAGTTTTGGATCAAGGATAAAAGCTCTGCTGTTTTTGCCGTTAGGAGTGCGGTATCGCCCCGGGTTTCCACGTTCAGGCGCAGGACCGGCTCGGTATTTGAGCTGCGGATGTTGAAG
>CALMMG010000014.1 GCA_937868185.1 uncultured Pseudomonadota bacterium
CTCGGAAAGCTGAAGGGTTGGCTCATCCCTCACGGTAGGTCACGCAGCAGTTCTCTGTTTCGCAGACCGTGACGCTGTAAGGCCGGTAGCGCTCGCTGGTCAGCGACTCCCTGAGGCGGCTAAAGATGTAGGCGGCGATGTTTTCGGAAGAGGGGTTCTTTTTCTGAAAGGCCGGAAGTTCGTTGAGATTCTGGTGATCCAGTTCCTCCATGATCACGTTTACCGCTTTTTTCAGGTTTTTGAAGTCGATTCCCATGCCCAGTTCGTCAAGCTCGGTGGCGCGCACCGTCACCTCCACCTGCCAGTTGTGGCCGTGGGGACGCTCGCAGTTGCCGGGATAGTTGCGCAGATGGTGGCCTGAGGAAAAATGGGTGCGGGTGAAGATATCGTACATTGTAAAACCTCTTGAGGTATTGGAAAAGTTCGTTTGTAAAAGTTTGCGGTCCGGGTACAATGTCCACTTGAAATATGGGCATTTTTTTACTATGTAGTTGCACAGTTTTCGAAACATATCTATTCCCCTTGGGGAAGTCAACCGGTTCATGACCGCCGGGAGAATTTGCCGATCGGTTTGGGCATAAGCCCTGCCTGGACGGGTAAGGAGAGAAACAATGGCTTTGATCGCGCCCTTTCGCGCCCTTCGATACAACCCGGATAAGATTCAGCACATGGAAGAGGTGGTCACCCCGCCCTACGATGTGATCGATCTGCAGGCCCAGGCCGCCTTTGCTGCCAAGAATCCCTACAACATGATCCATCTGGATCTGAGCAAGAATTTCACCGCCGAGCAGTTGACCGAGGCGAGGTACCTTCAAGCCAAGGAAACCTTTGCCAAGTGGCAGCAGGAAGGGGTGCTTGTCCGGGAGGAGAAGCCGACCATCTATCTCTACCATACCGAGTATTCCCTGCCTTCCGGTAAGCGCCTTACCCGCAAAGGGCTGCTCTGCCTGGTACAATTGGCAGAGTTTGCCGAGGGCATTGTCAAGCCCCACGAGAAAACCTTCTCCGGCGTTACTTCCGACCGGCTCAGCCTGCTGGACACCTGCCATGCCCAGTTCAGCCCGATCTTTTCCCTGTATCCCGATGCTCAAGGGCAGATCATGGCGCTGTTGGAATCCGGTCGCTCTGCAGAGCCGCTTGCCAGTGTCACCGATCATGATGGGTGCAATCATACCATCTGGGCAGTGACCGATTCGGCGATTCTTGCCCAGGTCCGCGGGTTGTTTGCGGAAAAATCTCTCTACATTGCCGACGGCCATCATCGCTACACCACCGCCCTTCAGTTCCGCGCCCTGATGCGGAAGCGGTTGGGCGAGGTGCCTAGCGACAGCCCTTACAATCACACGATGATGTATCTTTGTGGTATGGAAGACCCCGGCTTATCTGTACTTCCGACCCATCGTCTGGTCCGGATGCCTGAGGCTGTATCCATGGCTGGGTTGATGGCTCGGCTTACGCAGAGCTTTTTTGTTGAGGAAATTACTGGTGGTTCCCGCGAGACCTTGGTGGTCGAGGTCCTGGCCCGCATGGCGGAAAACTCTGGCGCGGCCACGATGTTTGGGGTCTACCATCCCCAGGAGGATCGTTGCCTGCTCCTGACCCTGCGGGACGGCGTTATCGACGAGGCCCTCGGCTCCAAGCAGCCCGCCGCCCTGCGCGAGTTGGATGTGGTTATCCTTTCCGATCTCATCATCGAGCGGCTGTTACAGCTTGACCATGATCGGTGTGTAAAGGAAAGCCTGGTCGATTATTATAGTGATCCAGACACCGCTCTGGATATCGCGATTAAGGAGGGAGAGAGCAGCGCCGAACGTAGCCCCCTGCTCTTTCTGATGAACCCGACTCTTGTATCCCAGGTGAAGCGGGTGGCGGATGAGGGCCTGGTCATGCCGCACAAGTCCACCTATTTTTATCCGAAATTGCTCACCGGTCTATTGCTCAATAAGATCGTGCCCGAAGAGAAAATCTCCTCCTGATTTAAAGCCTGATGGGTATTGCCGAGGATTTCACCGAAGAGAGTCTGTTTGCTGGCAAGCTGCGCTGTCTGCAGCCTCGGCAGGGCTACCGGTTTTCCGTTGATGCCGTTCTTCTGGCCCACTTCATCACTCCGGAACACACCGCCCGCATCCTTGACCTCGGGTCAGGATGCGGGGTTGTCTCCCTGATCCTCTCCTACCGCTGGCCTGTGGTTAGCCTTGTTGCTCTCGAGCTGCAGTCGCGCTTGGCTGAGGTCGTGCGACGGAATGTGGTCATCAATAACCTGGAAGGACGGATCACCGTTGTCGAAGGTGATTGCCGCCGGATTGGTGCCCTGCTGCCCCAGAACAGCTTTGATTGGGTGGCGGCAAATCCCCCCTATTACCCGACCGGCAGCAGTCGCTATCATCCGGAAACCGAACGATCAAAAGCCAGGCATGAGATTCTTGGCGGGATTGGTGAGATGGCCGAGGCTGCGGCCTTTGCCATGAAATTTGACGGGAGGGTGGCCTTTGTTTACCCGGCGGCGCGGGTCGAAACCCTCCTTGGTGTCTTGCGGGAAAATGGGCTTGCGCCGCAACGGTTGCAGAGGGTGCATCCCTATCCTGGTGCGGAGGCCAGGCTGATGTTGGTGGAGGCGGTGAAGGATGGTGGAGAGGGATGCGAAGTGCTGACGCCGTTTTTTATCTGTCAGGAGAAGGGTGGGGCGTATACATCGGAGATGGCGGCGATGTATGCGGAGTGAGAGCGTGGGTTTTTCTTCTTTTGCGTGCCAAGGGGAGATAAGAGGAAAACCTCAATCTCCTCATTTCCCTGCGCTTAACTCTGCCAGATGGGTCTGGGCAAACTCGATGGTCGGGTCCAGGTCAAGGGCCAGTTCGAAGTAGCGGATCGCCTCTTCGCTGTTGCCGAGCCTGCGGTGGTTGACCCCCAGGTTGGCATAGTCGATGGCTGAGGCCGGGTTCAACTCCACGGCCCGGTGAAAATGATTGATGGCCGTCTCGTACTCCTCCCGTTTGAAATGGCAGAACCCCAGCAGGTTGTGGATGTCTGGCCGTTCCTCATCATATTCCGCCCCTTTGCGCAGAGCCTGAATGGCCTGATCATACTCCCCCATATCCTTCAGGCAGTCGCCCAAATGGGAATAGATATAGGGGATATCCTCTTCTTCCGGCAGCAGGGTAAGGGCCCGTTCCAGATGGGCCGTTGCCCTGGTAAGTTCGCCTTGTCCCTGCATGTTTTTACCGAGATAAAATTCAAGATAATAGGCATCCGGCAGGTATTGCTGCATCTTGAGGAGCTGGACAATTTGCGCGTCAGGGTCCTCAATCCGTTCGGTCACCAGCTTCGCCGCAAACAGCCCGACATTGTTGATGCGGGAGCGTTCCCGGAAATGGCAGCCGGGGATGATGGTGTAGATCGCCGGGACCTGCAGCTTTTCGTGCATGGTGTTGATTGCCAGGACCTCAAAGCCTAAGCGGGACAAGGCCGCCAGGCAGCGGTCGATCTCGACCCGCATGTTGGGGTCGGCAAGCTGCGGCATTTCGTGGATGGAGATGGCCGCTTCCACCTCGGTGAGATAGCGCACCTCGTCCATGGACTGGGGCTTAGGCAAGCCGCTGGCCACATAGTTGGCCTGGGAGTTAAAGTCGCCGGCCAGCTGCGCCACCTCGGTGATCGCCCGGATCAGGGCCTTTTGCGGGTCCGGGGTGGTGCCTGCGGTATAGACGATCTCACTGGTGGCAGGGAAGGTGGAGCGGTCGATGGCCAGCGCTGCCACCGTAGGGATGCCGGTGTCCAGGGTGAAGTCGTTGAGGTAAAGCTCGATGTTGTTTCTGGCAAACTTGTCGAGCAGCTCCCGGGCCACCGGGTCGGTGACGGAATCCGGGTCAATGGCCGGGGTGGCGAGATGGTGGTGGTTGACCAATGAGCAGACATGCCGTTCCACCAGTTCGCTGATCCCCTGGAGGATCGCCTCCTCAAAGGTGTTGCCCGCCG
>CALMMG010000015.1 GCA_937868185.1 uncultured Pseudomonadota bacterium
GTTTCCTTGGGGATGAGAGAAATACGTTTTCCCTTTGTTTCAGGGCGAACCGCAGCGGCGGGTTTTTCGGTCTGGGAGCTTTTACCTGGGGGTGTCTCTTTGTCCGTGCGGGGAGTCGGGTCGTGTACGGCGGGCAGGGTGCAACTGCCTAAAAAGAAAATAAGGGCGAGCATGGCAGGGATATAGATATGTTTTTTCATGGGGCCTCCATTACCTCAATCTGCTGGGAATGCATGCAAAGATGTACCGTCGGCTGATGAGGCTGTCAATCGCAAAAAAAGAAGCGTGACAGCGTGAGGCAGAAAAGGATTGCTGCCTCGGCCTTTTTTTTTTAACATCCACTGCCTCAGTTAGAGGTATGATGCGCAGTGATAATCTGGCGGTTTCCGCCCGGTTGGGCAGTCTATTCCGCCTGCCCGTTACCAAGAGAGAACTTCAATGAGAATTTTATCCGGAATCCAGCCCTCTGGCCAGCTTCATATCGGCAACTACTTTGGCATGATGCGCTCCATGATCGCCAGCATGGATTCCAGCGAGTTGTATGCCTTTATCGTTGATCTCCATGCCCTCACCTCGGTGCAGGACCGGGAGCGCTTGTCGCGCGGTACCCTTGAGGCGGCCACCGATTTTCTCGCCCTGGGCCTCGACCCGGAGCGTTGTACCTTCTGGGTGCAGTCCGATGTGCCCGAGGTCACCGAGCTGACCTGGATTCTTTCCGTCCTTACCCCCATGGGTTTGCTGGAGCGCTGCCATTCCTATAAGGACAAGGTTGCCAAGGGCATTGCTTCAAGCCATGGCTTGTTTTCGTACCCGGTGTTGATGGCCGCCGACATTCTGCTTTACCAGGCCGAACGGGTGCCGGTGGGTAAGGACCAGAAACAGCATCTGGAGGTGGCCCGCGATATCGCCATCAAGTTCAACAATACCTTTGGCGAGACCTTTTTCGTGCCCGAGCCGGTCATTGACGACAACCTGGCCACCATCCCCGGGCTGGACGGGCAGAAGATGTCCAAATCTTATGGCAACACCATTCCCATCTTCGCCACCGAGAAGGAGTTGAAGAAAAAAGTCATGGCCATTGTCACCGACGCCACTCCGGTGGAAGAGCCCAAAGACCCCGAGAAGTGCAACCTCTTCAGTCTCTACAAGCTGTTCGCCCCACCGGATCGGCTGGCTGAGGTGCATGGCCTCTATGTGAACGGCGGGGCCATGTACGGCAAGATCAAGCTGGAACTGCTTGACCTGCTCTGGGAATACTTCCGCGAGGCACGGGAGAAGCGGGCGCAGTTGCTGGCTGACCCCGGCCAGGTGAGGGATATCCTCCATCGTGGTGCGATCAAGGCCAGGGAAAAGGCGGTTGTCACCTTAGATATGGTCCGCGACCGGGTTGGCTTGAAATATTGAGGGGCACAAGGATTTTGCGCCCTCTTGGTCTTTCCTTTGTTATCTGTATTGCGGTTGGCAGGAAGGTACAGTCCTGCCCGACCGTGATCCAAGGGTCAATTAATAATTTAACCCCGTCGGGTTTTTGTTGATATCCATTTTCGTGGCCCCAGTAATTATCGGGGCCAGGCTTTTACTCGTCCTGTTCTTCCTCCCTTTTCTCCACCAACGTAGCCGGGACAATGCTTCCGCTGCCATACCGGTCGCTGATGGTATCGATTGCCTTATAGAGGCGGCAATCTTTTGCCTTGCTCTGGCTTTGGCCGAACAGGGTCAGTTGGCCTGAAGCTTCGGCCGGGACCAGGTTGGCAAGCGATATCCCCAGCAACCGGATGGGGCGCAGGCCGATCTCGGTTTTGGCAAGGAGCAGGCATCCCGTCTGGTAGAGCGATTTGTCGTTGGCCACTGGCTCGGTAAGGGTGAGTGAGCGGGTCACCTGGACGAAATCCCGATATTTGACCTTGATGGTGACGGTTCTCCCGACCAGGCCATGGTTGCGCGCCCGCTTGCCTACCTTGAGGCACAGGGCCAGCAATTCCTGTTCGAGCCTTTTTTTGTCGCGCAGGTCTTCAGCGAAGGTCTCCTCGTGGCCGATGGACTTTGTCTCCTGTCTCGGTTCCACCGGGCGAAGGTCGATGCCTCGGGCTGATTCGTGCATCATAAGCCCACCCTTGCCGAACTTGGCGGTGAGAATGCTCAAAGGCATGCGGCGTAAGTCGCCGATGTTTCTTACCCCGATCAGGGCTAGGGCCTCCTTGGTGGTTCGGCCCACACCCCAGAGGCGGCCTATGGGCAAGGGCGCCAGGAAATTCTCTTCCTGGCCGGGGGGCACAATGGTAAGGCCGTCTGGTTTGTTAAGATCAGAGGCGATCTTTGCCACCAGTTTTGAAGTTCCAACCCCTGCCGAGACGGTGAGACCGATGGTTTCTTTCACCAGGGCCCTGATCTGTATGGCAATCTCCTCCGCCGTGCCCATCAGGTTCTGGCTGGCCGTAACATCCAAGAACGCCTCGTCCAGGGAGAGTGGTTCCACCAGGGGGGTGAAGCGTTGGAATATCTCCATGATCTGGTGGGAAATCTCCTGGTATCGGGATATGCGGACTGGGAGAAACACGCCCTGTGGGCAGAGTTTTCTCGCGGTGAGGATGGGCAGGGCGGAATGAACCCCGAACTTTCTGGCCTCGTAGGAGGCGGCGCAAACTACGCCACGATTGCCGTTGCCGCCTACCACCACGGCCTGCCCCAGAAGGGCTGGGTTGTCGAGGATTTCCACCGAGGCATAAAAGGCGTCCATGTCGAGATGGATGATGCGGCGGCTGGTTTGGGTAGGCATGGATGCGGGGTGCTCTCTTGCGTGAACGTGATGGTCTTATTTTCTCCATGATATCTCCTTCGTTTGCAGATGCAAGGAAACGATTGCAAGGGGCGGGAAGAAGTGTCGTCCGGATGGCGGCAAGGTCGGCCAGGTGTCAGTTTGCTGACGGGGTGGAGGGGAAAATTTTTCCGTCTGCGATTGGCAGGGGGTTGTGAGAAGGGCAGAGGGTTCCCGTGGGAGTGATTTTATTTTTTCTAATAATTTTAACCTGATGGGTGGTGTTGTTCGCTACTTTTCCTTGCTGGGCAAGGCTTTTGAGGAGAATGATTCCTGGTGCTGGCATGAAAATGGCATTGGCTCAGGCTAAACAATCTTTTCAATGAAAGGAGCCGTTGCAATGAACGCCGCACTCTCTCTCGCAGACAGGGAAAATATAGGGACGATTAACCTCGATCATCTCATGGTGGAGCTTGATCGTTACCGCCGCCAGTCCGAATGGCTCAAACAGGTCAACGAGCTGCACGCCAGATTGGCCGGTGCCACCGACTTGCAGGGCATGATTGAGGCTTTTTCCGTGTGGCTGATGCCCCTGGTGGATCATGATCTCATTGCCTATCGCAGCCTCGATCGGAGCCGGGTGCATATTATCTGCTCCTGTCATGGGCCGGAACGGCGTCTTGCCATGGAGACCGCGGAAGAGGTTTTTGAGAAGATCGATTGTCAGCTGGATGGCACCTGCTGCGAGTGGGGTTCGTTTTTCGTACAGCAATGGCAGATGTCCTTCGGGGTTGACCCGGCAGGGGCCAGCCAGGGCTGCCTGATGCTGCTGCGTCGGAGCCCCTGCATTGACGCGGACGAGGCCAAGATTTTGCAGGATGCCCTGGAGATTCTGGGGGAGCCCATGCAGCGGGCGCTCATGTATGAAGATCTCTTCGCCCAGGCCCGGCGCGACATGCTCACCGGCCTTGACAACCGTCGGGTTTTTGAGGAACGCATCGGCTCCATGCTGGAAACCGCCCGTCGCCATAATCGGCCCATAACCGTGGCCAGCATGGATTTGGATCATTTCAAGCAGATCAATGATACCCTCGGGCATGCCGCCGGGGATAATGCCTTGCAGATGGTGGCCAAGACCTTGACCGCGATGGTGCGCAACAGCGATCTCCTGGTTCGCATGGGCGGCGACGAGTTTGTTCTGGTCCTGCCGGATACTGCCTTGGAGCCAGCTCGGATGTTGGCCGAACGGTTGTGCCGCGCCATTGATAGCCTGGAACTCAATGCCGGGGACGGCAGTAGGCTGGGCGTGAGTATCGGCCTGATTCAGTGGGATCCGGAAATGAGCAAGGATGAGTGGCTGCAACGGGCCGACGAAGTGCTCTACCAGGCAAAAAAAGCAGGGCGTTGTCGGGTGTGTGTCGAGGAGCGTTGAGTTCCGCGCCATCCGATTAAAAACCGATAAAAATTAGGCCATATCCGATTGGAGCAGAGGAAAAATCTGCTACAATCGGATATGGCCTTTTTTATTGGGGGCTCATTGGGCAGAAAAGGAGGGAGCATGACTGGCTATCGAATCAAGGTGCTTAACAAAATCGCGCCGGAAGGGCTGGCTCTTTTTGAGGGAAATTTTCAAGTCAGCGAGGCAGAGGCTGACCCGCATGGCATTCTGGTGCGTAGTGGTCAGGTGGATACCGCAGCCTACCCCTCGCTGCTTGCCGTGGCCAGGGCAGGGGCAGGTGTCAATAATATTACGGTGGCCAAGGCTACCGCGCAGGGAATCTGCATCTTCAACACCCCCGGCGCCAATGCCAACGCGGTGGCTGAGTTGGTTTTCGTCATGCTGGGAATCCAGGCGCGCAATATCCATCACAGCCTTGCTTTCAGCCAAGGGCTGGCGGGCCTTGCCGACCAGGAGATTTCCGCCCGCATGGAGGCGCAGAAATCCGCATTCAAGGGTTTTGAGCTGGCCGGGAAAACCTTGGGCGTGCTGGGTTTGGGAAAGATAGGCATCCGGGTGGCAAACGGCGGAATCATGCGGCAGATGCGGGTTGTAGGTTTTGATCCCTTTCCGGCCCTGGAGAACATCCACCATCTTTCTCCGGAGGTTTCCCTGTCCCGCTCCCTGTATGACATGGTGGGGAAAAGCGAGATCCTCACCGTGCATACCCCGCTCAATGAGAAAACCCATGGCTTGGTGAACAGCGAACTCCTCAGCCATCTGCCCATGGGCGCAATTCTGGTCAACTACGCCCGCGGCCCAATTGTTGACGAACAGGCCGTGCTCGCTGCCTTGGCCGGCGGTCGTCTCGCCTCCTACATCACCGATTTTCCTTCCGCCGCCATCCTGGGGCATCCCCAGATTATTGCCACTCCGCATTTGGGGGCCAGTACCGAGGAATCGGAGGAACAATGCGCCTGCATGGCCGCCAGGGAATTACGCGGCTATCTGGAGTACGGTACTATCACCCACAGCGTCAACTTTCCCACCGCCGAATCGGTGCCCTCCGACAAAGTGCACACCCGCTTCATCATGATCAACCGGGATATCCCGGACATGATCGGCTTTGCCTCCCATACCATCGGCGCCAGCAACATCAATATCGCCAGCTATCTCAACGAATCCAACGGGGCCATCGGCTACAACATCATCGATCTGGAATCAGGAATCCCGCAGACATTGGTGGCGGAGATCGAAGCGCATCCCGGGGTTATCCGCACCAGAGCGATCTCCTTTAAGACTTAACGGGTTTTCGCTTCGCTAATCTCAATCTGATAACTGCATAAATCAGCGCCTTTGATATCCGCAGGCAATGCGGGGTTTGGGTGACTCATTTATTCATATTTTTCCTGACTTAGAATGGCAACGCAAAACGGGTGCGGGGTCGGTTTGTTGCAATATTGGGGGCGTCTGGCGACAGCAAGCGACATCCTTGCTGGCAGCAGCCCTACCGTTCGCCTAAGAACAGGAACGCATCAATTAGTTCCGTTTCCATAAACGCCGCTTCGTGGCGGGCATGGTACTCTGCCACCAGGGTGACGATCTCGGGGTTGGGCTGGCTTTCCAGCGAGTTTTCTTTGCAGAAATGGACCCGGCAGTCGATGGGCCGGACGGAATAAATCCGGCAGAGTCCGTCCTTGCCCAGGAACTTGCATGCGTCTTCTCCTGCTTCAGAGAAACGGAACTCCTTCTGCTGCGCCAAGAATCTATTGATCAATTCAGCCTCAGGAGGGGTGACACCCGGTACGCCCCCCATGATGGAGGGATGGCAGCAATCGGCAGTGCACTTGCCAGGGCGGCCGCATTTCATGCCGGATTTGGCTTCGATTTCTGCTAGGTTGGCCCAGAGGGATTTCAGAGGCATTTTTGTTTTTTCCTCCCACATGCATTGCCGAACGACAATGTCCGGATATAGCTAACAATAATATTATCGAGCTGGCTCGAATTGTTCGTTTTTGCTGAAATTAGCAGGGATGTTATCTGTCTACCTGACACCATGGAGCAATTCAAGAAATATATTATTTTCAACCGGTTGAGGGAATAAGCGAGGCCGTGGAGTAGTCGGGAAGATTCCTGCTCGGCAGGGCTATTCAAGACGAATCTTTACTTCTGTTTTTCCCGCCACCCTTGTATGCTGAGCTGAAATCATCTCTACCAACAAGGGGGCATATCCATGAAAATCACCTTCCACGGGGCGGCGAAAACCGTTACCGGATCACAGCATCTCCTTGAAGTAAACGGCAAGCGCATCCTCCTTGACTGCGGGCTCTTCCAGGGCAAGCGCAAAGAGGCGTTCGAGCTCAACCGCACCGGCTTTTGTGCGGGCAAGGATCTTGATTGCCTGATTCTCTCCCATGCCCATATCGATCACTCCGGCAACATCCCCTGTCTGGTCAAAAAAGGGTTCACCGGCGATATCATTTGCACCTCGGCCACCCGCGATCTTTGCGCGGTGATGCTCATGGATGCCGCGCATATCCAGGAACAGGATGTGGAGTTTGCTAACAAGCTGCGCAAACAGAATAAGCAAAAGGAGTTCGAGCCCCTTTATACCAAGGAGGATGCTGTGTCCGCCATGGATCAGTTTGTCGGCATCAGCTATAACCGCAAGCGGGAGATCTTGCCCGGCGTGCACCTCACCCTGGTGGATGCCGGGCACATGATGGGCAGCGCCAACGTGATTCTCGATATCCATGATCAGGAGAAGAACCGTGATGTCCGGCTGGTTTTTAGTGGAGATATCGGGCGGAGCGGGATCCCGATCATTAAAGACCCGGCCGTGTTGAGCGAGGGCGCGGATATCCTTATCATGGAGTCCACCTACGGTAACCGCCAGCATCCACCGTACCAGGAGTCGGAAAAGGAACTGAAGCGGATTGTCAATGAGACTTACCAGCGGGGCGGCACCCTCTTGATCCCTGCCTTTGCCGTGGGCCGGACCCAGCAGCTGGTTTATGCTCTGCACCGGCTTTTTTTGAAGCGCGATATCCCCAAGATGCCCATCTATGTGGACAGCCCGCTGGCCACCCGGGTTACGGATATCTTCCGGTTGCATCCGGAAACCTACGACAGCGAGATCCGGGAATTTTTATTGAAGGACAACCACAGCAATCCCTTTGGCTTTGACACCCTGCGTTACACCCAGAGCGTGGAGGATTCCAAGGAACTGAATTTCTTGCGGGAGCCGGCCATTATCATCAGCGCCAGCGGCATGATGGAGGCCGGGCGTATCCTGCATCACCTGCGCAAGCGCATCGGTGACAAGAAAAATACCATCCTGGTTACCGGCTGGCAGGCGCCCAATACCCTGGGCCGCAGGATTGTGGAAGGGGAGGAAACGGTAAAGATCTTTGGCGAGGAATTTCCACTGCGGGCCAAGGTGGAAACCCTCACCGGTTTCAGCGGCCATGCCGACCGGGATGGGCTGCTGGCCTGGGCCGGAGCGATGCAAAAGAAACCGACCCGCACCTTTGTGGTGCATGGTGAGGAGGAGGTGGCCGCTATCTTTGCCGAGTCCCTGCGCAAGGAGTTGGGCTTTAAGCAGGTTGAGGTTCCGGAACCGCATCAGTCTTTCGAGGTCTGATGTTAGATTCAGCGGAGAGCAGGCCCAGGTAGTAATTCTCTTCCGCACCAGATCTTTTACTACGGCAAGGCGATAAACCATTGCGCTATAACTGCAAGAGTGGCGGCAAGGGGGAGAAAGATGGGAGAGAATATCGTGCTCTGAAAATGGGCTTGCCAAAAAAGAGAGAAGCGGTGCAACAAGTTAGAAAAGGAGACTAGGCACAATGAAGATTCGTACCCTGTTTTTGCTGACGGCCTTGGGCGCAATTACTGCCTTCGCCGTGCTTAACTGGAGCGCATTCATGGCGCCGACCACGCTTTCCCTGGGGGTTGCCAACGTTCAGGCGCCACTTGGCCTGGTCCTGCTTGGCATGTTGGTCTTTCTCGTTGTTTTGTCCCTGGCATTTGTCGTTTATCTGCAAACGTCGGTACTCCTCGACACGCGTCGTAACGCGCGGGAGCTGCAAGCCTGTCAAGAGCTTGCCGAAAAAGCCGAGGTTTCGCGTTTCACCGAACTGCGCGGGTTCCTGGACGTAGCGTTGAAAAAACAGGCAGAGCGAGAGGGGGAGTTGAGGGCGGCCATGCTGGCAAGGTTGGATCAGCTCGATCGCGATCTGCAATCGAGGATTGAGCAATCGGAAAACACGGTCAGCGCATATATTGGCGAATTGGACGATCGGCTCGAAAAAACCCCCAGATGATTTGTGGTGATGCCCGCAGGATTAGTGCGGGCGGCGCGCAACACTCCGGGCACAGCCCGAGGTTAGGCGACGCTCTGCCGGAGAATTTTTTGCTCTTCCTCAGCCACAGCCTCTGTTCCGGGCGGCATGGTTCTGATGTGAATATCCCGCTGCGGATAGGGGATATCGATGCCATGTTCATGGAATGCATCCCAGATATTTAAGAGAATATCACTCTGCACATTCTTGACCCCGTTGATCGGGTCGTTGATCCAAGCGCCTAATTCAAGATCAACCGAGCTGTCGCCAAAGGCGACGAGCATGCACAAGGGAGGCGGGTCTTGGATAATCCTGGCTGTCTTTCTGGCTGCCTCTTCGCAAAGGGCCATGGCCTTGCGCACATCCGAATTGTAGGCAATCCCCACCCGAATTTTTAACCGCACCGTGCTGTTGCTGAATGACCAGTTTTCCACCTGCTGGGTGATGAGATCCTCATTGGGGATCAGAAATTCTTTGCCGTCCGCAGCAATGAGCGAGGTATAGCGGGCGCCGAGGGAGTTCACCCAGCCGTAGGTTGTGCCTACGGTGATCACGTCGCCCGGCTTGATGGATTTGTCCAGCAACAGGATGATGCCGCTGATCAGGTTGGAAATAACTTTTTGCAGACCGAAGCCAATGCCCAAGCCAATCGCACCGGTGAAGAGGGAAAAACCCGAGAGGTCGAGGCCGACGATCCGCAACCCTATCAGGATGGCGGAGGCGATGAGGACAACCTTGGAGAGCTTTATAAAAAGCACCTGGATGGAAGGCGACAGCGACGCGTTCTCTCGGATGCTCTTTTCGAGAAGATGGGAGATGACGCGGGCCGCCCAGAGCAGCAGGGTCAGAGTCAGAAACCCTTCGAGCACGGTGAGCAGGGAAATGTGTAGCTTGCCAAATTTGAGGGAGAGACGGTCGAGCACCTCGATGGTCGGCTCCAGCAGGTTCATGATGTTGAGGGCGGCAAGTGACCAGGCGATAACGGCAATCAGCCTGACCCAGGCGGTATTGTTGAGCAGTAAGCTGGCGGTTTCGAGAATGACCCATACTGCCAGCAGATTGACGACAATGGTGAGCAGGTTGTGGGGCAATTCGGCTTCCATGGCAATCTGTAGCGAGATCAGTTGCAGGAAAAGCCAGAGCAATGGCGAGGTAAGGGGTAGTAGGCCAGAGAAAAGTTGGTTGAAACGCTTCCGGGGTCGGGCGGTGTCTGAAAATTTTCGTTTGATTCGATGGCCGACCAAAACGGCGATAAGCAGGGCTGCGATTATAACCAGCGCCTGGACAAGGGTGTCATAGTTCAGGACATACCGGAGCAGCCAATCGTGGCCGGTCTGGAGATTCTTTTCGTTGACGAGGGCAAGCCACAGGTTTTCCATAAGAGATGTTTCCATAAAAGAAAAGGGGCCGGAGTTGGTTTCATCCCGGGAGGTGCAAGTCTGTGCTCGAAACCGTTGCGGTAAAACAAGGTTGCCATGGGGGAAGCAGCTTGAGCGGTGTAAAGCACCGTAACGAAACAGGCAGGAGAGCAATGGCTATTTCGTTATGGCTTCGAAGTATAGCAGTAAAACCAGAACGAGCAGAGAGAAAAGCGTAATCGGGATGCCAACCCTGGCGTGTTCGCGGAAACTGATCTCGATATGAAATTTCTTTGCCTGCTCGATGACGATGAGATTGGCAATGCTGCCGATGATGATCAGGTTTCCGGCAAAGGTGCTGGATAGGGCCAGGACATACCACTGAGCCGGTACGCCTGGGTCAAGAAAGCGGACCAGGAACATGGCGGCGGGCACATTGCTGACCAGGTTGCTCATAAGGGTGGAGATGGTGGTGAGGGCAAAGAGGTCGGTGATGCTTATGCCCTGCTGGGCCATGGTCTCCATGATCAGGCTGGGGATATTGCGGGTGGTAATGCCGTGGACTACGATGAACAGGGAGCAGAACAGGGTGAGCAGCTGCCAGTCCACTAACTCCATAATCTGACGGGAGTGCATCTTTCTGCTGCACAGCAGGATTCCGGCTACGGTGATGGCGGAAAGCTCCCTGGGGATGGGGGTGAAGAAAAGGGTGACCAGAACCAGAATGGCGA
The DNA here is from genome assembly GCA_937868185.1 of uncultured Pseudomonadota bacterium. Lineage (GTDB taxonomy): Bacteria > Desulfobacterota > Desulfobulbia > Desulfobulbales > Desulfurivibrionaceae > Thiovibrio. The sequence continues at coordinate 10,626 of CALMMG010000015.1, forward strand.
TAATCCCCTTTGCGCTTTGCCAGAGATCGAACTCGGGCCATTCTGGTGTTTGCCTCATGGTTTGGGGAACCGAGGGCATGGCAAAGCGGCCGTTGTAAGTGCGGCAGAGAATGGTGTAGGCACCGGCCAAGGCAATGAGGGTGGGCGGGGTGCACCAGAGCAGAAATCTGCCGAAGTGCAAATGGCCGACCTGGCCGATCAGCATGTTTTGCGGGTTGCCGATGATGGTGGCGGCCGAGCCGATATTGCTCGCGGCCGCAAGGCCGAGGAGAAAGGGCAGGGGGTTGAGTCCTTTTCTGAGCAGGGCGAGGCAGAGAACCGGGGTGAAGGCCAGGCAGACAATATCATTGGCCAGCAAAGCGGAAAGCAGTCCGGCGATCAACATGCTGGTGAGGAGAAAAAGCCGGGGTTGGTCCAGCAGGCTGGTGGTGCGGCTGGCGACCCAGGTGTAAAAGCCCCCCAATCGGAGCTGGGCGGAAATGACCATCAGGGCGTAGAGCAGGATGATGGTGGGCAGGTCGATGGCAGTCATGGCCTCGATGAGCGGTACCGTGCCGCTGGCGATCATGGCGATTGCCCCCAGCAGGGCGATGCCGGTCCGGTCCAGCATTAAGCCGGGAATCCGGCCAATGGCCACACCGAGATAGGTGGTAATGAAAATGATCACGGCAAAATCGGGCATGTGCTATCCTGAGGAAGGGAGTTAGAAAGGGAACGGCTGCCGTCCCTGTTGCTTATATATCCCTGAGGTCTTGGGCAATGCAAAGGGAATGTGTGTCGATCGAGGAAAAATCTGCCTCTCTGGTCTTGGCGCATCGGCTCAATCAGCACCAGATGTGCCACGTCAATATTTTGACAGAGACAGCCTTGACAGCGGCTGGGGGTGCGCTTACGGTATTCGCAGTACAGAGCGGGGGCGTTTGACTGGTTATTTTTTTAAGGAGCGACGGTTATGCAGTTTGATAAATTTACGGTGAAATCGCAGGAAGCGGTGCAGGGGGCCCAGAGTCTGGCTCAGGGCAAAGGGCATCAGGAGATTCAGCCCGAGCATCTCATGCGGGTGCTCCTGGACCAGCCCGATGGGGTCGTGGTGCCTATTTTGCAGAAGATGGGGGTGGACCCGGGTCTGCTCCGGCAGGAGATGGATGCGCTGCTGACAAAGTTGCCCCAGGTCAGCGGCGGCGGCTATACCCAGGCCTATGCCGGGAAGCGGTTTCAGGCCCTGCTGGACCGGGCCTTCAAGGTGGCAGGCGAGATGCAAGATGAGTATGTCAGTTTGGAGCATTTAATTCTCGCGGTGCTCGATGACAAGGATTCCCCTGCGGCCCAGGCATTTAAGCGTAAAGGCGTAACCAGGGAGGCTTTTTTGCAGGCTCTGGTCGCCATTCGCGGCAACCAGCGGGTTACCGACCCCAACCCCGAGGAAAAATATCAGGCCCTGGAAAAATATGCCCGCAACCTTACCGATGTTGCCAGACAGGGCAAGCTCGACCCGGTAATCGGTCGGGATGACGAGGTGCGGCGGGTGATCCAGGTGCTTTCCCGTCGGACCAAGAACAACCCGGTCTTGATCGGCGAGCCCGGGGTGGGCAAGACCGCCATTGTCGAGGGGTTGGCCCAGCGCATCGTCAACGGCGACGTGCCTGAAACCCTGCGCAACAAGCAGGTGCTTTCTCTCGACCTGGGGGCGCTGGTGGCTGGGGCCAAGTATCGCGGCGAGTTTGAGGATCGGCTCAAGGCGGTCTTGAAAGAGGTGCAGAAACGGGAAGGGGAGGTGATCCTTTTTATCGACGAGATCCACACCTTGGTTGGGGCCGGGGCGGCGGAAGGGGCTATGGATGCTTCCAACATGTTGAAACCCGCTCTGGCCCGGGGCGAGCTGCACTGTGTCGGCGCCACCACCTTGAACGAATACCGTAAGTATATCGAAAAGGATGCGGCCTTTGAACGCCGCTTTCAGCAGGTTCTGGTGCAGGAGCCTTCTTTGGACGACACCATTGCCATCCTGCGCGGGATCAAGGAAAAATACGAGGTTCACCACGGGGTGCGGATCAAGGATTCTGCCACCGTGGCAGCGGCGACCCTCTCCAACCGTTACATCACCGACCGGTTTCTCCCGGACAAGGCCATTGATCTCATTGACGAGGCGGCTTCTCGGTTGCGGATCGAGATCGATTCCATGCCCACCGAAATCGACGAGGTGGATCGTAAGCGGATTATGCTGGAAATCGAGCGGGAGGCACTGAAGAAGGAAAGCGATGCCGCCTCGAAAGAGCGGCTTGGCAAGATCGAGGCGGAGTTGGCCGAGCTTAACGAGAGCCTGACTGCCATGAAAGGCCACTGGACCCTGGAGCGGGATATTATTCAGAAAATTCGCAAGATCAAGAGCGATATCGACGAGGCACGGGTTGCCGAGCAGCAGGCCGAGCGTCAGGGCGACCTGAGCAAGGTGGCCGAGATTCGTTACGGTAAGATCGTGGAACTTGAGAAACAGTTGGCCAGCGAAAATACGCATCTTGCTGATATCCAGAAAGACCGCAAGATGCTCAAGGAAGAGGTGGACGAGGAGGATGTGGCCCAGGTGGTGGCCAAGTGGACCGGGATTCCAGTGGACCGGCTGCTCTCTGGAGAAAAGGAAAAGCTGGTCCATGCCGATGCCGAACTGGCCAA
>CALMMG010000016.1 GCA_937868185.1 uncultured Pseudomonadota bacterium
ATTCAAAAAATGGGTGGACTTGGCGCGGGCCGAGGGGCAGGGTCCGTTGGCGGAGCTGTTAGATAAGGCCGTGGCCAGCATGGCTGAGACCGATACCATTCTGAAAAAGGCTCTGGCGGTGATCGGTGGCCCAGGCGCAGGCCATCACCACGGTCATGATCACCACCACCATCATCACGATTGAGCCCTATTTTTCAAAGGAGCGCAGGCCGGAAATGGCTTGGTGCTTCAGGGATTCCAGGGTGGCCACCACCGTGATCAGCCAGAAGTCCTCCGGGTCTGTCTCAATCTGCCTGCGCAGGCTTGTCTCCAGCCAGTGGGAATCATCGGGCAGGCTGTAGAACTGGCTGTCGATGCCGAAAAAGCCGTCGAGCAGATGGGCCATGGTGTGGAAGATCTTGCTTTGAAAGCCCTGCGGCATGGTGAGCAGGTCGCTGAACTCCTTGGTGCCAGCGGCCCGTAATTCCCCGGTTAATTGTGCCAGCACTTGCCGGTTTGCGGCTAGACCCTGTTCAAGCCAGGGCCAGAAGTGCGGGTCCGCGCCGGAGCAGGATTGATCCGTCACAACCCTTACCGCATCGTAGTGCACCAGGGAGGTGCGGTCGAGAAAGCGCAGGACATGGGCGGAACTTTTTTCAAAGTCCGGCTCCATGGCCAGGATTTTGTGGGTCACTTCCAGTTTCATTTTCCCCCTTTTTTAATCTCGCCAAATATCGGCAGCCGGGTAATCTCCATGAAGCTCTGCACATGGTATTCTGCAGGGAGAGCCCGGTTTTTGAAGGCGATGAGCCGCATGCCCAGGGCTGCGGTATGCTCCCGATCCACCATGGAGTCGCCGATGTACACCGCCTCGTCCACCTTGTAGCCGAAATGGGCCAGGATCTGCTCCAGCGCTTCGGGGTCGGGCTTGGGGTGGGCCACGTCAAAGGCGGTGACCACCTTGTCGAACCGGTCCGCCAGTTTAAAGATTTGCAGCACCGGGCCCATGGTGGAGGTCCGGTTGGTGCTGATCGCGGTTTTGTAATCGGGGTTGAGAAAATCGAGAAACTCCAGGAGATCCGGCTCCATGAGCATGTATTGCAGGTAGGGGGTGTAATCGACGGATTGCCGGTACGCCTCGGCCTGTGCCAGGTCCGCCGGGTAATTCCGGAAGAGGTGGCGGATGGAATCCATCACATGGTGCATGTGGACGTATTCCAGCTCCTCCTCGTCCATGGGGGGGCGGCCGAAGGTCTCACGGATATGATTGTAATAGACCCGGTTGGCGTTTTTTGAGTCAAACATCACGCCATCGCAGTCAAACACGACGAGTTTTAAAGGAGTCATGGTGAAGAATCCTTGCCATCCTGCCTGGTCCGCGCTATGTAAAATCCTTTATCAGGATGGGCGAATCAGGATGCGGGGCAGATAAAGGTTACAGTAGATAATGAGTCTCATCTTTACTGAATATCTTCTGGTGATGTCAAGCTGTTAACCGCACGGGGTGGCCATGAAACAGAACACCGATTTTCTTGTGATTGGCAGCGGCATCTCCGGGCTTTCCTTTGCCATTAAGGCGGCGCGCCTAGGCCGGGTGACCATAGTCACTAAAAAGGCCAAGGTGGACACCGCCACCAACCTAGCCCAAGGCGGCATCGCTGCGGTGCTGTCGCCGGATGATTCCTTTGCCCTGCACATCGAGGACACCCTCCGCTCCGGGGCTGGACTCTGCCATGAGGACATTGTCAAATTGGTGGTGGAAACCGGCCCGGCTCGGATCGAGGAATTGATCCGCCTCGGGGTGCAGTTTCAGAGCGAGGCTGGCGACCCCAGTCATCTTGATCTGGGCAAGGAGGGTGGCCACTCGGCCCGCCGCATCGCCCATGCCATGGATCTCACCGGCCGCAAGATTGAAGAGGGGCTTTTGGCTCAGGTGGCGGCCAACCCCAAGATTACGGTGTTGGAAAACCATCTGGCTGTCGATCTGCTGGTCAGCTCCAAGACCGGCACCCCGTATCAGCCCCACGACAGCTTCAGCGACCAGTGTCTTGGGGCCTATGTCTTTGACCGGGAAACTGGGCGGATCGACACCTACCAGGCCAAGGTGACGGTGCTCTGCACCGGCGGCACCGGCAAGGTCTATCTCTATACCACCAATCCCGATATCGCCACCGGAGACGGCATTGCCATGGCCTACCGGGCCGGGGCCAGGGTCGCCAATCTGGAGTTTGTCCAGTTCCACCCCACCTGTCTCTACCACCCCCAGGTGAAGAATTTCCTGATCTCTGAAGCGGTGCGCGGCGAAGGCGGCAGGCTCATCGACCAGCATGGCAAACCCTTCATGCACAAGTATGACGAGCGGGGGGATCTGGCCACCCGCGACACGGTGGCTCGGGCCATTGACAGCGAGATGAAGGCGAGCGGCGATGATTGCGTGTATCTGGACATCACCCATCAGCCCGCGGAGTTTCTTAAGAATAGATTCCCCACCATCTATAATAAATGCCTTTCCCTGGGGATCGACATGACCAAGACGCCCATTCCAGTGGTGCCTGCGGCCCACTACATGTGCGGCGGGGTGGTCACGGATCAGTGGGGTAAAACCAATCTCGAAGGGTTGTTTGCCTTTGGCGAGGCCGCCTGCACCGGGTTGCACGGGGGCAACCGGCTGGCCAGCAATTCCCTGCTCGAGGCGGTGGTCTTTGCCCACCAGGCCTTTTTGGAGTGTGAACGGGAGTGGCCTACCCTGCGCGAAGCGGCGCTGCCTGAGGTGGCGGAATGGTTTGCCGGAGAGGCTCAGCGCATCGAGGAGAATGTCCTGGTCAGCCATAACTGGGACCAGATTCGCCGCCTGATGTGGAACTATGTGGGTATTGTCCGCACCGAGAAACGCCTTGCCCTGGTGCAGGAAAGGCTTCGGGTTATAGCCAACGAGGTGAACCAGCATTACCACGACTATATCTTGACCCCGGACCTCATCGAACTGCGCAACATCGCCCAGGTTGCCGAGCTCATCGTGCGCTGCGCCTGCATCCGCAAGGAATCCCGCGGCCTCCATTATCTGGTGGATTTCCCCAGGCCCGACGATGTGCACTGGAAAAAGGACACCATCCTCCAACGGCAGGACGGCGAACCTGGTCTGGCCGCTTGCGCCAAGTAACCGGATAGGCGTTGTAACTCATCCATCCGCAGCGCAAAACCCTTCAAAGTGTAAGCTTTTCGTTAAGAGCTTTCGTTCTGCATCCCGTTGATTCTCCGCAAAAAATCACCCATTGACTTTTCTCGTTTTTCGGACTTTTTTTGCTTGCACACACACTACCGGTAGTGCAATAATGGTTTCCGAAACACAACCTGTCGTGTTTCAAGGGGATTCAGAGGGGAAGATTTTAACTAATTTCTTAAATCATCAAGAGGAGTACGGGTATGGGAGTTGTGATGCCACTCAATGCCGAGACCGCCCAGGCCAGAACACAACGGGTTGTGAACGAGGACAGCACCGATATTGCCCTCTTTGTCCGTTCCTCCCAGGATGACATGACCGGCTGGAACCGGCAGCGCATCGTTGATGCCCTGTTGCGCGAGACCTTTATTGACCGAGGCACCGCCGAGAAGATCAGTCGGGATATCGAGGTGACCATCCAGGCCGGCAAGGTGAAAACCATCACCGGCCCGCTGATCCGCGAAATGGTCAACGCCAAGCTCCTGGAGATGGGGTTGGAGGAGGCGCGGCGCATGCACACCCGTCTCGGGGTGCCGCTCTACGACGTGGACCAGCTGCTGGTCCAGCATAACAAGGAAAACGCCAATGTGCCCCACGGGCCGGAGGCCACCAACCTCACCCTGGCCGAAGGGATCAAGAAGGAGTACGCCCTGCTCCATGTCTTTACCCCGGATGTGGCGGACGCCCATCTGAGCGGCGATCTGCACCTGCATGATCTGGGCTTTATCGACCGGCCCTATTGTTCTGGCCAGTCCCTGGAATACATTAAGAAATTCGGGCTCAATCTGCCTCACGCCTTGTCCATGGCCAAACCGGCCAAACATGCCGAGGTGCTCCTCGCCCACATGGTCAAGTTCGCCGCCTCCCTGCAGAGCCATTTTGCCGGGGCCATCGGCTGGGATGCGATTAACCTCTTCTACGCCCCCTATCTGGAAGAGCTGGATGACGACGGGGTCAAGCAGCTGGCCCAGATGATGATTTACGAGTTCTCCCAGCAGGCCGTGGCCAGGGGTGGGCAGGCGATCTTTTCCGACGTCAATATCTACTGGGAGGTGCCCAAGCATTTCGTGGACGTGCCCGCCATCGGGCCTGGTGGGGTCTACACCGGCAAGACCTATGGCGAGTATGAGAAGCAGGCGCAGCGGTTCGCCTGGGCGCTGTTTGAGGTTTATAAAGAGGGGGATGCCGCTGGCCGTCCCTTCTTCTTCCCCAAACCGTTGGTGCATATCACCGAGAAGTTCTTCAAAACCGACGGCCACATGGACTTCCTGCACCATATCTGTGAGGTGGCCTCGGTGAAGGGCAATACCTATTTCGTCTTTGACCGGGGCGATACGGCCAAGATCTCCGAATGCTGTCGCTTGAGCTTCAAGCTCGAGGCCTCGGATCTGGAGGACGCCAAGCAGCCCTGGAAGATGCGCTACTCGGCCCTGCAAAACGTCACCATCAACCTGCCCCGCCTTGCCTTCAAGGCCCAAGGCGATGACACCAAGCTCTTTGCCCTGCTCACCGAAAAACTCCAGCTTGCGGCCAAGGCCCACGGGCAGAAGAAGAAGTTTATCGAGCGGCTGATGAGTCTGGGCAAGGGAGGGCCTTTGTCTCTATTGGCCATGGATCTGGACGGCGAGCCCTACCTCAAGCTGCACAAGTGCTCCTATCTCATCGGCATGGTGGGGCTCAATGAGCTGATCCGGGTGCATCTGGGCCAGGAACTGCACGATTCGGATGAATCCATCAAGTTCGGGCTTAAGGTCATTGCCCACATGAACATCGTCTGCAACAAGCTTGCCGACTCTTTGGACATGAAGTTCGTCCTGGAGCAGACCCCGGCTGAGTCCACGGCCTTCCGTTTTGCCAAGTTGGATCTGGCTCATTTTAATGCGGAGGCGGAAAAGGTTGTTCAGGGCAACCGGGAAAAGGGGGAGGTCTACTACAGCAACTCAACCCTCTTTAACGTGGGCGCCACCATGAGCCCCATCGCCAGGGTGGAGAAGGAGGGGTTGTTCCATCCCCTCATCGAGGCGGGCTCCATCACCCATATCTGGTTGGGCGAGGCTCAGCCGGACAAGGAGGCTCTGGCCAGTTTTGTGATCAATGTCTTCAAGCACACCCAGAACGATCAGATCGCTTTTTCTCCGGAGTTCACGGCCTGTCTTGCCTGCGGTAAGACGAGCAGGGGGTTGAGCGAGAGCTGCCCCTACTGTCAGTCGAAAGAGGTGGACGGGATCACCCGGATCACCGGGTATTTCACCAAGATCTCAAGCTGGAACAAGGGCAAACTCGGCGAGTTGCACGACCGCTATCGCAATGTCGATCGCTTCAATCAATAAAAGGGGGGAGAACCAATGACATTATTTACCACGGATGACTGTGTGCTCTGCGCCCAGTTGAAAAAGCAATTTGATCTCTCCGCCATGGATGTTCAGGTGGAAGTGCTCGGTAACAACGATGCCGGAGCCCTGGCCCACCTGGCCTGGCACGGGTTGGTGGAAAAGGCGCGGAAGGCCCTGCCTATTCTGGTGCTGGACGATTCTTCCGCCCTGCATGAGTTTGGTCATATCGAAAGCCAGCTGCTGGACCGTGCTGCTCGTTGTGGGGTAATAGCCAAGCATCAAGGCAAACAGGCAGGCTGCAAGTCCGGCAGCTGCGCCCTGCAATAGGCCCGCGGTGGGAGATGGTATGGTGGCGGCGCAAGCCTCCGGCTCTTGCGCTCCAACTACTTGCCTGCCGGCGGTGAAGGGGTTTTTGGAAACCTCCTTTATCGATTGGCCAGGTAAGCTGTGCGCCATCCTTTTTTTGGGCGGCTGCAACTTCCGCTGTCCTTTCTGCCACAATCACCCGCTGGTTCTCACCTCGGAAGGCATGGAAACCATCCCTTTCGAGGAGATCCTGCGTCGTCTTGCAGCCCGAAAAAAATGGCTGCAAGGGGTCTGCATCTCCGGCGGCGAGCCGACCCTGTCTCCAGGTCTTCCCGCAATGATCGCCCGGCTCAAGGCAGAAGGTTGGGCGATCAAACTCGACACCAATGGCAGCAGGCCCGAGGTGCTGGCGCAGCTGCTGGGTGACAATCTTTTGGACATGGTGGCCATGGATGTCAAGACGGTGCTGGAGCAGGATAAATATGAGCGCTGTACCGGTTGTTCTGTGGATTTGGAGGCGATTCAACAAAGTATCGACCTATTGGCTCACAGTGCTATTCCCCATGAGTTCCGCATGACCATTGCCCCAAGGCTGCACACGGAGGAAGATATCGTTGCCTGGACCCGGCAGTTTGATCGTACCCGCTCGCGGCTTACCCTGCAAAATTTTAATCCCCGGACCACCCTTGATGCCTTGTTTGAAAAAGAGCAGGGGTTTGTTCCGGAAATATTTTCCAGCCTGGTAGCTCTGGTTGCGTGAGGATGTTGTAATCCCTTCGAAAAGAAATAGTGTCAAATCAAGCGGTTTTGTCGCGTCTCCGTGTCGGGGAAAAAAATAACCCCACCCGGCTTGACAAAGGGAAATGCATATAGTAATAAGTGGCATCCTGAATTAGTGAATTCGTTACATTTCATAATAATTTAGTTCAAATTTTACTGAAGGAGAATGAATATGCCTACAATCGAGCATAAAGGTTCCGTCTTCACCGTTGACGAAGATGGCTTCCTCACTGGCAACATGGATGCCTGGGATCAGAACTGGGTCGACTACGTAAAGGGTGTTGAAGGTATTGGCGACATGACCGACGAGCATCACAAGGTTATCGATACCCTCCGCGACTACTACAAGAAGAACGGTATCGCTCCGATGGTTCGGATTCTTTCCAAGACCACCGGCTTCCCGTTGAAGCGGATTTACGAGCTGTTCCCCTCAGGTCCTGGTAAGGGCGCCTGTAAGATGGCTGGCCTGCCGAAACCGACCGGTTGTGTGTAATCACCACGCCAGTTGATTTGTTCAGGATTGAATGAAAAAAGGAGAAGGCATTTGCCTTCTCCTTTTTTTTCGCCCGAAACCGCAGCAGCCTCCCGTCCCAGTCAAGCGGACACTCGCAAAGTTTCTCTCCCCTTAGAAAAGCATTTCCAGAAAGTGGTTGTGGTACTCGGAAAGATCCTGGTTGCATTCGCCGCAAAAGAACTTAATCTCACCCAGAACCTGGGACTCGTCGCCTTCCTGGATAAAGCTGCCATCGTCATTCTGGAGATAGCGGGTGGTCAGGACAACCCCGTCGGCGATCTCAAAGAAATCGGTATCGTTGCCGCAGTGCGGGCAACGGATGCGTGCCCGGCTTTTGGGTGGAACCCTGCGGGATGTTTCCATTTCGGTTTCCATGCCATTCCTCGCCAGAAAAAAGGGATATTTTTCCCTTATGATAAAAGGTCGGATTCTACGGCAGATGCCGGAAAATGTCAATTTAGAGGTGGTCGGTACAATACTTTTCTGATTACCAAGCAATCTCAGTAGGCAAACGTACCAAAGAAAGAGCCCCGCTGGCCCTTGTTCCGCCGTTGGCGGCATGCCCCTGTGCTTCCCCCTGATGCTACCTGGGCTTGGCTGCGTGCCAGTGGGATTTTGATTGTGGCGAGGCTGGCCCTGTCTCAGTTATACCGGATGGCAAAGGCGGTTTTGTCGTTCAGAGGCTGTTCCTCAGTCACCTGCACCTCTTTAACCTCGGCTTGGGGTGAGCCGGTGTGGAGCCAGGCAATCATTTGCTCCACCTTTTCCGGTTCACCCTCCAGCACGGCCTCGACCGTGCCGTCCGGTCGGTTTCGTACCCAGCCGCTCAAGGCAAGGCTGCGGGCTTCTTTTTGGGCATAATCACGAAAATAGACGCCCTGCACCATCCCTTCAACCCTCGTCACCACACGTTTTCTTGCCATATACTGTTCCTTTTTTTCTTTTCCCAACGACCAGATCATGGTCAGCGGCCAATAAGCCGCAAAAATTCGTTTTCTGTGATAACAGTCAAGCCTAATTCCCGGGCTTTTGTCAACTTGCTTCCGGGGCTATCCCCCAGAACAACATAAGTTACTTTGCGGCTGATCCCTGAGGCGACTTGGCCGCCCAGCTCTTTGATTCTGGCCTTGGCCTCATGCCGGGAAAGCTGGGCAAGTGCTCCGGTAAAAAGAAAGACACTGCCTGCCAGGGCACCATTGGCCCCCGCGTCCGGTTTTTCTTCTTGTACGCGGACCCCCAAAGCCTCAAGCCGGTCAAGCATTTCCTGAACAGCCGGATCCTGAAAGTAATCCACCAGGCTGGTGGCCACCTGCGCGCCGATCCCTTCGATGTGTAAAAAATCAGCTTCGCCAGCCAGTAAAAGTCGGGCAAGAGAAGTGAAATGGTGGGCCAGAAGCTGGGCTGTTACTTCGCCCACATGCCGGATGCCGAGAGCGGCAAGAAATTTGGCCAGGGTGGGGGTTCGGCTTCCCTCAATGGCACGCACCGCATTCTCCGCCGACTTGTTGCCCCAGCCGTCAAGGGAGGCCAGGGTCTCAACCGTAAGTTGATAAATATCAGGGATATCTTGAATGAGCCCCTGGGTCACAAGTTGTTCCACCGCCTTTTTTCCCAACCCTTCGATATCCATCCCGCTCTTGCCGGTAAAGTGGATCAGACCGCGCACCCGCTGGGCAGGGCAGTCGGGATTGGGGCAGCGGGTTATAGCCTCTTGCCCGGCCCGAATCAGCGGCTGGTTGCATTCGGGGCAGAGCCTGGGCATGGTGATGGGTTGCTCCTGGCCGGTTCGGTTTTCCTTCACCGGCTTGACCACTTCCGGGATAACATCCCCAGCCCGCTGCACCAAAACGGTGTCGCCGAGCATCAGTCCTTTCCGGCGCAGCTCGTCCTCGTTGTGCAGGGTAGCCCGGCTTACCATGACTCCGCCGACCTGCACCGGTTCAAGGATGGCCACTGGAGTGATCGCCCCGGTCCGGCCCACCCCGAATTCGACGGCCAGCAGCCGGGTGGTGGCCTGGGAGGCGGGAAACTTGGCGGCAATGGCCCAGCGCGGACTGCGGGCCTTGGCCCCCAGACGCCCTTGCAGGGCAAAGTCGTTGACCTTGACCACCATGCCGTCAATGTCATAGGCAAGTGCTGACCGTTGGCTTTGGAGCTGGGTGAACTGGCCGATCACCTCCGTGATGCTCTGGCAGAGATGGACCAGTGGATTGATCTTGAAGCCGAGGCTGCCGAGATACTGAAGCAGTTCATACTGATTCTGGCAAGGGAGGGCGGCGGGATCACTCACTCCATAGGCGTAAAAATCAAGGGGCCGGCTCGCGGTTATCCTGGGATCAAGCTGGCGCAGGGAACCGGCCGCACCATTTCTGGGGTTGGCAAAGAGGGGTTCCCCGGCTCTTCCGCGCTCTTCGTTGAGTTTTTTGAAATCAGCCAAGCCGATAAAAACCTCGCCCCTCACTTCAAGCCGTTTAGGAATACCGACCCCATCTTGAGTATGAAGCCGCAGGGGGATGGTCGGGATGGTTTTCAGGTTTTGGCTGATATTCTCGCCGATCAACCCATCGCCACGGGTGGAGCCCAGGACAAACAGCCCGTCGTCATAGACGAGTTCAACGGCCAGGCCATCGAGCTTCGGCTCGGTCACATAGGAGATCTGTTCCGTACTCTGTAAAAAGCGTAAGAGCCGTTCTTCAAAATCGACGAGATCATCGTCAGTAAAGGCATTCTCCAGGCTCAGCATGGGCAGGGAGTGGGGGACCGTCTCAAACTGGGCCAGGGGTGAACCGCCCACCCGCTGACTGGGCGAATCGGCGGTGATCAGCTCAGGATGTTGCTGCTCCAGCGCCACCAGTTCCTGAAAAAGGAGATCGTATTCCGCATCGGCAAGGATGGGGTCATCCAGCACGTAATAGCGGTAAGCGTGGAGGTTGAGCTCCTGCCGGAGCACCTGCAACCGCTGCCGGGCTTCGTCTTTGCCGGAGATGTTCAGCAAGGAGAGCTGGGCCATCAGGCAGGTTTTTTGAGGAGTTTGCCGCCCTTAGCGATATTTTCGTGCTGTACCTCGTCCACAAAGATCAGGATGGAATCCTCGGGTTTTTTGGTCACCCCGGCGATCACCTTTGTTACCCCGGCGCACATTTCCTCTTTCTGCTCCCTGCTCAACGTGCCTGCAAGGCGGATGCTTACATACGGCATGGCGGTTCCTCTTCTTTTGTTCTGGATGCTCCCCCGACCGGAGAGAAAGTTTCTGACAATATACAGTACAAGTCATAAAAAATGAAGAAAGAGAGTGGGGCCGGATTTTTTAGAAGCAGCGGTTAGGAAAAGCTCCCGCTTTCCTGAAAATATGACTAGATTGTGGGCTAATACAAGGGAGGAAAAAATGACGCCACTGATACTTGTGACCAACGATGACGGGGTTCGTGCTTCGGGTCTTGCCATTCTCGCCCAGGCCTTACAAGGTCTTGGCCAGATCGTGATTGTCGCTCCGGATCAGGACAACAGCGCGGCCAGCCACTCGCTCACCATGAAGCGGCCCTTGCGGGTGAAAGACCTTGGCCAAGACCGCTATTCCGTCGACGGGACCCCCACCGATTGCGTGACCCTGGCCATGGGCAAGATCCTGCCGCATAAGCCCCAGCTGGTTGTGTCCGGCATCAATCCCGGGCCGAATCTGGGAGACGATGTCAGCTACTCTGGCACCGTCTCCGCCGCCGTAGAAGGCACCATGCTCGGTGCGCCCTCCCTGGCGGTTTCCCTGGCCGGAGAAGAACCCTTCTGTTTTGAAACCGCTGCTGCCTTTGCCGCAAAACTGGCGCGGACCATCCTGGAAAAGGGTCTACCCAAGGATACTCTCCTCAATGTCAATGTCCCAAACCGTAGGCCGGAAGAAATACAGGGGGTGCGTTTTACCAGGCAGGGGCGCCGGGTTTATGATGGCGCGATCAAGGAAACCTTTGACCCGTGGGGCAGGCAGCATTACTGGATCGGCGGCGGCACCCCGTTTTGGGACGAGGGCGAAGATACCGATGCCCAGGCTATTGTCGCAGGGTATGTCTCCATCACCCCCCTGCATCTTGATCTCACCAATCATGCGGCCCTGAGCATGCTCCGTCAGGAATGGCCACTCAGTCTCTTGCCCTGAGCCACCAGCGGTGTGTCGACCTCGGGGAGGCAGTTGCCGGACCGCGTGTGCCGGTCACGCGGGTCACGCGGAGAGAGGGAAGGGGGGGTCCTTTTCCAATAAGGCAGAAAAAGCGAGAGCTGTTATCGGCGGACTGAAGAGAAAGCCCTGAATCTCTGTGCAGTTGAGTCGGCCAAGAAAATCAAGCTGCGCTACATTTTCGACCCCTTCCGCTACGATGTCCAGATGCAGGGCCTGGGCCATGGCTATGATGGCGGAAGCAATGGCCGCGCTGTTTGGCTCGGCGGGCAATTCCTTGACAAAGGCCCGGTCAATCTTCAAGGTGTCGAGGGGTAATTTGCGCAGAAAATGAAGCGAGGAGTAGCCGGTGCCGAAATCATCGAGAGCCAGGCGGATTCCCGCCTTCTTGAGTTCGAACAGCTTCGCCAAGGCTGCCTGCTCGTTGAACATGACCGCGCTTTCCGTGACCTCCATCTCAAGCTGAGAGGGAGGCAGGCCGGTTTCCTGCAAGATATCCATGATGGTCTGCACTAGATTTTCCTGCATGAACTGGCATGGGGAAAGATTCACCGAGACCACCAACTTCTTGTTTTTTTCAAGCCAGAGCTTGGTGTCCCGGCAAGCCTGTCGCAGTACATACTCGCCAATGGGGATGATCAGGCCGGTTTCCTCGGCCAGGGGGATGAAATCAAGGGGGGAGATCAGTCGCCCGTCCTGGCTCTGCCAGCGGACCAAGGCTTCCATCCCGACAATGTTTCCAGTGGTGCTCGCCACCTTCGGTTGGTAATAGACGAGAAATTCCTTGCGTTCCAGGGCCTTGCGCAGGTTGTTTTCAAGGGAAAGGCGATGCACCACCTTGGCGTTCATGGCCGAGGTGAAAAGCCGGTACTTGTTTTTCCCCTCCTCCTTGGCGCGGTACATGGCAAGTTCGGCGTTTTTCAGCAGGGTGTCCGCATCGCCGCCATCGCTGGGGAAAAAAGTGATGCCGATGGTCACGGTGACAAAGGTTTCATAGATGGCCAGATTGAAGGGCTTGGTAAACAGAGCAATGACCTTTTCCGCCATCCGCACGGCCTCTTGTTCATCCGCGCATTCTTCAATCAGGATGGCGAAATCATCGCCGCCCAGCCTTCCCACGGTGTGGTAGGCGGCGATTTCTTCCTTCAACCGTTCGGCAACCTGTTGCAGCAAGACATCGCCGATGTTATGACCCAGGCTGTCGTTGATATGCTTGAAGTTGTCCAGGTCGAGCACCAGAACCGCCACTGGCTTGTGCAGGCGCTGGGCATGGCTGATGGCCACATTGAAACGGTCGAGCATCAGCAACCGGTTGGGCAGCCCGGTCAGGGCATCATGGTAGGCGTGGAAGTGGAGCTGTTCCTCGTAGCTGCGGATTTCACTCATGTCGTGGAATACGGCCACATTGTGGTTAACCTGGCCGTATTCGTCGGTAATCGCGGTGATGGTGAGCCTTTCCGGATAGACCTCGCCGTTTTTCCTCCGGTTCCAGATCTCCCCCTCCCATTTTCCCTCAGCCAGCAGGGTGGCCCACATGGTGCGGTAGAATTGGGCGTCATGGCGGTCCGATTTCAGGATGCTCGGGTTCTGGCCGATAGCCTCCTCGGCGCTGTAGCCGGTGATATGGGTAAAGGCCGGGTTGACTGACTGGATAACTCCCTTGGCGTCGGTGATGGTGATGCCTTCGATGCTGCTGTCGAACACCTTGGCGGCCAGCTCCATCTGCTCTTCGGTTTTCTTGAGCAGGGTGATATCCTGCACGACCCCAAACATGCGGAGCGGGGCGCCGTGTGCGTCATACTCCACCTCGCCCTCTTCGTGGACCTCTCGGAGGGTGCCATCCTTCCGGATGATGCGATGGCTGATGCGGTAAGGTGTTTTGTTGATCAAAGCAGACTGGACAGCGTCCTGCACCTTCTGGCGATCATCAATATGTATCTGGCTCAGGAAATTTTCATACGTGGCAGGGGTCTCTGTGGGGTTCAGCCCGAAGATTCGGTACACTTGCTCGGACCAGAACAGGAGATTCTCATTGATATGCCAGTCCCAGTAGCCAAGCTGGGCGATCTGTTGGGCCTTGCCCAGATTGGCCTCGCTGGTGAGCAGACGGTCCGCCCCCTGCTGACGGTCGATGAGTAGGGCCAAGGCGTTGGCCACGCTCTCTAAGAATTTGCGTTCGGTTTCTCCGCTGGTGTGCCCGGATTCGGCGTAGAGCATCAGCAGGCCTAGCAGCTGATTGCTTCGGACAATGGGGACGATGTAATGGCTCTGGTCTTCCATGCCCGCATAGCGGAATCCTTCCTCCTTGGGGAGATGCGGGGCGAAGATGAACCGCTGCTCCTGTGCGGCTTTGCCACACAGGCATTCGCCAAGGTTGAGGCTGCTGCAATGTTGTAGCAGAGAGGGGGCCATGTTCTTTTGTACGAAGAGGTTGAGAGGTTTCTCCTTGGTTGTGTCCAGCAAAAAAATTCCCCCTTTTGCTGTAAGCGGTAGCCAGGGGATTTCGACGATGAGGTCCAGGGCTGTGGAAAGCTGGGAGGCAAGCGAGGTGTTGTTGAAGCTGATCCGGAGGAGTTTTTCGACGATCTCTTGCTGGCGCTGGAGTTGCAGGAGGTTGTCCTGGGCCAGCTTGTAGGCAGTGACGTTTCGGCCCAAAATCACGAGGCCTTTCCGGCTGCCGTCCCCATGAAAAAGAGGGATTTTGTAGAGGTCAAGGGCGGTGATGCCGCCGTCGGGCAAGGGGATGGTCTCCTGGTGCTGGACAAGGGTTCCGGCTTGCCAGGCCTGTTCGTCGGTCGCCTGGCAGGCCAGGAAGGCTTTCTGGTAAAAAGGGCTGAAGGCTGCAAGTTCGGCATCTGTTTTCCCCTGGTAATCAAAGCCCGTCAGCTTAAAGAGTTCTAGATCGGATTTGTTGGCCTCTAGCCAGCGTCCGGCTCCGTCTTTAAAGCAGACGATGTCGGGCATGGCGTCGAGTAGGGAGCGGAGTCTCTCCTCGCTTGCAAGGAGCAGGGGGTCGGTGCAGGGGAGATGGATCTCGGCATGCAGTTGCCGTCGGGTGCTCCCCGGTAGTACGGCCAGACGGAGCGGGATCGTATGGCCTTCGGTTTGGGGCAAGGAGCAGGAGAAAACTTCTTCCGTTCCGGCCAGAAAGGTGCGCACCGCCTCTTCCGGCGTTCCGGTTTGCCCCTCGGCGGAAACGGTAGAAAAAAGTGCGGCAAAATCATCGCCCGGCTGTCCACCGTTTAGATGTAAGCGGTGCAACGCCTCATGCCAGGCACCATTGCAGGCGGTAATGGTGCCGTCTGCCTCAAGAACCGCGAGAGGAAAAGATAGGGAGGCAAGGAGATCGGAGGGAAGCGTCATCTTGAGGCCTTTGTTAAAAAAAAATCCCCAGGGGGAATATATCTGTCATATTGTATGAATAATAGCACAGCCGTTTAAAAACAAACAAGAAAACGGATTCTGTGCGCAATAAAACACTTGCTGAAAATCTTTACTTTTAGTAACTATTATCAAAATTAATAGCAACCATAATTTTTTCTGGAGGCCCCATGGAAGCATGTACCCCGTTTCTCTATACTGCCAATGAGCTTTTTGAATGGATCAGCTCCAAGCCCGATTTTATTCTGCTCGATGTCCGCAATGAAAAGGATTTCGCCAACTGGAGCGTCGAGGGGCCTGCGTTCTTTCCCTATCTCAACATCCCCTACTTCAATTTCATGGAGGATGTGCAGGGCAGTATCGACCGCATCCCCAAGGGAGAGAAGGTCCGTATCGTCTGCGCCAAGGAGGGCTCGGCCAAATATGTTGCCGATCTTCTTTGTCAGAATGGTTTCAGCGATGTCGGTTATCTCCAGCAAGGTATTGTCAGCTGGGGTAACGCCCTGGTGCCCCGGAAGGTGACCGGAGAAAACGAAGGATATACCCTATACCAGTTTATCCGGCCGGGGAAGGCTTCTTGCAGTTATCTGCTCATTTATAAGCAGGAGGCCATGGTCTTTGACCCCTCAAGGAATATCGAGGCATACCAGGCGGTCGCCCAACAGCATGGATGCAGAATCGTAAAAAGTTTCGAAACGCACCGCCAGGCCGACTATATCTCCGGTAGCCCGCAGCTTGCCGAGGATAAAGAGTGTACGGTTATGGTGAATAGCCTTGATTTTGAAGGGGCGGTCTTCCCCTGTGAACCGGTGGCCCATAACGCGGTGTACACCTTTGCGGAACAGGGCCCGGAGATCCGTGCCCTGCATACGCCAGGGCACACCATGGGCAGCACCTGCTATCTCATTGAAGGCAAATACCTCCTGAGCGGGGACACCGTTTTCATCAATACTGCTGGCCGGCCTGATCTGGGCGGTAAATGGCAGGAGTGGGCGCGGGAGCTCTATCTGAGTTTGATGCTCCGGTTGCGGGGACTTGGTGATGAGGTGGTGGTGTTGCCCGGCCATTACACTAACTGGAGCGAGGCCAACTGCGGTCGGCTTTTTTCGGAAAAGCTGGGGAAGCTTCGGGAAAGCGTCATTGCCTTCCGGCTGCCGAATGAAAAGAAGTTCGCTGAATTTATTCAGGACAATATGCGGCAGCAACCAGCAGTGTACGCAGAAATTCGCCGGGTAAACGGCGGGTGGCTCAAGGTGAGCCAGGCAGAGGCCGATACCATGGATCTTGGCAAGAATGAGTGCGGGGCGAGCAACTACGGCAAGGTGGGTGTCAGTGCCGAAGTGCAGCGCTGCGCGATTTAGGTTGACAGAAGTCCCATTTTTTTTGCTCAATAACAAAGAAGAACTATCGGATGGGTACGCGCTGTGGTGTTGGCGGGCCTGCGACAGGCCTAGTATTCAGCCTGTCTCGCAACAGATTTTAAGGGAGAGAGCGGATGGATATGAAGCAGTGGTCGTTACGGGGGAAAATTGTTCTGGTTGGTGTCTTTCTGCCAACGGTCCTCATTCTGATCCTTTTTCGCTTCTATGCCTCTGAAGCAAGGGAGAAAACTCTCCAGGCCTACGCCGATAAAGCGAGGGCCATCTGTTTGACCGCCGAATCCACCCGGGATGGGATGGAAAGCAAATGGCAAATGGGCCTTTTCAAGGCCGATCAGCTTCGGGATCTGGCGGCAGCAGGCCAGAAGGATAAGGTTCTGGCCATGGTGCCGGTGTTCGCTGCCTGGGACGCGGCAATGCGTAAGGCGAAGGAGGGAGGGTATACCTTCAAGGTGCCGAAGCATTCTCCCCGAAATCCGAAAAATGAGCCCGACGCGCTGGAAGCCAAGGCCCTCAAATTGATGGGGGACAAAAACCTGGCAGAATACTACGAGGTTGATCCCTCCCTCAATGCCGTTCGCTATTTCCGGGCGGTCCGTCTGACGGAAACATGTCTGCTTTGCCATGGCGATCCGAAAAATTCCCAGGCACTCTGGGGCAACAGCCAGGGGGTTGATCCCACTGGCGGCACCATGGAAAATTGGAAGGTAGGGGAAATCCACGGCGCCTTTGAGGTCATCCAGTCATTAGAAGAGGCGGATAAGCAGTTGAGCGCCTCCCTGACAAAAGGCTGGCAGTTGGTGGTGGTTGGCCTCATTGTCATGGCCATTTTCTTTGCCACCCTGATAATCCGCATTGTCGCAAACTCGGTGATCAAGCCCATCAGTTTGATCATTCGTGATTTGACCCGGGGCGCGGATACGCTGCTCGATGCGGCCGACCAGGTTTCCGCCTCCAGTCACGAGCTGGCCGACGGTGCAGCCCGGCAGGCGGCGAGTTTGGAGGAGACCTCCTCGGCCCTGGAAGAGGTCTCTTCCATGAGCAAGCAGAACGCAGAAAATGTCACACAGACCAGCCGGATGGCGGAAGATGCCAAAAGTTCGGCCGAGGTTGCCCAAACCCGCATGGTGCGGATGACGGACGCCATAGACAGCATTAAGAAATCCGCAGATCAGACCGCGATCATCATGAAGACCATTGATGAAATTGCCTTCCAGACCAATCTGCTGGCCTTGAATGCCGCCGTTGAAGCGGCCAGGGCCGGCGAGGCCGGGGCCGGGTTTGCCGTGGTGGCGGAAGAGGTTCGCTCCCTGGCCCTACGTAGCGCCGAGGCGGCCAAACAGACGGCCGAGCTCATCGAGGAATCCCAGAAGAATGCCGGGAACGGTGTGGCTGCGGCGGCGGAGGTAAAAGAGATTCTTAGCAAGATTGTCGATGGGGTGAAAAAGGTAAGCAGTCTTGCCCGGGAAATCACCGTGGCAAGCGATGAGCAGGCCCAGGGCGTGAATCAGATCAATCTTGCCGTCTCCGAGGTGGATCAGGTGACCCAGACCAGTGCCGGTATCGCCGAAGAGGCGGCCTCGGCAAGCGAGGAGCTTTCCGGGCAGGCCAGGGAACTCAATGGGCTGGTGCAAGCATTGGCCGAGATTGTGGGGGTGCAGACCGTGGAGACTCAGGATTTCGGCCGGCATCTTAAGCGGCCGGCTCTGCCGAAAAAATTGGGGCGGCCTTCTGCTGCACA
This sequence comes from uncultured Pseudomonadota bacterium, assembly GCA_937868185.1. Classification (GTDB taxonomy): domain Bacteria; phylum Desulfobacterota; class Desulfobulbia; order Desulfobulbales; family Desulfurivibrionaceae; genus Thiovibrio. The sequence continues at coordinate 17,799 of CALMMG010000016.1, forward strand.
ATCGGGGAAAAAATTGGCTGCGCCCCGGACAAAAGCAGCGCTCTCCCAAGCAAAACAGGTCATCCCCGTTGAGGATGATGAAAAATTCGAAGATTTTTAACCTGAGAAAAAGCTCTCTCTGCAGAACAGAACCGGGATGACAGGCCATGCGGCAGTCATCCCGGCATTTCGCCTAATTTTCTTCCCCTAAAAAAAATCTAGAAAACCTGTGCCGGTACGGCTAGGCCCGCTCTTGTCCTGCGCTGCCCAAGGGGCATTGCTTAAGAAAAGGCTGGTCGCTTTCCTCATGAATTTCCTGCAGGAGTTGGGCTGGGGTATGCAGAAATTCCTCGGCCCGCCTGCGGGGGTCAAAGAATTCCTTGTTGAACGGCTCAATGAGATTCAGGTGCTCCCAGCGTGTCACATAATATTCAATAAGCGCAGGGAGTTCGGTGAAGATCGTTGCCTCCGGGTCAGGATCGCGGAAGCTTGAACGTCGCAGCTTGGCAGCCGACAGGGTCTGGGTTTCGTAGAAATTTTTCAAGAACATCAGCTCGGCTGGCATGCGCGCTTCGATGCCGAGCCGGGTTATCAGCCGCACCAGTCGCGCCATGATCCCCAGGCCGAATTGTGCCAGAGGGAAGGGCAGGTAAATCTCCCGTGGGGTTTTCAGCTCAAGGTAGGACTTGATGGTGAGGATGAGCGCGCTCAAGGAGACGGGGTTTTTATCGACAAAGTTGTAGGTCTGGCCGGAGAATTCGGCCCGGTTCTCCAGCACCTGGGAGATGAAATAGGGTAGCTTCCGGGCGTTGGAATAGGAGTGCATGGCTCCCTGTTTGGTAAAGAGCACCGGCATGGACCGGTCGACAATGGCAAAAAACAACCGGTGAAAGCCTTGGATCTTATGGTCGTGGGCGCCATAGACGATGCCCAGCCGAATTATGGTGTAATCAAGGCCTCCGACTTTGTGCAGATGTTCGAGGCTCAGCTCGGCCATGAGTTTGGCCTTGGTGTAGTTGGGCAGATCCGGGCGCAGAGGCAATCGGTTGTCTTCAGCCAGATTTTGGCCATTCGGCATAACCGCGGCCGAACTCAGATGGATGTAGGGGATGCCCAGCTCCTGGGCGGCCTTGGCCAGATAGAGCGTGCCTTGATAGTTTATTTCGTAGGCAAGCTGGGGGTCGCTGTCGATGGCGGCAATGGCACAGTTGATGATAAAGGCGGGTTTTGTTTTTTCAAAATAACGGCGGATGTCATCGGGGTCTCGCAGGCTGAGCTTTTTGCTGTTGGGAGCAAGGACGTTGATCCTCCCCTCTGCCTGGGTTTTGAAATAATAGAGCAGGGTGCCGCCGATCAGGCCTGAGCCGCCGAGGAGCACCCCTGTTTTTTCCGTTACAGATGATGTCATGTGGGTTTTTCCGGGGAAGGTCTGTTGATGAGGGCTGCCGGATTTGTCAGGGATTTTTTCAGTGACAAGGGCAACGAGACACATTACTTACTATTTGAGAGTAGCAACAAGGGCCTGACCAGTCAACAGGAAGCGCGTCCGGCCCATGGCACCTAAGGAAAAGAGATGGCGGTTTATAAGCGACAGGAAGTGCAGACGCTGCTGAAAGGTGTGGAGCGCGGGGAAATCGTCCCGGTCTATCTCCTGTTTGGCGAGCGCTACCTCTGCCAGGAGATCGCCAACGATCTGCTCTGCCGTTTGCTGCCCGATGAGGCCCGCCGCCAGAGCAGCCTGAAGATCATTGATGGCGATCAGGAGGAGATCGGCGCCATGGTCAATATGCTTAAGACCTACAGCCTGTTTGGCGCCAGGCAGGTTATTCGGGTGATGGACTCCCAGATTCTCTACTCCAAGGTTGTGGCCAGTGCCCTTTGGGACAAGGCGCGCAAGGGGTGGGAAGGGAAAGAAGTGAAGAAGGCCCTGCGTTTTTTGAGCCAGATGCTGGCCCTGGCCGATCTTGCCCCGGCGGATTGGGAGAAAGAAGAGATGGCTGGCTGTCCGCCCGGTCGTTGGCAGGAGCTGTTCGGCTTTGCCAAGCCTGATGATCTTGCCTGGGTGCAGGAGGCTTGTGCGGCAAGCGATGGCGCGGCTTCCGCAGCCGCGCCCAAGGTCGACGGAGCCGAGTTGCTCATGGCCGCCTTGGAGACCGGGGTTCCACCGGGCAATACCCTGATTTTGGTGGCCGAGGCGGCGGATAAGCGCAAGAAGCTCTTCAAGTATCTGGAAAAAAACTGTGTGGTGGTTGATCTCTCGGTGGATACCGGTGCCAGTTCCGCGGCACGCAAGGATCAGGACACCCTGCTCAAGGATATTGTCCAGCAGAGCCTGGCCCGATTCGGCAAGAAATTGGAGCCGCGGGTCTTGCCGGTGCTTTTGGAGCGGGTGGGCTTTCACCCGGTGGCTGTGGCCATGGAGGCGGAAAAACTGGCCCTCTCTGTGGGTGAGGCAGAAACCATCACCCTGGACGATCTCAACGCCATGGTCGGCCGGACCCGGGAAGAGGCCCTGTACGAGCTGAACGAGGCCTTTGGCAATCATGATCTGGCCGCTTCACTGACCATCTCCCAGCGTTTACAGGAAAATGGGGTGCACCCGCTCATCGTGGTGGCCGGGTTGCGTAATTTCCTGCGCAAGCTACTGCTGGTGCGGGCCATTATTGAATATCCTGCCTATGCATACTCTGAGGGTATCTCCTATGCTGCTTTTCAAAAAGGGTTGCTGCCGCAGCTGCAAGAGGGGCTTGGTCCGCAACAGAAAGTGTTGTCTGGCCATCCCTTTGCCGTATACAAGAGTTTTCAGCAGGCAGAACGTTTTACCCTGGCGGCTTTGAACCAGGCCCGAACCGACCTGCTCGAAGCCGAATACCGGCTGAAAGGCTCTGGCCTGCCCGAATATCTGATCCTGGAGGATTTTCTTTTTTCCGTCTTGCAGGCCCCGAAACGGTCCAGGCAAGGCGCTATGGCCGGATAGATTCCGCTCGTTGAATTAAAGATGCGCGACTCGCGTGCGGATCAAAAAAAGATGATTATTTTTATTAACAGGACTGACCGAGATTGATTGCAAGGGAGCAGAGGACGTATGGGCGGTGCAGGCAGGGAGAGTCAAGGTTCGGTCGTCACCGAAAAAAAGCAGCAGACCAGGCACCCTTCCATGTACAAGGTGCTGCTGCACAATGATGACTATACTACCATGGATTTCGTGGTGATGGTGCTGGAAACAATATTTCATAAAAGCGGGGCAGAAGCCACCCGGATCATGCTCAATGTCCATGAGGAGGGCCGGGGGGTAGCAGGAGTGTACCCCCGCGACGTGGCGGAAACCAAGGTGGTTTTGGTGTACGACCTGGCCCGTAAAAATGAATACCCCTTAAAATGTTCTCTGGAAAAAGCATAACGAATTCCCCGTGAGGAGCGCGAAATGATAAATGCAAAGCTGGAAATAGCCCTGGTGCGTGCCATCCGGGAGGCAAAGATTCGCAGGCACGAACATGTCACGGTGGAGCATATCCTCTACGGTCTGCTGGATGACGAGCTGGCTGCCAGGGCCATTGTGGTCTGCGGCGGCGATCCTGAGGGGATGAAGAAAAGGCTGGAGGATTTTTTCGCCTCCAACCTGCCCATGGTCAAGGAAGGCATCCCCCACGACCCTGTCCAGACCCTCGGTTTTAATCGGGTTTTGCAGCGGGCCATCGCCCATGTCCAGAGCTGCGGCAAAAAAGAGGTGGATGCCGGGGATGTGTTGGCTGCCATCTTTGCCGAGGCCGAGTCTTTTGCTGTCTATTTTCTTCATTCCGAAGGGATCAGTAAGCTTGATGTGACGGAATATCTCTCCCACGGGGATGAGGGGGAAGAAAAGGTCCAGGAAGAAAAAAAACCGGACGAGAAGAGCGCGGAGAAAACCAAGGAAAGTGAGGCGTTGGAAAAATATACCATCAACTTCAGCGAGCGGGCAGCCCAGGGGTTGATTGATCCCCTGATCGGCAGAACCGCTGAGTTGAAGCGGGTGATGCAGACCCTCTGCCGTAGGCGCAAGAACAATCCGCTGCTGGTGGGGGAGCCTGGGGTAGGCAAAACCGCCATTGCCGAAGGTCTGGCCTTGCAGGTACATGAAGGCAAGGTCCCTGATTTGTTGCAGGGGGTGGAGATTCGGCTGCTCGACATGGGTGGGCTGCTTTCCGGTACCAAGTATCGGGGCGATTTTGAGCAGCGGCTCAAGGCGGTTATTTCTGCAGTGGAAAAAGAGCCGCACATCATCCTCTTTATCGACGAGATTCATACCATTGTCGGGGCCGGGGCAACCAGCGGCGGCAGCATGGACGCCTCCAATTTGCTCAAGCCCGCCCTCCAGGCCGGGTCGCTCCGCTGCATCGGCTCGACCACCTATGAAGAATACAAAAACTACATCGAAAAGGACCGTGCCCTGTCCCGGCGGTTTCAGAAGATCGACATCGAAGAACCCAGTGTGGCCGAGACCTACGCCATCCTGCAAGGGCTGTTGCCCCGCTACGAGGAGCATCATGGGATCACCTATTCGGCTGCGGCGGTAAAGGCCACGGCGGAACTGGCCAGCCGGTACATCTCCGATCGTTTTCTGCCGGACAAGGCCATTGACGTGCTGGACGAGATCGGCGCTGCCTTCCGTTTGGCCGCAACCCCAACGGACAAGCGACGCACGGTGACGGTGCGCGATGTGGAAAAGGTGGTCTCCCGTCTGGCGCGGATTCCGGCGAGAAGCCTCAGCGGTTCCGATCTGACCCATCTTAAGGAGTTAGGCACGGTTTTACAGAAGAACATCTTTGGGCAGGACCAGGCGATCAACGCCCTGGTTACGGCGGTGAAGCGTTCTCGGGCCGGGCTGAAACAGACCGAGGGGCCCACCGGTTCCTTCCTTTTTGCCGGACCCACCGGGGTCGGCAAGACCGAGGTCGCCAAGCAGCTGGCCGCAGCCATGTCCGTGCATTTTGAGCGTTTTGACATGAGCGAGTACATGGAAAAACATGCGGTTTCCCGACTCATCGGCGCGCCTCCTGGCTATGTCGGTTTCGACCAGGGTGGACTGCTCACCGACGCCATCCGCAAGCATCCGTACAGTGTGCTTCTGCTCGACGAGATTGAAAAGGCCCATCCGGACCTGTTCAGCATCCTGCTCCAGGTCATGGATCATTCGACCCTCACCGACAATGCCGGGCGCAAGGCGGATTTTCGCAATGTGATCCTGATCATGACCACCAATGCCGGAGCCCGCGAGCTGAGCGAGCGGAGTATCGGCTTTACCGGGGACAGCAGAGGGAGAAACGACCGGGCCTTGAAAAATCTCTTCTCGCCTGAGTTTAGAAACCGGCTGGACGCGACCATCACCTTCAATCCCCTGGATGCGGTGCTCATGGAACGGATCGTGGACAAGATGATCGTGGAGCTGCAAGCGCAGTTGGCGGAACGGAAGGTGACGATCAGCCTCAGCAGCTCCGCCCGGACCTGGCTGGCAACCAAGGGCTATGTGCCCGAATTCGGGGCACGCCCCTTGAGGCGGCTTATCCTGCAAGAGGTCGGGGATGCCTTGACCGAAGAGCTGCTTTTTGGTCGTTTGGTCAGGGGGGGCAGCGTGCGGATCGGGGTCAAGGGTGATAAACTGACCTATCTGTACGAAGGTAAAGGCAGGGAAGTGAAAGAGGGGAGCCCCCGAAAGGCGGCCAGGCGAAAATAAAGCGAACTTTTTTTCAGGGGCGCTGTCTTGAAATAATGGTTGGCGCACAGCAGAGAGGCTGCGGTGCGCTGTTTTCATATCCAGAAAGAACGAGTTGAGGGAGGAGCGTTGAGCGTATGGGCGATGCAATCAAGTGGCGGAATTTTCTGGTGAGTGGAGTCTGTCTGTTGGCGCTTGTTGCCTGTAATAGACAAAAGCCCGAGACCAAAGTGGCGGATCAAGCTGCGGCTGGGCCGGAAGGCGGGATTCAGCAGGCGGCCAAACCTGCCGGGGCAATTAAGGGTACAGCCAAGGAAGTACTTAGTGGTGGTGGGTTTACCTACGTGCTTATTGCGGCCGAAAAGGGAGATACCTGGGTGGCGGTGCCGGAGACCAAGGTTGCGGTGGGCGAGGCGTGTACCGTTGCCGAAGGGCAGGTCATGCAGAATTTCCCCAGCAAGAGCCTGAACCGGACTTTTGCTGAGATTGTCTTTTCCCCAGGCATTGAAGGTAAAAAAGCGGAGATGGGCGAGGCCCATGGCGGAGAAACCGCAGGAGCCCCTGCTGCCGCTTCTGCAGCGAAGTCTGCAACCCCTGGCGCAGCAGCGCCTGCTGGTGCTTTCGGTGCTGCCATGCAGAAGGAAGGCGGGGCCGCGCCCGTAGCTTCTGCGCCTGTCGCCTCTGGCGAAACGGCCCCGGGCAGTGGTAAGGCCGTGGTGCCTTTTGTGGAATTGAAGATTGCCAAGGCCAGTGGTGAGAATGGCTTCACCGTTGCGGATATTTTTGGCAAAGGCGCAGGTCTGAATGGTAAAAAGGTGAAAATCAAGGGACAGGTGGTCAAGTTTTCTCCGCAGATCATGGGGAAAAATTGGCTGCACATACAGGATGGCACCGGCGACCCCTTGAAAAATACCCATGATCTGGTGGTGACCACGGCGGGTAAGGCAGAAAAGGGTGATATCGTCACGGTGGAAGGCGTACTTGCCGCAGACAAGGATTTTGGTGCCGGCTACAAGTATGCGGTCATCGTTGAAGACGTGACCATTACCCGTTAATAGCCAACCATGCGGGACACTTCCCTCCAGAGGGTCGTCATCGTCGGCCCGGGAGCTCTGGGCTGTCTGCTGGCGACCTCTCTCTGCCGGATGACTGGGGAAGAAATCTGGGTGCTGGACCATGACAGCCAGCGGGCTGCTCTGCTCCAGCACTCGGGCCTTACCCTTGAGCGTGGCGATCATCTCGAACATTTCCCAATTCAGGCCACTGCCGATCCGCAGCGGATCGGGCCGGTGGACCTGGTCTTGCTCTGTGTGAAATCCCCGGCCCTTGGCCAAACCCTTCCGTCACTTCTTCCCCTGTTCACGAAAAAGACCCTGCTGCTTGCCTGGCAAAACGGCATCGCTCATCTGTCGGTTCTGCTCGGGGCAAAGCTTCCCGGTGCAGTGGCCCTGGCGGTTACTTCCCTGGGCGCGCATCTGGTGGGGCCGGGGCGGGTGCGTTTCGGGGGGGCGGGGGCAACCAGCCTTGGCTTTCTTGGTGAAGCTTCGCCGGAAGCGCGGCTTGCTTTGCAGGAGGTAGCGGAACTCTTCCGGCTGGCAGGGTTGGCGACGCAGGTTGAACCAGATATTATGGTCCAGGTCTGGAACAAGCTCTTGGTTAATGTGGGGATCAATGCCCTCACTGCCATCCAAAACTGTGAGAACGGCAGGCTGCTGGAGAATGGTGAGGCGCTTGCATTGATGCGGGCGGCTGTGTTGGAAGCGGCCAGCGTTGCCAGGGCCAAGGGGATTGCCATTGCCCCAGAGCCGGTCGCCCGGACCATTGCGGTCTGCAAGGCCACTGCCTCCAATATTTCTTCCATGCTCCAGGATGTGCGGGGTAACAGGCAAACCGAAATTGAGGGGATCAACGGCGCTGTGTTGGCAGAGGCCAGGCAGTTGGGTCTCCCGGCTCCGGTCAACGCGAAACTTTTCGCTGCGGTAAAGGGCTTGGAAAAAGGGTACCTGGCGGCATAAAGGCAGTCTTTTGCGCTACTTTAGTCATGATTGTCCTTGACAATTTGCGTTATTCTAATAAAACGAATAAGTTTCGTGGCTGCCGCGCAGTCTATTTTTTCATCGAAAAGTTATGAGGAGTTGGAATGTCAAATTATCTCTTTACTTCGGAGTCTGTCTCAGAGGGCCATCCGGACAAGGTTGCCGATCAGATCTCGGATGCGGTCCTTGACGCCATCCTGACCCAGGACAAAAAATCCAGGGTCGCCTGTGAAACCTTGGTAACCACCGGCATGGTCATGATCGCCGGTGAGATCACCACCTCTGCCTGGGTGGATATGCCCGCCGTGGTGCGGGAGACGGTGCGGGAGATCGGCTACAACTCCTCCGAGATGGGCTTTGACTGGCAATCCTGTGCGGTGCTCACCAGCATCGGCAAGCAGTCCCCTGATATTGCCCAGGGCGTCAACGAAGGGACCGGTCTTGACCTGGATCAGGGCGCCGGCGATCAGGGGCTGATGTTCGGCTATGCCTGTACCGAAACCAAGGTTTTGATGCCGATGCCCATCACCTATGCGCATCGGCTCATGAAGCGGCAGGCCGAGGTGCGCAAGGCAGGCCTTCTGCCCTGGTTGCGTCCCGATGCCAAGAGCCAGGTAACGATTGAATATGAAAACAAGAAGCCCAAGCGGGTTGAGGCTATTGTTCTCTCCACCCAGCACTCTCCGGAGGTTGACTACGAGGATCTTAAGGCCGGCGTTATGGAGGAGATCATTAAGCCCATAATTCCCGCCGAGATGGTGGATAAAAACACCAAGTACTTCATCAACCCCACTGGTCGTTTCGTTATTGGCGGCCCGGTGGGCGACTGCGGCGTGACCGGGCGTAAGATCATCGTTGATACCTATGGCGGCATGGGTTCCCACGGCGGCGGCGCTTTTTCCGGTAAGGACCCCTCCAAGGTTGACCGCTCCTCCTCTTACATGGGGCGCTATGTGGCCAAGAATCTGGTGGCCGCGGGGATCGCCACCGAGTTAGAGGTGCAGATTGCCTATGCCATCGGCATCTCCAAGCCGGTTTCCATCAATGTCAACTCTTTCGGCACCGGCAAGATCAGTGATGAGCGGATCAGGCAGCTCATTAACGAGCATTTTGACCTGCGGCCTAAAGCCATTATCCAGCACCTTGACCTCTTGCGCCCGATCTACAAGAAAACCGCCGCCTACGGCCACTTTGGCCGGGAGCGGGAAGAATTCACCTGGGAGCGCACCGACAAGGCTGAGGCCTTGAAAGATGCCGCCGGAATCAAATAACAATCACGACCGTCCTGCGCTCTGCGCAGTCAGGAGAAAACAGCGATGAAGGCACCAGTAAAAAAAGC
>CALMMG010000017.1 GCA_937868185.1 uncultured Pseudomonadota bacterium
CCGTGGCGCTGCGCCAGGCCGGAATCACCGTGGCCGCCAGATAGGGAATCACGGTAAAGGCCAGAATCAACAAGATGTCACCCGCCGCCATTCTGGGGAGAAGATGAAGGTCCGGCCGAAGCACGGACCAGCCCATGAGCACCGGTCTGAAAAGAGAGGCGGCAAAGTAGACCACATGGATGTAGGCTGCGGTCATCCCCACAATGCAGGCCAGGCCGGAAACAATCACCGACTCCCAGAACCGCACCGCCAGGATGTCGCTGGTTTCCCAGCCCAGCACCTTGAGGATGGCGATTTCCCGTCGCTCTTCCGGGGAAAGACCGGAGGCCTTGTCCCAGGCCAGGATAACAAAGGCTGCCAGCGCCGACAGCAGGCAGATGGAGCCGAAGCCACTACGCCAGCCGAAGACTACCTGGTAGGTTTTTTGGATCTGGGGCCTGGTCAGCACCCGGACACCAGGCAGGGCCGCGGAGATTTTGCGAGCAATGGTGTCGATCTCTTTGGGGTTGGCGACGTAGACGCAGAGGTCGGTGACCATTCCGGCGGGGATTTGGTAAAGATCGCGAGCATCGGCAAGCCCCATGACAATAAGGTCGTTGGTCAGGATATCGGTGTCCCGCGAGAACTCGCCGCTGATCTCAAAGGGCTTGAGGGAAAGATCCGGACGGAACAGGGAGAAGGTAGTGCGTCCTTCAAGGTCCAAGGCTTTTTTTATGGAATGCCCAATAACCACCCTGCCCTGCTCTTCAGGCCCAGGCATTGTTCCCTTGGTCAGGGCCGTATCGAGACGACTACCTTCCGGCATCTCTTCGACATTTATCCCCATGACTGTGTAATTGGCCAAACGGACCTCGTCAAAATAATAGCCCCAGATCCGAGGAACCACTTTGCGGATGCCGAAGATTTCGCTCAGTCGATCCATATAGGCCAGGGGAATGGCTTCCTGACGGCCGGCGGACATCTTTTGCAGGGTAATCTCCGGGGTATAGGCCAGCACCTGCTTTGCCTTGTCAGAAAGGGATTGGGTCACCATCTGGAAGGAGGCCAGCAGGAAAATAACTGCGGCAAAGACCAGCAGCACGCTGAGGCTTTTCATCCGGTGCCGCCACAGGGAAGAGAGGGCATAATCCAAGATGTTAAGCTGTTTTTCGAGATTGTGTTGAGCCATAGTCGGTCTCAGTGCGGCGGCAGCCAGAAGGCGCCAGTGGGAAAATGTTCGATAGCCCCGGGATGATCCATAAAGGGGGCTATGGGGTCGCTCACGGCCGGATGCCGGGTGTAGCGGGCCTCAGTGGATACGGCCAGATCGGTGAGCCCTAGGGCGCTGGTGGCCACCTCCAGTTGGGCAAGAGTTGCATCCTCACTCTTGCTCTGGTGTAGGCCATCGACAAAGAGGGCACCATCAAGGGCAAGCAACAGGCCCAGGAGCAGGCTGAAAACTAGCGCGGGCCGCATCGGCTTAGCGCATCATCTGGCCGTGGCGCATGGACTGCACCAACGGCTCGGTGATTTCGTCAAAGCGCACCACCTTGGTTCCTTTGTGGTCTTTGCGAAAATTTTCTGCGGCAGCCGCAGAGGCAAAGGGGATAAACTCGTGGCCCATGGGCCCGTAAACATCACTGCCAACGACATACCAGGCCGTACGGCCATCGATCCAGGCAAGGGTGTAGTAATCTTTAACCCAGATTTCCTGGAGCTTCTGCCCGGGCGCACCGAAGGATGCCGGATTAAAAGAAAAGGCCATCAGATCTTTAACCCCATCAAAAAACTTCACGGTGCCGTTGCTCAATCGGGCCTGGGTTATCCAATTCGGATATTTGGCGACAAACATCCCGCAAACTGAACAGCGGTCCTGGGGAGAGATCTCCTTGCTGGGCTGGGCCAGAAGCGAATTTGCCATCAAAAGGCAGGAAAGGAGGCAGGCGAAAAATACGCACTTGCGGGTAAACAAATTTCTGAGAGATGCACTTGTCATTTTAAGGCAACCTGCTGGTTTATGGTTGTTTTGTTGCATTCTTGTCGAAATATCCACCCAGGAGATTTTTCAGCTCTGCCTCGCTGACCCCTCCAAGCATGGCGGCAACAATTTTGTGCTCGGGGCTGATAATAATGGTCTGCGGCTCAACCTTGATATTGTATCGGGTCGAAATCGCCCCATCCTTGTCGATGAGCACCGGAAAACCGATCTCCAGGTCAGCCACAAACTGGCGCACTGTGGCCTCGTCGGAATGCCGGTTGATATAGACCACCCGAAGCCCTGCTTCCTTGTACTTCTCAAAGTACTGGTTGAAGATCGGGGTATCGGCCCGGCAAAATTTGCAATCCGTGGACCAGAAACGGAGAATGACCGGTTGCCCTTGGTAGCCAGCAAGAGATAGAGGGTGTCCACTCAGGTCGGTCCCGGAAAAATCAGGGGCTGGATCACCAATTTTCAGTTTCTTTGCGGCAGAATCGCTGCCGGAACAGGCAGCGAGGACAAAGAGCATGAGGCAGAACAGAAACAGTGGGACGATCTTTTTTAACATTACTGGACCCGACTTAGTCTGGAAATTTAAAAAATATCAGGCCGCCTGACTGGAGAGAACACCCTGGCGCATGGAAAAAACCCTGGCGCCCTTCTGGGTGGCAGCAAGATCGCTATTGTGGGTCACGACCACAAAGGTTGTTCCCTGTTCATTATATCTTCTGAACAGTCCCAGGATATCCCTCTCTGTTTCTTCATCAAGATCCCCGGTTGGTTCGTCGGCCAGGATAATATCCGGACAGTTGATAAAGGAACGGGCAATTGCAACCCGTCGTTGCTGGCCACCGGAGAGCTGGGAGGGAAAGGCTTTAGCCTTATCCGCAAGACCAACCTGGGCAAGGATATCCAGGGCAAGATCGCGGCTCCCCGCAGGATTCTGGCCAAAACTCAAGGGCAGCAGAATGTTTTCCATTACCGAAAGGGTGGGAATCAAACTGGCAAACTGAAAGATAAAACCGATCTTGCTGTTGCGCATGGTGGAAAGAGCCCGGTCGGATTGCTGCCAGTTTTCCACCCCATCAATATATACCTGTCCCTGGTCCGGAGAGGTCAAGCCACCGATCAGACTCAAAAGCGTTGTTTTCCCTGAACCGGAATGCCCCAGAATAACAAGGAAGTCCCCTTTGTTCACGGAAAGGTTCACTGTATTGACGGCGTGTACCATGGTGTTTTCCACCGGGTAGGTCTTGGTGAGATCCTTGCATTCAATGATCACGTTTTTCCCCAATGTAAAATTCAGTATCTATCCATGACCAAGGGCAGATAAAGCAAAAAGCCCCCAGTCACAATCACCTGCAAAATTATTTGCCTTTGTACAAAAATGAGGTTGCCAATATACCACCGAGTGGTAATATCGTAAAGATCAATGCGGCATTTTGTCGCATGGCAATTTGTCGCACCCACGAAGTCTGTCTTGGGCAACATCGTTGAGATGACCGTGTTGCCCAAGGTCATTATAAGTGAATAGACAGTTATTAGCTGTCGGATGTCGGCATGGTCCTAAGATCTGCGGGCATTTACAACGAGGAGAAAACAATGCGATTCACCAAAGCTACCTGGCGCAACTCTCTGATCACCGGCACCCTCGCCCTTGGCCTGTTGGGCGCAGCAACCGCCAACGCGGCTGACTATGCTGGCACCGCTTACATCGCCGGCATGGGCGGCCATTTTGCCAAGGCCGTGTTCAAGATCGATCCCAAGGCAGAGACCCCCATCACCCTTGACTCTCTGGACAAGGTCGACATCGGCGAAGCCAAGAGCCATGCTTTCCATGATGCCCGTATTGACAACAAGGACCGTAACATCATCTACTGGTCCACCTACAAGCCGGATCATTCCAATGAGTCCTACCATTACGGCAAAAGCGACCTGAAGACCGAGAAAGTCCTGGTTGACAATACCTTCCCGGTTCCGAAAGAGGTTATGAACACCAAGTCCGGTTACTGCGCTTCCGCCCAGACCAAAGACTTTTACATGCCCATCTCCATGAACAAGCCGGGCTACATCACCATCATCGACAAGAAGACCATGAAGATCAAGCACAACATCTTCTTTGATGGTAGCGAAGCCGATGTCAAGGGCGGCGTTAAGTACACCCATGGCGTTAACTCTCCCGACATGAAAGAAATCCTGATCACCATGAACGAGTCCAACTCCGCTCCGAACAACAAGGAGATGGGCGAGGTTATCGGCAAAATGCACATGTTCGTCCTCGATGCCAAGGCGCTTGAGCAGGGCAAGATCAAGGTTCTGCGCAAAGGCGTTGCAGACGGCAACTTCAAGTCCACCGTCAGCTTCCGTCAGTACTACTCTCCGGATGGCAAGTACATCGCCAACGCCACCGGCGACATTCTTTTCCTCGTCGATGCCAAAACATTGAAGACCCTTGCTTCCTTGACCATGGACAAGATGGAAGAGACCCACGACGCCATCTTCACCCCGGACAGCAAGTACGTGATGATCACCACCCGCACCAAGACCATTCTTCCTGGCTGTGTTGATCCCACCAAGCCGGCTGATAACGAGTGGCGCATGGACGGTCAGGTTCGTCTCTTTGACGTAGCTGCCAAGAAACTGGTTGGCAAACCGACCTCCACCTGTCTGAAATGTCATGACGAGCAGCTCGGCACCGGCGATGATGCGCCGCATGCCGTACTCTGCGGTCTTGATGTAAACTGGGCAAAAAAGGCAGCGAAGAAAAAATAAGCTTCCTTCGTTAGCATTTTAGTTTTATAGAAAACCGGGGGGCAATCAGCCCTCCGGTTTTCCTGTTTAATGATCAAGGAAATTTCCCTCAACAGCCTAAATACCTATGAAAACTCGCAACGCACACACCATCATCGCCATTGCCTGGAAAGGCGTCACCCGGAAATTGTTCCGCAACCTTGTCTTGATGCTGGCGGTTGCCCTACTCGTCGCCCTGCTGACCTTTGCCATGCTTTTTAACAAGGCGGTGGAAGATGATATCGAGTCAGCAAGCAAACGGCTGGGGGCGGATATTGTTATCGTGCCCGTCGAGGCGAAGGGCAGCGCCGAAGAGTTTATCCTGGAAAGCAAGGTCAAGAGCTTTTACATGGATAAGTTCGTCTTCGATGATATCAGCGAGTTGCCAGACATCAAGCAGGCAACCTACCATATCTACCTCAACACCCTCTCTTCCGGTTGTTGCAGTATCGACGAGGGCCAGGTCATCGTCTTCGACCAAGACAAGGATTTTGTGATCGCTCCCTGGCTGGAAGTCGGGCCCAAGCGTCTGGAGCCAGGCCAGGTCTATGTGGGGAGCTATGTCAACGAGTATCTCGGCCTGATCAACACGGCCAGTCTCTTTGGCAAGGGCGTCAAGGTGGTGGGACATCTCAAGCAGACCAGCACCGGCCTTGACCATGGGGTGTTCATGCGCATGGACGACCTGAGTAAAATCTCGCCCGAGGCAACGGGAGGGTATAAACCGGGGAAAATCTCCATCATCTTCATCAAGGTCAAGGATGGGGTGCTGCCGTCCAAGGTGGTGGCCGAGATCCGCAAGGTCAACCCTACGGTCGGGGTGATGACCAGGGGCGACATCGGCGCCGACGTTCGGAATACCCTCAAGGACATCCTCCGGGTATTTTCCATAACCATTCTTATTTCTTCGCTTCTCGCCCTGCTCCTCGCCTGGTCAACCTTCACCGTGTTGGCCAACGAACGGCGGCGCGAGGTCGGCATCTTGAGGGCCATCGGCGCCCACCAGATTCACATCATGAAGATCTTCCTGGCCGAGGCGTTGCTGATCAGCGGGATGGGCGGTATTGCCGGGGTGGTCATGGGCCATTCCCTGATCCATTATCTGGGCAAAGACTTTACCTTGCTCCGCACCCTTGGGGCAGTTTCGACTTTCACCGCAGGCAATATCACCATCGGGCTCATCGCCATGGGAGTCGGCATCGCCATCTGTCTGATCGGCGCAGCCATCCCCATTCTACGTCTGGCCCGGATGGAACCTTTGCTGGCGATCAAGGACGCTTGATAGCTGAGGGCAGATAGCTTTTAGCTATTAAGACAACCTGGATTACCAACAAATTTGTTGACTTTAGCCGGAAATCCGCTAAGTTTGACGCTCATATCTTAGGTGCTCTGAAGAGAGCTTAAAAGGGAACCCCGTGTGAATCGGGGACGGGCCCGCCGCTGTAACCGGGGACGAGTTTCGCAAGCAAGCCACTGTTTTTTGAACGGGAAGGCGTGAAACAAGGACGAACCGGAAGTCAGAAGACCTGCCTAGAGATATAGATGTATCGCATGCCTCTCGTGGACAGTGAGGCATAGTGCTGGTCCAGTGGATATTTTGGGAAATCCCCTGATCGATAATCATCGGTCCGGGGATTTTTTTTATCCACTTTTTGGATGCCCCCGGATCAAAAAGGAAAATTTTGATTGGAGGGATTACAGAGATGAACAAAAAAATGTATGCAGCCGTGCTGGCCATGACTCTTGCCTGGCCGACTCACGCCCGCAGTGCCGAACCGGTCGCCACCATGGATGAGGTGGTGGTGACGGCAACCAAGACGGCGGAAAAAGTACGCGATGTGCCAAATGCGGTGGTATTGAAAAACGCCGGAGATATCGAAGACGCGCCAGCCAGGAGTCTCGGCGAGCTGCTGGCCAACGAACCTGGGCTTGACTGGCGCACTAGAGGTGACTACGGTGGGGCCACCGAAGAGATCCACATTCGGGGCATGGGCGGCGACGCCACCCAGGTATTTCTGAACGGTATCAACATCAATTCTCCTTCATTGGGCACTGCCGATTTGAGCCAGCTGCCATTGGGCAGCATCGACCGGGTTGAAGTGGTCAAAGGGCCTGGTTCCCTGCTCTACGGCACCGGCGCCATGGCCGGCACAGTGAACATCCTCACCAAGAGCCCCGAGCATGACAAGACCGACTTTAAAGTGAAAAGCGGTTTCGGCACCGAGGGGGCGATGGAGTTAGCCGCAGAGCAGGGCATGTATGTTGCCGACGGCCTGGGCTACTATCTCACCGCTTCCCGCCAAGAAACCGACGGTTCTCGCGATAACAGCAATCTTCGTCATAACGACGCCTCCCTTAAACTGGTCTGCGACAAGAACAAACTGCTCTCCGCAACCCTTTACGGCGCCTGGGTCGACCGGGATTACGGTGTGCCAGGGGTGAAACCGCCCGATGGCACCCAGGAACATTTTGTCAACGGAACCCGGATGTACAATAGCGAAGCCGCAAGTCTGGTGAACGAGGGAAGTGACCGAAACTTTTACTCGGCGCTGGAGTTAAAAAGCCAACCGCTTTCCTGGCTGACCCTTGCCCTGCACGGCGACGCCGTGAACATGGAAAATTATTTTTATCAACGATACAACGCAACTGGGACTGGACAGGAAACCTGGGTCACCAACGGGGTTCTCGGGCTGGAAGCCACGGCGGAGATGCGTTTACCAGAGGGGGTTACCCTGCTGGCAGGAAGTCAGTACCGCAATTACGATTACACCAACAAAGTTGGCAACCTGGATGCCTATGGGGGGGCGGTGGCTGGCTCCAACACCGAAGAACAACATGAGGTTTTCACCCGAGGCAGTTACGGCGAGGCACAATGGCAGGCGAACCAGTATCTGAAGCTGCTTACTGGCCTGCGTTATGAGGAACACTCCATGTTCGGCCACGAAACCCTGCCCCGTTTCGGCTTAGTGGTGACCCCCCAGGAAACGACCACCATCAAGCTCAATCATGGCAAGCACTTCAAGGCTCCAACCATGAACGACCTCTACTGGCCGGAAAATGCGTATGTGCGCGGTAATCCCGACCTGAAACCTGAAACCGGCTGGCACAGCGACCTCACCTTGGAACAGTCCTTTCTAAAAAAGAAGCTGACCGCCTCGGCATCCTATTTTAAATGGAACATTGATGATAAAATTGACTGGGCTGAGAATCCAGCATTCCCTGGCCCGTGGGGGGACAAATATACTCCTTCAAACATCAACTCCTACGAGGCCACTGGTTGGGAATTTGGTTTGGTGGCCAAGCCTTTAGATTCAGTAAAGGTTGGCTTAAGCTATACCCGGACCAATGCGGAGGAAGAAATGGCTACCGGATTCTGGCGGCAGGCCCAATACACCCCGCGCAATCTGTTTAAGGGACAGGCCGACTATTTTCTGCCTTCGGGCCTCACCACCAGCGTTGTGGTCCGTTATGTGGGCGATCGACCCGCCTCCTATCTCTCGACTACAGCCACCGACCCTCGGTATACCCTTGATTCGTACATAACCACCGACCTGCGGATAAGCCAGCGTTTCAAGGAACACTGGTTGGCAGCCATCAATTGCAACAATATCTTTGATGCCGGGTATGATACATACATGGCCAACTTCCGCGATGAGTCGCTGGGGAGCACAACCCGGCAAGGATACCCTGGCGCTGGCCGCTCAGCCTTTGCCTCTCTTTCCTACGAGTTTTGAGAAGAGATATGCGGAATAAACCTGTTTTTATTGTTGTACTCGTGCTGCTCTGGGCTGGGGCAACAGCCTCGGCCTGGGCGGACCCATTGCGGGATGCACAGGAAAAGTTTCCGGTGGATCATCCTCCCCAGCGGGTGGTGTCGCTGGTGCCCGCCGCTACCGAGATGCTGGTGGCCGTGGGCGCTGACACCGCACTGATTGGGGTGACCAGCCACGATACCCTGCCGGTGAGCCAAGGGAAAAAAGAGGTGGTGGGTGGCTTCGCATCCCCCTCTCTTGAGAGGATCGAGGCGCTTCACCCCGATCTGATCCTGGTCTCCAACCTGCACGGCAAGGTAAAAAAACGTTTTCAAGACCAGTGCGCCGTGGTGGAGCTTCCGCCGGTTCATTCGGTGGAGCAGGCTCTTGAGCGGCTGAACGATCTTGGCATCCTGCTTGGTCGGGGTCAGGAGGCAAATGCTCTGACCGCCACCATCCGCGAAGAATTGGCGCTGATCCGGGCCAAGGTGGAGCCGATCCCTGTTGGCAAGCGTCAGCGGGTGATGAGGCTGATGGGACAGGCGCCGCTCATGACGCCGGGGGATGACTCCTTCCAAAACGACTTCATCCTGGGCGCTGGCGGGATACCTCCCCATTTTGGCAGAAATGGGGAGGCCATCGTGGTGAGCCCGGCCGAAATTGTCCGGTTCAATCCACAGGTCATCTATGTTTGCGGGGATGCCGCCACCGAGGCGGTGCTGGCCAACCCGGCCCTGCAAAAAATCGAGGCGGTCAAACACAACAGAGTGTTCTCCTTCCCCTGCGAGTTCACCTGCCGGGCTGGGGTTAACATGGGCGGATTTGTCTCCTGGCTGGCAGCACGGGTGTACGAACAAGAGTTTTCCGATCCATCGCGCCAGACGTATCCAGACCAAATGATTGAGGCGCGGCCGGTTGCTCTGCCTCTTCCCTATGTCCGGCAGGCACTGGTGCAGAAGAGCAGGATTCGCGATTTCATCAACAAAACCCTAGTGGTTGATTTCATCAAGCCGCAGCGCATACTCTCCACCTTGGAGGGGATGCGGGAGGGCGTGACGAGC
>CALMMG010000018.1 GCA_937868185.1 uncultured Pseudomonadota bacterium
ATGCGCTTGGGGTCCACCAGCAGGAGGCGAACCTCCTCGGGCGTGGCCCGGAAAAGGATCGAGCAGATGATGGTGTTGACCGCCACACTCTTGCCCGAGCCGGTTGCCCCGGCGATAAGCAGATGGGGCATCCGCGCGAGATCGGCGATCACCGGGTTGCCCACCACATCCATACCCAAGCCGATGGTGAGCCGGGAGCTAGCCTTTTGAAATTTTTCATGGGCAAAGATATCGCGGACATAGACGATATTGCGGGTCGGGTTGGGAATCTCGATCCCCAACGCGGCCTTGCCGGGGATGGAGCCGACTATACGCACGCTCTCGGCCTTAAGTCCCAGGGCCAGATCGTCAGCCAGGGCAATGATCTTGTTGATCTTAACCCCCGGAGCCGGAGAAAACTCGTAGGTGGTGATCACCGGACCGGGGGAGATGCCGACCACCTTGCCCACCACCCCAAAATCCTTAAGTTTCTCCTCCAGTTCGGCGCTGACAGCATAGTAGTACTCGCGGTCCACGACCACCTCGGGGTTTTCCGGCTTATCCAGCAGGGACAAGGGCGGCAGCCGGTATTCGCCGCTGGCTGCGGGCAGGAGGCGAAAGGAGTCGTCCTCTCCCCCGGTCTCTAGCTTTACCGGGGCATGCACCTTGGGTACCACAAACTCATCTTCGTCCGGGCTTGCTTCGGGGACAAGGGGAGCGACCGGCTGTTTCTTGCCCTGTCCGGAAGAACCGTTGGCCTCAGGCGCTTTCCGAGCCGCCCAGCGGGAAGCCAGAGACGCGCGCAAACGACTGCCAAGGGAGTAAGGGGAAAAACTACTGATCAGCATCAGGGAGATAACCAGCACCACGAGAAACAACAGGAATGACCCTGGCCCGCCGAAAAGCAGCTGGGCATACTGGGCCAAAAGGGTGCCCATAAAACCGGCAACCGGATAGGTATGATCAAAAACAGTGAAAGAGGGCAGGAAGGTGACGCCGGAGAGCCCTGCGCTGGCCAGGAGAATTCCGGTGCAACCGAAGACGATCAGAGGCAGGGTCTCCAGGGTGCAATCCGGAGAAAAAAGGCGGATGGAGAAAAAAAGGAGCAGGAAAGGGAGCCAGAGCGAGGTGATCCCCAGAAGATCCATGAGCAACCCGGCGACAAACTGGCCCACCGCCCCGCCCCAGTTGGCGGTGACTACCTGGACCGACGGCTCAACAGAGGTATAGCTGACCAGACCCAGGAGCAGAAACAGGGCGACAAACACCCCGAATACGGAAAGTATCTCTCGCCCAAGCGTTGGTTTTTCCTGCTTATTGTTCCCTGATGCCATTATGCTCGCAGATCGGTTCCGTTGATGGAGCGCGGATTTGCCTGCATCACAGGCTACTTTTCCTTGCCGATATTTTTCAGGATGGCGTCAAGTATCCCGTTGATAAAGCCCGGAGAATCCTCGGCGCAGTATCGCTTGGCCAGCTCGATGGCCTCGTCGATGGCCACCCTGGGCGGCACATCCTCCTTGAACATCATTTCATAGGATGCCAGTCGGATAATGTTGCGATCCAGCACCGACATTCGGCTGACCCGCCAGTTCACCGCGCTTTCTTCAATCTTGGCGTCGAGCTCATCCCTCTTGTCGGTGATGCCGTAAACCAGCTCCCGACCATAGGGAATGGCTTTTTTGTTGATCTCGAAATTCTCGCAGAGCAGCGGAAAATTCTCCACTGCGGAGGTTGCGGTCATCTCCCCTTGGAACAGGGCGTTGAGGGCAAGCTCCCTTGCCTTGCGTCGGTTTCCCATGAATGATCAGGCGAGCTGCGGCAGCAGGTTGACCATCTCGATGGCAGTGGCCGCACACTCAGAGCCCTTGTTGCCAGCCTTGGAGCCAGCCCGTTCAATGGCCTGCTCGATGGAGTCGGTGGTAAGCACGCCGAAGATGATGGGCACCCCGGACTCCATACTGGCCTGGGCAATCCCTTTGGTCGCCTCGTTGGCCACAAAATCAAAATGGGGGGTTGAGCCACGGATCACCGCGCCAAGACAGATCACTGCGTCATAGCGGCCGGATTTGACCATCTTCTGGGCGACCAGCGGGATCTCGAAGGCACCGGGAACCCGAGCTACCTCTATCTCCTTGTCCTTCACCCCAGAACGCATCAGGGTATCCAGGGCGCCTTCCAGCAGACGCTCGGCAATGAACGAATTGAACCGGGCAATGACAATCCCGAATTTCTTCCCTTCGGCCTGCAGTTTTCCTTCAAAAAATTTCGGCATCGGTCTTCCTCCAAGAGTAAACAAAAACTTAGGTGTTTTTTGTGTCCTTAGCGCCGGTGAACAGATCCAGCATATGGCCAAGCTTGTCCTTCTTGGCCTTCAGGTAATCGATATTTTCCGGCTCCGCCACCATCTCGATGGGCAGACGTCCTGTGACCTTGAGGCCATAGCCTTCAAGACCGATGATCTTCTTAGGGTTGTTGGTGATCAATCGCATCTTGCGCACGCCAAGATCGCGCAGGATCTGGGCACCGATCCCATAGTCGCGCAGATCAGCTTTGAAGCCCAGGTGCACATTGGCCTCAACCGTGTCCATCCCCCCCTCTTGAAGGGCATAGGCCTTGATCTTGTTGATCAAGCCGATGCCTCTCCCTTCCTGCTGCATGTAGAGGATGATGCCAGCGCCCTCATGCTCGACCATGCGCATGGCGCTGTGCAGTTGCCCGCCACAGTCACAACGCTTGGAGCCAAAGACATCGCCGGTCAGACAAGAGGAATGGACCCGGACCATGATCTCCTTGGTGGGATCAATCTCCCCTTTAACCAGGGCAACATGCTCAAGGTCGTCCACATCATTGGTGAAGACAATAGTCCGAAAATCGCCGTAGCGGGTGGGAATTTTGGCCTCGGCAGCCCGATGGACCAACTTGTCCTCGCGGGTCCGGTAGGCGACCAGATCGGCGATGGTGGCGATCTTGAGGTCGTGTTCCTTGGCAAAGATCTCCAGATCGGGCATCCGGGCCATGGTGCCATCTTCCTTCATGATCTCGCAGATCACCCCGGAAGGATGCAAGCCGGCCAAACGGGAGAGATCAACCGAGCCTTCGGTCTGGCCGGTGCGGACCAAAACCCCGCCCCGCCGAGCACGCAGGGGAAAGATATGCCCCGGGCTGACGATGTCGGAGGGCTTGGCGTTGGGATCGGCGGCCACCAAGATGGTGCGAGCCCGATCCGCTGCGGAGATGCCGGTGGTAACGCCGGTGGTGGCCTCGATGCTGACCGTGAAGGCCGTTTCAAAGGGCGACTTGTTGTTCTGCACCATCATGGGGATCTGCAACTGCTCCAGATGATCCGGGGTCAAGGTCAAACAGATGAGGCCCCGACCGTGGGTGGCCATGAAATTGACCGCCTCGGGGGTGACCTTTTCCGCAGCCATGTAGAGATCGCCTTCGTTCTCGCGATCTTCGTCATCGACCAGGATAATCATCTTCCCGGCCCGGATTTCGTCAATCACCTCTTCAATGGAACTTACCGCCATGATCTTCACCTCAAAACTTTCGCCGCCTGCCTGCCGAACACCCTTATCGCAAAAATCCGTGCTCAGCCAGAAAAGCGGAATTGATTCTTGATTCCACACCCCCGCCGTCAGCGTCCTTGGCGGAGAGCAATTTTTCTACATATTTACCGATCAGATCCACTTCTATATTCACCACACTCCCCTGTTTCAGAGCACCCAAGGTTGTAACGCCAAGGGTGTGGGGGATGATGGAAACGGAAAAGGCCTTCTCATCGATGCTGTTGACAGTAAGACTGATGCCGTCAATGGCGATGGAGCCTTTTTCGATGATATACTTGCCAAACCCCGGAGGCACCTGGAAGCTGAAAAGAACAAAATCCCCAAGGGGCTGACGGGTCAACATGGGGGTGGTGGCGTCCACATGCCCGCTGACCATATGCCCGCCCAGCCGGTCGGTAAGACGCAGGGCACGCTCCAGATTAACCACGCTCCCGACTGCCAGCCGCCCGAGGTTGGTGCGGTTCAGACTTTCCGGCGAAACATCGACGAGAAAGCGGCGGCCGCTTATCTCTTTGGCCGTAAGACAGACCCCGTTGACCGCGATGGACTCGCCTTCCGCAGGCTCGGGCAGATCAAAATCAGCGCCAATGGCAAAGAGCATCCCGCCACCGACCGATCTTTTCTCCAGTATCCTGCCCTGCCCAAGTATGATCCCGGTAAACATTTCCTATTCCTGAAGCCTTGCCGTTACTGTCATTTCTCGATCAACCCTTCGATCAGCACATCGGAGCCGAGACGTCGCACCCTGGTGGTGGTAAAGCGGGGGGCATCCGCAACCTTTTGCAGACCCAAACCGTCCAAAAGCGGCACCCCATCGCCGCCGATAAAGATCGGGGCAACAAAGATATTCACCTCGTCCACCAGATTGGCCCGCAAAAAAGCACCGTGTACCCGGGAACCCCCTTCGACCAAAACGCTGGTGCACTGCACCCGACCAAGTTCACAAAGAATTGCACCAAGATCAAGCTGCCCAGCCTCAGACAACCTAACCTGCTTAATGACCGCGCCCGCCCCAACCAGGGCCTCGGCCCGTTTGGCATCCACATCTGGCCCGCAAAAAATCCAGGTTGCCGCACTTGAAACCTGTTGCAGCATTTTGGCGGTGGGTGGCAACCTGAGCGTGGTATCTAAAATAATCCGCAACGGATCCCTGCCCCGACGGCCAGGCAATCTGGTCGTGAGCGAAGGATCATCGTTCAGAGCGGTGCCACTGCCGACCAAAATAGCGTCCACACGATCCCGCAACCGATGCACCTGCCGCCGGGATTGCTCGTTGGTGATCCAAGCGCTTTGCCCGGACCCAAGAGCCAATCGCCCGTCCAAACTCATCCCGGCCTTCATGATCACCCAAGGCAAGCCGGTGGTGACATGTTTGCAGAAGGGGTGATTCAAACGACGGCAATCATCGGCCAACACACCCTGCGTGACCTCAAGGCCCTGAGAGATAAGGGTTTTGCAACCCCCTCCCGCTACGAGCGGATTGGGATCAAGCATGCCGACCACCACCCGTTTGATCCCACTGGCCAAAATGGCCTGGGTACAGGGAGGAGTCCGCCCCGTGTGGTTGCAAGGCTCCAGGGTCACATAGATGGTGGCGCCTTTGGTCTTTTTCCCTGCCGCCCGGAGGGCATGCACCTCGGCATGGGGAGTCCCAGCCTTTGCATGAAATCCCGTGGCGATGAGCTTATTATCTTTGACAACCACCGCGCCGACACAGGGATTGGGCGAAGTGCGACCCAGCCCTTTTTTCGCCTCCCTAATGGCCAGCTGCATCCAGGCGCGGTCATCTTTCATTCCGGTGTTTCTTCCGGGCCGCCCAGCATGTCTTTCAGCTCGGCCATAAACTCACTCAGATCCTTGAACTGCCGGTACACCGAGGCGAAACGAACATAGGCCACGCCGTCAAGCTTGCGCAAGCCGTCCATGACCCGCTCCCCGACAAGCTTCACCGGAATCTCACGCTCACCCATATCCTGAAGCTCCCGTTCCAGGGAATCGACAAACTCATCAATCTGTTCCATACTAACCGGCCGCTTCTCGCAGGCCTTCTGCAACCCTTCCACCACCTTGTGCCGGTCCCAGGCCTCGCGGCGCCCATCCTTCTTGATCAACATGGGCATGGTCACTTCAAGCCGCTCGTAGGTGGTAAACCTGCGGCTGCAGGCATCGCACATCCGGCGACGACGGGTGATAGTAAAATCCTTGTTCAGGCGGGAGTCAACAACCCTGTTTTCCAGATGACCGCAATACGGACATTTCATAACTTCGCCTTAAAAAAAGCTGCGCTGGGGCCCAATTGCGGCCACTTACTGCTAACCCAGCTGGACAACAGGGACTTTGGCTTCGGCCAACAGCAAGGAGGAAAGAGTGTCGGCGTACCCTTCTTTATAATAGATTTTTTCAATTCGTGCATTGATCAGCATCTTACTACAGATAGCGCAAGGCATATTGGTACAGTAGAGAGTTGCCCCCTCAACACTGAAACCATGCAGGGCCGCCTGGATAATGGAGTTCTGCTCGGCGTGCAAGCCGCGGCACAGCTCATGCCGCTCCCCGGAAGGAATCCCCTGTTGCTCCCGCAAGCAGCCGATATCCAGACAATGGCTAACCTTGGCCGGGGCTCCGTTGTAGCCCGTGGCAATGATACGCTTGTCCCGCACCAGAATAGCGCCCACCTTGCGGCGGAGACAGGTTGAGCGCTGGGCCACCATCTCGGTGATGGACATGAAATATTCGTCCCATGATGGGCGGGTGTCAGTCATAATAATTTACTCATTATCCCGTTTCATATCGGGATACAGAGGAAAGGAATCGCACAGCGCCCGAACTTCAAGCCGGATGGCGTTCAGAGCTTCCTTGTTCTGACGGTTTTCGATGGCCCGGTTGATCCAATCAGCCACCTTGGCCA
>CALMMG010000019.1 GCA_937868185.1 uncultured Pseudomonadota bacterium
ACGGCCTCTCTTTTGCCCAGGGCGATATCCGCAGCTTTCCGCCGGAGAGTATCGATATCATGATCGCCCTGCACGCCTGCGACATGGCCACGGATTACGCCATCCACTTAGGGATCCGTTCGGGCGCTGCGATCATCATGTGCGCCCCATGCTGCCACAAGCAGATCCGGCCCCAGATGACCAGCCCGGTGCTGCTCAAGCCCATGCTCAAGCACGGCATCCATCTGGGCCAGGAGGCGGAGATGGTCACCGATTCCCTGCGCGGGCTGCTTCTGGAGGCCTCCGGCTATGAGACCCAGATCTTCGAGTTTGTCTCTCTGGAACACACGAGCAAGAACAAGATGATCCTGGGGGTGCAGGGAGGGGACTTACGCAAACAGGCAGAGCTGCTGGGTCAGATCCGGGAGATCAAGGAGTTTTACGGGATCCGGGAGCATTGCCTGGAGACCCTGCTCCTGGCGGACGGCTTGGGACAGTCCGGCTGAAGATAAAGATCACGTGGTTGCGGCTCCGGGTGGTGTTTTTAGGAGCGGACCTTGAAGGAGGATAGGGTGGAAAATACAGATTCACTCACCAATCTGCTGAAAGACAAGAAGGTGGAGATCTCCACGGTCAAGGCGAACAAGATCCTGGTCTCCCTTGGCCTGCTTGCCGAGAAAGAGCGGCCCAGTTCGAAATATGCGGGCAAGATGAAAAAGTACAAGGCGCTCACCGAGCAGGGGCTCCAGTACGGGGTAAATGTGGAAAACCCGAGCAGTCCGGGCCAGACTACGCCCCATTACTTCAGCGATACCTTTGCCCAGTTGCTGGCGCTGATCCAGCGGGAGATCAAGTGAGCAGCATGGCTGGCAGGAATCGCAGCGAGATCAAGCCTGGGCTGCAGGTGTGCATCGTGCTGAAAGAGGACCAGCGGACAGGCAAACTCACCGAGGGCATCGTGAAAGATATCCTGACCAAATCCCCCACCCATCCCCATGGCATTAAGGTGCGCTTGGAAAGCGGGGCAGTGGGGCGGGTCAAAAAGATGGGGGCATTATAGATGGCGCAACCGTGGCGGGTAGTGGACAGTATTGATACCGACGAGGGGCTCCTTGATCTGCGGCAGCGGGGCGAGAAGGATTTTCTGATCACCATCGATAGCCGGGTGCTGATGAACTCCTCGGCCAACATGTCCGAGATCGTTTTGTCGGAGCTGGCCTGTGCGGGGTTGAAGGAGATCAAGAAGCCCAGGGTGCTGGTGGGCGGCCTGGGTATGGGCTTCACCCTCAAGGCGGCGTTGGATCATCTCCCCCCCGATGCCGAGGTGGTGGTGGCGGAGCTCAACCCGATTATGGTCACCTGGTGCCAGGGGGTCATTGCCCCATTAACCGACGGGGCGGTGGACGACCCCCGGGTCAGGGTGGTGATTTCCGATGTGGCCAAGGTTATTGCTGAGGCGGCGAAAAAGGGCAAGGAGCAGCTGTTTGACGCGATCATCCTCGACCTTTACGAAGGCCCCTATGAGGGGGACCAGGGCCGGGGGGATTATCTCTACGGTAAGAAGGCCCTGGCCTCAAGCCGGGCTGCCCTGAAGCCGGGCGGGGTGTTTGCCGTCTGGTCCGAAGACCCGGACCAGGCCTTTGAAAAAAGGCTGCAGGCGGCCGGGTTCACGGTGAACCGGCAACGTCCGGGGAGGGGCGGGCGCAGGCATGTGGTGTACATCGCCCGGAAAACGGAGAAGTGATGAAAAAGATATCCGGCATCATTGTTGACCCCGTGGCCCGCCATCAATTTCCCGGCACCCTGGTGATCGACCAGGGGCGGATCGTTGAGATCCTCTCCGACCCAGGGGCCAGAGGCCCCTTTATCCTGCCGGGTTTGATCGATGCCCATATCCATATCGAAAGCTCCATGCTCACCCCGGCCGCCTTTGGCGCCAAGGCGGTGTGCCATGGCACCGTGGCTGTGGTGGCCGACCCCCATGAGATCGCCAATGTCCTCGGTATTGCCGGCATCGACTTTATGATTGAGAGCGGCAAGCAGGTGCCGCTGAAGTTTTATTTCGGCGCCCCCTCCTGCGTGCCGGCCACTGGTTTTGAAAACTCCGGGGCCACCCTTGACGCCCGTAGGGTGGAAGCGTTGCTCACCCGCGACGACATCTTCTTTCTCGCCGAGATAATGAACTTCCCCGGGGTCATCAATCAGGACCCGGAGGTCATGGCCAAGCTTGCTGCCGCCGCGAAGCTGGGGAAAAGGGTGGACGGCCACGCCCCGGGTTTGCGGGGGGAGTCGCTGGTCGCTTATGCGCAGGCGGGGATCTCCACCGATCATGAGTCGGGTACCCTCGCCGAGTGTTACGAGAAGCTGGCCCTGGGCATGCAGATTATGCTGCGCCAGGGCTCAAGCGCTCGGGATTTCGAGGTGTTGCATCCCCTCATCACCAGTCATTTCGGACAATGCATGCTCTGCAGCGATGATCTCAAGCCGGCGGATCTGGTCCGCGGCCACATCAATCTGCTGGTCAAACAGGGGCTCAGTTTGGGGCATGATCTTTTTGACCTCCTGCAATGCGCTTGCGTCAATCCGGTGCGCCATTATGGGCTCAAGGTCGGGCTGCTGCAAAAGGGCGACCCGGCCGACTTCATCATGGTCGACGACCTTGCGCGCATGGAGGTGAGCGGTACCTGGATTGGCGGCGAGATGGTCAGCGATAAAGGACAACCCCTCTTTGAGGTTGCGCAGCCCAAGCCGATCAACCATTTCAACGCTCCGCTGCTTATGGTCGAACAGCTGCGGGTGCAGGCAAGGGGTTCGCAGATCAAGGTTATTGAGGTGACGGACGGCCAGATTGTCACCGGCTGCGGGTTTCACTCCGTACCGCCAGGCAGTACCGTGGTTGAGGCAGACCCGGCCGTAGACCTCTTGAAGATCCTGGTCCAGAACCGCTATACGTCCGCACCCCCGGCCCTCGGCTTTGTCCGCGGCTTTGGCCTTAAACGCGGAGCCATGGCCTCCTCCATTGCCCACGACTCCCATAACCTCATTGTCATCGGCAGCAACGACCAGGACCTGGCCCGGGCCGTGAATCTGCTCGGGGAAAACGGGGGCGGCATCTGTTTTGTGTGCGGGGCGGAGGAAAGAATGATGGCCCTGCCGGTGGCAGGCCTCATGGGGCTGGGGAGTTGCGAAGAGATGGCCAGAGACTACAGCGTCATTGAGCAGCGGGTCAAGGAAAACGGCAGCCGGCTGCACACCCCCTTCATGACCATGGCCTTTCTGGCCCTGCCCGTGATTCCTTCGCTTAAAATCACCGATCTGGGTCTTTTTGACGGGGAGAGGTTTGCACTGACCGACCTTTTTGTCTGAGCTCTGGGGGGGAAACTGAGAGCTTTGCCCTACCCCTGCATGCGGTAGCCGATGCCGCGCACGGTTTCGATATATTTCCCCGCCTCGCCCAGTTTTTTCCTCAGCCCGAACACCTGCACGTCCACAGCGCGGGGGGTGATGACATAGTCGTAACCCCTCACCCCGTCGATGATTTGCTGGCGGTTGAAGACCCAGCCCGGCCGTCTGGCCAAAAGCTCCAGGATACTGAATTCGGTAACGGTCAGGGTGATGGCTTCGTCACCAATCAACACCTCGTAGCGGTTGGGGTCAATGCTGATCCCGTGGATGGTGAGCGGCCCGTTTTTCTTGGTCCCACCCCCTTCTTCGCTCAACCCCTCTTTGCGGCGCAGAGCGGCCTTGATCCGGGAGATGAGGATCTTGGGGCTGAAGGGCTTGGTGATGTAATCGT
>CALMMG010000020.1 GCA_937868185.1 uncultured Pseudomonadota bacterium
GCCTTGGCGTCGGAAAAGTCCGCCATGTGGGGCCCATAAAAAACAGGGGTTCCCCAGGCCGCCGCCTCTAAAACATTATGGCCACCGCGTTCTACCAGGCTCCCTCCGCAGAAAACATAGGTGGCCATTGAGTAGAGCCCCGCCAATTCACCCATGGTGTCAACGAGAACCACCTCGGTGCTGCGGCCTTGCTCCTGAACCTGGCGCAACCGCATGGTGGCGATGCCCTGTTCCTCAAAGAGCTTTTCAATTTCAGTGAGGCGCCGGAGATGCCGGGGGGCAATTACCCAGACAAGATCAGGGAGCCGTTGTTGCAAGGCGCGAAACACCTCAATCAGCATCGCCTCTTCGCCGGTATGGGTGCTGCCGGTAACCAGCACCGGTTGCTGGAGGTGAATGTCCAGCATCTGCCGATAGCGTTCGGCCAGCTTCGGGTCCGTCAGGGTGCTGGACTGGTCGTACTTGGCGTTGCCCAAGATCCTTATGTGAGCCGGGTCTGCACCTAGGGCCCTGAACCGTTTGGCATCGCCACCCTGGATAACGGAGATTTTAGTGAAACAGGAAAGCAGGTCATGCATAAAGCTTTTTATTTTTCGGTAACCGGCATACGAATTTTTAGAAAGGCGGCCGTTCAGCAGGAACAGCGTTGCGCCGTGGTGTTGGGCCTGCCGGATGATGTTTGGCCAGAGTTCTGTTTCCAGGCAGACATATATAGTAGGCCGGATCGTTTTCAGCGTCCGGTTGACAATGCCGATGAGATCAAGCGGCGAAAAAAAACAGGGAACATCGCTTGGGAGCTGGTTTGCCGCCATGATCAGACCTTGCCGATGTCCGGTTGAGACAACGATGGACGCTTCGGGCAACTGATTTTTGATCTCGGAAATCAGGGCTCTGGCGACCTGGATTTCGCCGACAGATGAAGCATGCAGCCAGATGCGGACGGGTTTGTCTTCGTCAAGTTGCACATCTTCCACATGGCCAAAGCGCTGCCGAAGACCTTGGCGATGTTTGCCAGAGAGTCCAAGGTAGACACAGGCAAAAGGAAAAACGGCAATGAAAAAGAGCCAGCCGAAAAGTTGATACAGAGTATATAGCAAGGATTAAGGTGCCCTTTCTGTACGAGAAAATATGCCGGTTGCAGACCTCAGGTAAAAATCAAAGTATTAAAACTGATAGCGGCTTTTTCGTCAATAAGAATTACGGGAGCGGGCCGTTGGAAGAAGGCGGGGAGCTTATCTTTGCCTGCCCGTGAGTCCAGTGAAGTCGTTGTAGCAAAAAGACGCTGTTGTCTGGCTGAATAAGCCGCAGGGTAAAGCAATAACGGTTCATGGGAAGAGATGTCCGGCATAAGGAGCTGTAACGAATTGATTGTTTCGAAGCGGCGCCTAAAAAATGCCGGCGATGGGCGTTTGGCAGTGGTTGCAGTTTGCGCCGGTCATGTGTTGCTGGGTTACCATGAAGCCAGTCCGCTCTATAACCAATTTCCCGCAGGTTGGACAGGAGGTGTTTTCCCCGGTGTCGCCGGGGATATTTCCGACATAGACATAGTGCAGTCCCTCGGCCAGACCGATCTCCCTGGCGCGGACCAGGGTGTGGTGTGGGGTGGGGGTGCGGTCGGTCATCTTATAGGTGGGCCAGAAACGGGTGACATGCCAGGGGATATCCGCAGAAAGGCTTTTGATGAAACGGGCAATGTCGCGGAGCTCCCCGTCCGAATCGTTCCAGCCCGGAATTACCAGGGTGGTGACCTCCACCCAGACCCCCAGCTCTTTCATGAGCCGGATCGTGTCCAGGACAGGCTGTAGTCTGGCGCCACACACCTCCTTGTAGAACTTATCGGTGAACCCCTTGAGGTCGATATTGTTGGCATCGAGAACCGGGGCCAGTTCTTTGGTGGCTTCAGGGCCGGTATAGCCGTTGCTGACAAAGACATTCTTCAGACCCGCCGCCCGCGCCAGTTTTGCAGTATCGAGGGCGAATTCGTAGAAGATGGTAGGTTCCACATAGGTGTAGCTGATGGACTGGCACCCGGATCGTTGCGCGGCTTCGACCACTTCTTTCGGGGTGCGCAGGACGCCGGGGATATCTCCAGCATGGCGATAGGGATACTGGGAGATCTCGTAATTCTGGCAGTGCTTGCAGTGGAAATTACAGCCCACCGTGGCAATGGAATAGGAGTGGGAGCCGGGCAGTAAGTGAAAAATGGGTTTTTTTTCGATGGGATCGATATTTTCGCTGATCAAGCGCCCGTAGTTGAGGCTGTAAAGAGTCCCTTTCCGATTCTCTCTGACCTTGCAGATACCTCGGTGACCATCACCGATCAGGCAATGGTGGTGGCAGAGCAGGCAGCGGACATGGTCAGGGGCATCTGGGGTTTGGTTGTAAAAGAGCGCTTCGTGCATGGTCATCCTCCAAGGCAATCGCCATTTTTGTCTAATACATTATATAGTATGAGAATGATTCAATTGTATTAATTCACAAACAAGTAAGGTCGGTCAACAAGAAAAAAATCAATTTATTTCAACGTATTACTGTGCTTTTTGGTGCTTGGCGAATAAAAAGTAAAAAATAGGGTTGACGGGGGGGGCCGGATCGACTAATTTGCCGCTCTCCCCAACGAGGGAGGCCAAGACTGACTTCGGGTCAGACCCCTGGCGCAGCGATCATTGAAAACTGAATAGTGAGCAAAGTAGAAGATGGGCCCCAAG
>CALMMG010000021.1 GCA_937868185.1 uncultured Pseudomonadota bacterium
TTTTTTGGGTTTCTTCGGAGATGACAATGATCACCGCGTCGGTTTCCTCGGAAAGGCCTATGGCTGCCCGGTGCCGGGTGCCAAGTTGCTTGCTGATGTAAGGGTTGCGCGTCAGGGGGAGCAAGGCGCCGGCTGAGCGGATACGGTCGTTGTGGATGATCACCGCTCCGTCGTGGAGAGGGGCGGTGGTCTGGAAAATACTGAGCAGAAGCTGTCTGCTGACGATGGCGTCCAGGCGGTGCGCGGATTCGATATAGTCGTTGAGTCCGGTTTCCCGTTCGATGACAATGAGGCCGCCGATCTTCCGTTGGGCCATTTGCTGGGCTGCCCGGACAATCTCAAGCAGGATGCGAACCGTGTCTTCCTGTGGTTTGGAAAAGGTGGTTTGTCCCACCTGGGTAAGGGCCCGCCGGATATCCCGCTGGAAGATGATGATGATGATCAGGAAGATCGAGCTTAAAAATGTTCCCAGCAGCCAGTACAGGGTGAGGAATGCGAGTTCCCGCGCGGCAAAATAGAGCGTGATGAGGACAACGATGCCGACCAGCATCTGGACGGCCCGTGTCCCGCGAATCAGCAGCATGACCCGGTAGATGATGAACGAGACAATCAGGATGTCGAAGATGTCTTGCCAGCGAAGTGACTGTGCGAATTCAAGCATCGGGACCTGTTATAAAAAAAAGAGTGGGAAGAAAAAATAACAGCATCCTTAAAGTAAACGAAAAGCACTGCGTCAAGCAAGGGGCATGAATGAATTTTTTTAAAAAAATTGAGGAGATCGGTCGTTTTTTTGGAAAAGCCCGTCCCGTGCCTGGGAAAATATTCGAAACGGACTGTCCAGTTGTTGCTTGACAAGGCAGTGGGATTGGTTTATCGTCACGAAATTTTCCAGCATCTTTCTGTTGGTCTTGCCGGGAAACGGCGACGGGCAGAAATCCTGCCAGCCCTAACACGGCGCGGGCAGAGCGACTTGAGTCAACCAACAATATTACAGTGAACAGGAGTTGAAAATTGGCTAATCATAAATCCGCCGAGAAAAGGAATCGTCAGAACCAGTTGCAACGGCTTCGCAACCGCTCCAACAAGAGCAAGATGAAGGGCGTTGTGAAGAAGGTTCTGGAGGCCCTTGAGCAAAAAGCCGGGGATCAGGCCCAGGAAGCATTGAAGGCGGCGATCCCTGTTATCGAGAAGACAGCGGTGAAAGGCTCCATCCACAAAAAGAACGCCTCACGCAAGGTTTCCCGTCTGACCAAGCGGGTAAACGCCCTGTTGGGCGCCGCGTAATAACGCGAGGGCCGTTAGCGGCTGGATTCCTGCCGCGGTTTTTTCCCCAGGGAGAAAGCTGTGCGCAAGGTTCATCCGGTCGGGCTGGTTGTGCCTCTTCCGCCGTGCACAGGGTATCCTGTATATTATGAAGAGTGTTTCGCTGTGATCAAAAAAGCAAAAAGCCATGGGACGCCAGTGTTCCATGGCTTTTTTTTGTGAGTTGAGAGGACCCATCATGTTCCGACCTTCCTTGCCGGAGTTTGAACGTCTGGCGGTCGATGCCGGCCTAGTGCCGATCTATCGGGAAATCGTTGCCGACCTTGATACGCCGTTGACCATTTTTGCCAAGGTGGCGGCGGGGGAGTCGCACGCCTTTCTCTTTGAAAGCCTCGAAGGTGGCGAAAAATGGGGGCGTTATTCCTTTATCGGGTTTGATCCCATCGTCACCTTTGCCAGCCGCGGCACCCGGATTACCATCACCCGTGAAGGCGCAGTGCAGGAGCAGGAGGGCGACCCGCTTGAGGCCCTGCAGGCTCTGCTCAAGTCCTTCAATGCCTGCAACTCCGAGATGGCTTGCGATCCGGAGCTGCTGCCGCGGTTTTTCGGCGGGGCGGTCGGGTTTCTGGGGTACGACATGGTGCGCTTCATGGAGCGGTTGCCGGAGAGCAATCCGCCCCTGGCCCAGTTTCCGGACAGCTCTTTCATGGTGCCGCGCACCGTTTTGATCTACGACAA
>CALMMG010000022.1 GCA_937868185.1 uncultured Pseudomonadota bacterium
TCACGGCCTATCTGAATAGTCTGTCATTGGGCGGTACAACCGATGTCCTCAAGCAGCAGTTGCCCAACCTGCTCGACTGGTACATCCAGGCAGGCAAAGAAGTCATGAACGCCACGGCCGGAGACCAGCGCGCCTTCATGCTGGGCGGCAGCGACGGCGATATCCTGACCGGCGGCAGCCAGGCCGATGTGCTGGTGGGCAATGGCGGGAAAGACACACTGGCCGGCTGGGGCGGGGATGACGTGTTGATGGGGGGCACGGACACTGAGGCCGACGTCCTCTCTGGCGGTGCAGGCTACGACACCTACTACGCAGCCGCAAACGATACCATCAACGATTCCGACCACAGCGGCGTTGTCTACTTTAACGGCAACAACGTGGGCGATATAGCGTTCAAATTCGCCTATGCGGATGAGGGCGGCGAGTACTACCGGGGAACATCGAGCAACGAAACCGTCAAGTACGATGTGGCCGACAATACCCTGACCTACTATTTTAACGGCATTGTTACGATCGAAAACTACACCAGAAACGACTTCGGCATCACTCTGACAAAGACCGAACTGGAACTCCCCCCAGCCAATCAGACCATGGCCGGCACCGCCGGCAACGATAATACTTCGGTGCAACTGTGGCTGGATACTTTAAACCCGAAGACCGGCGTCTATGGAAATTTCTCCTTTTACAGTTTTGCCGAGGCGCCGTCTTTTGTCTATAGCGGTGACACCTCGCCACCGAACCTGGAGATCAACGGCGGCTCCGGCAATGACGAACTCTTCGGCCTGGCCGGCAGTGATGTCATCAGCGGCGGCAGCGGCAACGATCTTATCAGCGGCGAGATTAACCTCCTCAACGATAACCCGGGGTATTATGCCCTCCTCAACCCCTGGGGACAGACAGGCCAGTCCGACATCTTGAAGGGAGAGGCAGGCAAGGATGTAATCCTGGCTGTCTACGGCGATGACTTTGTCTCTGGCGGCGATGACAATGACTTTGTGGATGGTGGCGCGGGCAATGACACCTTGGGTGGAGACAATGGCAATGATGTCGTCCTCGGTTCCGTGGGTAACGATTTTATTACCGGCGGCAGCGGGGACGACATCCTGGGCGGCGATCTCTCCTTTCCCGACTATATCTACAACCGCGGCGGTGGAAATTTTACCCCTGCCGACATCGCGGCAATGAATTTCCAGATGACCTACGACCCCAACCTGGGATACCCCAGCTCGGTGACGTATACAAATTTCGGATTGGTTGACGCCACGGAATCCGGTGACGACACAATCTTCGGCGGCAGCGGCAGGGATATGCTGTTTGGCGAAGGGGACAACGACACCCTGTTTGGCGATGGCGGCAATGATTTCCTGTATGGCGGCGCTGGCAACGATTGGAACTGGAGGATGGCGGCATGAAATACACGAATGGAACACTGGGTTTGCTCGTTGCAACCTTGATCATGGGGACAAGCATGAACGCATTCGGTTTTCTGGGTTTTGGCGGAACAAGTTGGAAAGAAGAAGTGCTATTACATGATGGCAGCAAGATCATCGTCAAGCGTGCGCAAAGTTACGGCGGGCGGCATGAGCCTGGGCAGTCGTCGCCGATCAAGGAACATACTATTTCCTTCGAGCTGCCGAACTCAAACAAGACCATCACCTGGACCAGCGAATATGGGGAAGACCTCGGGCGCACCAATTTCAATTTGTTGGCGGTGCATGTTTTGAACGGCACGCCTTACCTCGTTGCCTCACCTAACCTGTGCCTGTCTTACAACAAATGGGGCAGACCGAATCCGCCTTACGTTTTCTTCAAATACGATGGCAAGGCATGGCAACGTATCCAGTTATCCGAATTTCCTGCCGAGTTCAAAACCATTAACGTTGCCCTCGATATTCGAGGACGGCAGGAAGAAGAGTTGGTCAAGATGGGCTTGGTGTCTGCCGAGAAAATCAAACAGCTCAATGCTCACTCGGAAATACCCGAATTTAAAACCATCCTGCGGGAGCCGCTTGATCCGAAGAAGACAACAATATCAAACGTGGCGTGTCCCGATTATAACTCTCAACAATACCGTAGTTTTAAGCCGCCGCTTCCGATGAAGCCAACTGAAGAGAAGTAATGAGTCAATAATCAAATAAAGACCAAGATTAGCAGTTAAGAGGGAATCATGGCTACCGATATTGAATACGCTCTGTTTGCAGGTCTGGCATACCAAGTAACACGTCCTTTGATAAACCAATTCCCGATTCCGCAGGGGTGGTTGGAGTTTGCTCATGTGCCGAAAAATCCAGACTACCCAATGTTCACAGAGGCGTCAGGTTTTGAAGCGGTGTCTTTCCAAAATTCTGCCAACCCGAAAGAGATCGTTATCTCCTTTGCAGGCACCTACGACAAAGACTATTTAGGAGACTGGGCGGCCGACGCTGGTTTGGCTACAGGCTTTGGCTCAGTCCAGCTCTTGCAGGCAGCCGAATACTATCTACAAGTAAAAGCGCAAGTAATGGCACTTAACCCTAATGCCACCATCACTCTCACCGGCCATTCGCTGGGCGGCGGGCTGGCCGCATTGATCGGCGTCTTTTTTGGCGTACAAGCGACCACCTTCGACCAGGCACCTTTTGCCAACTCGGCACAAGCGAACTCGTTTTGGAACCCACTGACCCTGTACACCCCGAATGTCGCCGGTGATCTTAAAGACGACCTGCTTCTTAGGCACTACACCGAGAATGATCTGGCCGGTCTGACCAATTTTCTGCAACTGCGGGCGGCTATGGCATACGGCGGCATCCCCAACATCAACCTAATCAACAATATCCGGGTGGACGGCGAATTCCTCTCCTCCACTTTTCCGTTCAGCGAATATAGTACTATCGGCACGACTCCGCCTGCAAACGTGTTGACGCACGGGCCAACGGACATCTCCGGCGGCGATCTCCACGCCCAAGCTCTTCTCACCGCCTTTTTGCAAAGCGACCAGAGCGCGGCTGCTAGCGGCCAGACCCTGCGCGAGGCTACCAAGAAACTCACCGGTCTGTTGGGGATGATGTTTGATAAGAATTTGTTTGCGTATAGGACAGATGATCCAGACAATCGCAATCTCCTCGACCACCTCATTCGGCATGAATTCGGTAACGCCCCCGGCGTGACCACTGCCGACCACATGCTCAACCGCTTTACCACCGACCTGTGGAAAATCGCCCAAGACGGCGGCCTGACCATGGCGAACAACGATTTGACCAAGGCGCTGACCGCCTTTGCCATGCAGGCGTATTACTTCAACCGGCCCGATTCCAACGCGACCCTGTTCGACGCGGAAACCGGTGGCATCCATTTCGACCGGATGGACGTGGCGGATACGCTGGATGGCAATATTGGGGCCAAGGGCTACACCATGTACTTCACCAAATACCTGGCTACCCTGCCAGCCAATGACCGCAACCTCATCGTCGCGCAGTTACCCAACCTGCTTGACTGGTACATCCAGGCAGGCAAGCAGGCCATGACCGCCACTGCCGGAACACAGCGCGCCTTCATGCTGGGCGGCAGCGGCAATGATACCCTAACCGGCGGCAGCCAGGCCGATGTGTTGGTGGGCAATGGCGGCAAGGACATCTTGACCGGCGGAGCCGAGGATAACAACGACACAACATGGAGGATGGCGGCATGAAAAACGCGAAAGGGACACTGGGTTTGTTCGTTGCAATCTTGATCATGGGGACAAGCATGAACGCATTCGGGTTTTTGGGCTTTGGCGGTTCGGAGAAATGGAAAGAAGAGGTGCAGCTAAGCGATGGCCGGATCATTGTCGTTGACCGGGAAACCCTCCATGAGAGAGGCGGTGGCGAAATAGTATCTAACCGCAGCGGCACCAAACCCAAAGAACGTCGCATGCGCTTTGTCCACCCGGATGGGTCAGGGAAAATAGTTGAGTGGAGATCATCGAAAAATTACCGCACATGGCCAGAAAAACCTTTGATTCTTGATGTGGATTCTGGACACCCCATTATTTTTACTAGTGTGGGCATTAAGACGGCTTGCGAGGTTTACTCCAAGTACGTCTATCGAGAGGGCGTCTGGATTGAGGAGGCGCTTCCCGAAACGTTTGAAAAGTTCACTACAAATCTATTCATCAGGGACGGCGTTGATATGCCGAAATTCGTTGATCTGGAAACAAAGCGCAAGGGGAATGCAGAAATTGGCTATAGCCGGGCACTCAAGCAAGTGGGACCAGCACGCCAGGTTTGCGGAGATTGATGTAACCGCATAAAATTACAGAGATTACCTCAGTTGGAGGATTGTCCATGATTAGTCCACTCGAATACATGCAACTCGCAACACGTGTCTATGCCGCATCACAACGTAACGAAATTGGTATTCCCAAAGGCTGGACTGAACTCGACTGGCAACCTGATGGATTTACGGGTTTCTCCGCTGGTATTTACAAGAACGATCAAACCGGAGAGATAGTCATTTCTTACACCGGGACAAACGACAAGATTGCGGATCCATTGAATTGGACCGCAGGAATGGGGCTCCCCGCGCCCCAGATATTCGAAGCAATGTCATATTATTTAGATTTCAGGAAAGACCATCCCGAAGCCAATATAACATTTACGGGGCACTCGCTTGGCGGAGGTTTGGCCTCGCTTATGGCGGTGTTCTTCGACAAGCAGGCGACCGTGTTCGACGAGGCGCCTTTCCAGTTGGCGGCCATAAGTCCCGCAGTCATGGTTGGTGCTTTAGCAACCATAACTGCTTCAGGTTACTTGGATTCGAGTTTCGCAGCATACAGCGCTCTAATCGCATCGGTTGTGGGCATACCGATTGCGCTTAACAGAGAATCGAACGTGACCCAATACTCTATTGAGGGAGAAGTCCTGAGCAAAATCAGATTTTCCCCGGATACCTTGGTTGGAAATGATAATCCTCCAATTTCATTGGGCAACTCGACCGCCTCCATGGGTGATCGTCATTCGATGGCGTTGTTGACTGCCTTACAGGCCTCGGACACTTTTCTTCTTGTGGCCCAGGCACTGCCAGACTTGGTGACGGAGCTACTGGATGAAAATCTGTTCGCCGCGAATTCGCGCAATCCGGACAAAACCGATTTACTCCACATGCTCCTGCGTCATCAGCTTGGCGTAGAAGATACGGTGCAGCCCGATGGAATGCTTGATCGTTTTGCGTCAGACATGGAGAAGATCGCCCAAGACAGCGGCCTGACAATGGCGAACAACGACCTGACCAAGGCGCTGACCGCTTTTGCCATGCAGGCGTATTACGGCAACCGGCCCGATTCCAACGCGACCCTGTTCGACGCAGAAACCGGCGGCATCCATTTCGACCGGATGGACGTGGCGGATACCCTGACTGCGGCCAAGGGTTACACCATGTACTTCACCAAATACCTGGACATCCTGCCAGCCAACGACCGCGCCATCATCGTCGCGCAGTTGCCCGAGCTGCTTGACTGGTACATCCAGGCAGGCACCCAAGCCATGAATGCCACGGCTGAGGAGCAGCGCGCCTTCATGCTGGGCGGCAGCGACGGCGATATCCTGACCGGCGGCAGCC
>CALMMG010000023.1 GCA_937868185.1 uncultured Pseudomonadota bacterium
AATTTTCCCATTGCCCTGGAAGGGGCCTTGAAGCTCAAGGAGATATCGTACATTCACGCTGAAGGGTATGCGGCAGGGGAACTCAAGCATGGCCCCATTGCGCTCATCGACCGGGACATGCCGGTTCTCGCCCTGGCCCCTCGTGACAGCGTCTATGAAAAGGTCATTTCCAACGTGGAAGAGGTCAAGGCTAGAAATGGCAGGATCATTCTCGTTGCCAATGCGGGCGACAAAAACTGCCAGCGCATCGCCGAGCAGGTTATCATGGTGCCGCTCTGCCATGAGGAATTGAACCCGATTCTTTTTGTTCTCCCCCTGCAGCTGCTGGCCTATGAGATCGCCACCCTGCGCGGCTGCGATGTGGACCAGCCCCGCAACCTGGCCAAGAGTGTTACGGTGGAATAG
The DNA here is from genome assembly GCA_937868185.1 of uncultured Pseudomonadota bacterium. GTDB lineage: Bacteria > Desulfobacterota > Desulfobulbia > Desulfobulbales > Desulfurivibrionaceae > Thiovibrio. Next base: position 406 of record CALMMG010000023.1, read on the forward strand.
GCGGTTACTCCTCCTCCTCGTATGCCTTGCCCCTAAGGCGGAAAAAGAATTTGAGGCCCTTGCGCACGGGTTCCGAAAATATTTTTTTGGCAAAAACTGCTCCGGCCACTCTTTTATTGATCTCGCCCAAGGTGGGGTACGGATGGATGGCCGAGGCAATCTTTGACAACCCCATTCCGCCGTTCATCACCGCCACCCATTCGTTCAAGATCTCCCCAGCCTGGGGACCCAGAACCTGAACGCCAAGAGGTTTTCCCCTGCGGCCGAGCAGCAGTTTGATCTTTCCGACACTTTCCCCTTCGGCCAAACCCCGGTCATTATCCCTGAAATCCTCGCTCCAAACCGTATAGTCGATCCCGGCTTTGCTGGCGCTTTTTTCGTTCAAGCCGATGCTGGCCAGGCCAGGATGGGTATAGGTGCACCAGGGCACCAGGGTGTAATCGGCTTTCTGCGGGAGACGAAAAACAGCATTGCGCAACACCACCCCGCCTTCATAACCGGCAACATGGGTGAATTGATGGCCGCCGATGACGTCGCCTGCACCATAGATATGGCGGTGACTGGTCCGCAGATAGCTGTTCACGGTGATCCCGTTATGATCGAAAGGGATATCGATTTTTTCAAGGCCAAGGCCCGTCACATTAGGGGTACGGCCAAGGGCGACCAGAATCGCTGCACCCCTGAGGCGCTTGGTTTCGCCAGCCGCAGTCTTCACTGTCACCTCCCGCTCGCTCCCCAGATCACCCACCCGGACCACCGTCGTGTTCAGGAGAAAGGTTATGCCTTCTTCCACCAGCGCCTGCTGAACGATATAGGCCATGTCCCGGTCTTCCTTGCTTAAGATCTGGCCGCTGCGCTGGATTACCGTTACTTTGGTGCCAAGTCGGGAGAAGGCCTGCGCCATTTCTACTCCAAAGGGACCGCAGCCGAGAATGATCATCGAGGTGGGCAGCGTGTCGAGCGAAAAGAGGTCGCGGTTGGTCAGGTAGGGGGTTGTCGTTAACCCCTCGATGGCGGGGATGTCCGGGGATGAACCGGTGGCGATGACCCAGGCGCGGGCGGAGATGGTTTTGTTGCCCAGGGCAATGGTGTGTTCGTCGGTGAACACCGGATTGCCGAATTCGATCTTGGCTCCGAGCTTGCAAAACCGCGCCACCGAGTCATGCTCTTGGATGGCGTTTATCACCGAGTTGATCCGGGCGGCAACCTGCCGGAAGTCCACTCCAGGAGGGGTAAAGGCGGGAAGGCCGAATTTTGGCCCGTTTTTCATGAGGTGGTAAACATGGGCGGTTTTGAGCAGGGTCTTGCTCGGCACGCAGCCATAGTGAAGGCAGTCGCCGCCAAGCGCCGCCTTTTTTTCTATCAGCAAGGTTTTGGCCCCGAGCTGCGCTGCACCGGAAGCCACCGTGAGCCCTGCCGCACCGCCACCGATAATACCGAGATCGTAATCATAGTTGGCCATGCTGTTTTTTCTCCGTCTTGTCAGGTTTATGGCAGCGTTGGCTTGAGAATTTGCTGCTTCCATAGTAGGATGTGGCGCAGAATAAATACGGTGAGCAGCGCAACGTGTGCTCATGGGTTTTGGATAAGTATACAGCAATATTCTGCCGGCAGGCCAAGGCAAAAGCAACTGGGCTTGCAGCGGCAGTGCATCAGGAGCAGGAGTGGAGATGAAGAAAAAAGCATTGATTACCGGGGTGACAGGGCAGGACGGTGCCTATCTGGCGGAATTTCTCCTGGAAAAAGGCTACGAGGTCCATGGCTTGAAGCGGCGGACCTCCCTGTTTAACACCGATCGCATCGACCATATCTTTCAGGACCCCCATGAGACAGACGTTGCTTTCATCCTGCATCATGGCGATATGACCGACTCCAGCAGCCTGATTCGGATCATCCAGAAGGTGCAGCCCGATGAGGTGTACAATCTGGCGGCCCAGAGTCATGTGGCCGTTTCCTTTGAGGAGCCGGAATACACTGCGGACTCGGATGCCCTCGGCGCCTTGCGGATATTGGAGGCGATCAGGATCTTGGGGCTGGAGAAAAAGACCAGATTCTATCAAGCTTCGACCTCGGAGCTGTTTGGTAAGGTGCAGGAGACCCCACAACGGGAAACCACCCCCTTTTATCCCAGATCTCCCTATGCGGTGGCCAAGCTTTATGCCTACTGGATAACGGTGAATTACCGGGAAGCCTATGGCATCTATGGCTGCAACGGAATTCTTTTTAACCACGAATCCCCGATCCGCGGCGAAACCTTTGTCACCAGAAAGATCACCCGGGGTCTGGCCCGGATTGGTGTTGGCCTCCAAGGCTGCATCTATCTCGGCAACATGAATGCCCTGCGGGACTGGGGACATGCCAAGGATTTCGTCGAGATGCAGTGGCTCATGCTCCAGCAGGAAAGCCCGGAGGATTTCGTCATCGCCACGGGCGAACAGCACAGCGTGCGGGAGTTTGTTGAGGTGGCGGCCGGGGAGCTTGGGGTTCGACTCCGTTGGGAGGGGGAAGGGGTTGCCGAGATCGGTATCGTGGCTTCGTTGGCTGAGGCTCCTGAAGGCACCGCGTTTTCTGTGGGACAGGTCATTGTCCGAGTGGACCCGCGTTACTTCCGGCCCACGGAGGTGGAAACTTTATTGGGCGACCCGACCAAGGCCAAGGAAAAGCTGGGCTGGACCCCGAAGATTACCTTTGGGCAGCTGGTAACCGAGATGGTACACGAGGATCTTGAGATCGCCCGGCGGGATAAACTCTGCCAGCAGAGCGGGTTTAAGGTTTTTTCCCGGCATGAACAGCCGTAACCCCCTCTCTTGCGTCTTGTTTCGATGAAAAGAAAAGTTCTGATAACCGGCGGCAACGGCCTGGTAGGGCGTAATTTTCTGGAGCATCCGGCAGTGGCCGGGTTCGCGCTTCTGGCCCCTTCCAGTAGTGAGCTCAATCTGCTCGATTACGGGCAGGTGGCCCAGTATCTCGTTGAGCACCAGCCTGAGGTGATTATCCACGCCGCAGGCCGGGTCGGCGGGATTGAGGCGAATCTGCGGGAGCCGGTCCGGTTTTTTCTCGATAATCTCGACATGGGTCGCAATCTGGTTTGGGCAGCGCGCCAGCAGGGTGTGCCCCGCCTTATCAATCTCGGCAGTTCCTGCATGTATCCGCGCAACGCCGCCAACCCCCTGCGGGAGGAGATGATCCTCCAGGGGGAATTGGAGCCCACCAACGAAGGGTACGCCTTGGCTAAGATCGCCACCGCCCGCCTCTGCCAGTATATCGCCAGGGAAGACAGCGGCTATGCCTATAAAACCCTGATCCCCTGCAATCTCTACGGCCGGCATGATAATTTCGACCCGGCCAGTTCCCATCTCATTCCGGCTGTTATCCACAAGATGCACCGGGCCAGGCAGGAGAACCGGGAGACGGTGGAAATCTGGGGCGACGGCCTTGCCCGGCGGGAGTTCATGTCCGCCGGCGACCTGGCCGATTGCCTGGTCAGGGCGGTGTGCTCCTATGACACCCTGCCGGAGATGATGAACGTGGGGATAGGGCAGGATTGCACCATCCTTGAATATTACCAGACGGTTGGCGAGGTGGTCGGTTTCCGGGGCACCTTTGTGCACAATCTGGCAAAGCCCGTGGGCATGCAGCGCAAACTCGTCGATGTGACACGGGCTGCTGCCTGGGGCTGGACCGCGCAAGTCTCGCTCCGGCAAGGCATTGAGCAGGCGTACGACTATTACTTGCAACAGCAGGAGCACCAAGCATGAGCAGATATCCCTTGGCATGTACCTCCTGGGATGAGGCTGAATATGAGGCCATGGCCCAGGTTGTTCAATCCGGCAAATTTTCCATGGGCGAGCATGTCGCAAGCTTTGAACAGGAGTTTGCCCGACATTTCGGCTCACGCTTCTGTGTCATGGTCAATTCCGGTTCTTCGGCGAACCTGCTCATGGTTGCCGCCCTTTTTTACCGGGAAAACAAAGCAGAACGGCTGGTGGCCGGGGATGAGGTCATTGTGCCTGCGGTTTCCTGGAGCACCACCTATTTTCCCCTGCATCAGTACGGCTTGAAGTTGAAATTTGTCGATATCGATCCTGCCACCCTGAATTATGACCTTGTCCAGCTTGCCGACGCCGTAAGCGAGCGGACTCGGCTGGTCATGGCCGTGAATCTCTTGGGGAATCCCAACGATTTCGAGGCGATTCAGAAGATCCTGGCAGGCAAGAGTGTGATCCTTATTGAGGACAACTGCGAGTCCATGGGCGCCACCGTTGCGGGAAAGATGGCAGGAACCTTCGGGATCATGGGGAGTTTCAGTTCGTTTTTCAGCCATCACATCTCCACCATGGAAGGGGGGATGATCCTCACCGATGACGAGGAGTTGTTCCATATCCTGCTCAGCCTTCGCGCCCACGGCTGGACCAGGAATCTGCCCAAGGTGAACAGGGTCTGCGGCGTGAAGGGGGATAACCCCTTTGAGGAATCCTTCCGTTTTGTGCTGCC
>CALMMG010000024.1 GCA_937868185.1 uncultured Pseudomonadota bacterium
GGCGGCGGTGGTGTTGAAGGTGTAGTTGCCTGCATCCATGTTGGTCAGAGTAATGTCGGTCACGTTCACATTCTTGCCTGTGCCGACGTTCTTGTTGAGATAGGCGGCTGTGCCGCTACCGATGGTGAGAAGGTCTCCTGCTACACGGTTGTCTGCGTAGGTGACGGTTGCCCCCAAGCCACCGTCATACACCTTGTTCGCGCCGGTTACAGAGATGGTCAGGGATTTTTGGTTCACCGTAAGTGCGCCATTGGCATAGCCCAAGGAATAGCCGAGGTTGGTGGCAATTGCGTTCGGGATGATGTTATGGGGGGTGTCCGCCGTTAACTGACCGGAGGTGGAGGTGGAACCGTCGACGGTGTAGCTAGGTCCGCTGCTGATGGCACCACCGAGCAGATCGTTGTCGATTAGGCCGGCGTAGCTGTAACTGAAGGTGGGATTTGCATCGCCGTATGTCTTTGTCTTGTCCTCGGCGGTCAAGGTCAGGGTCGGCTGAATGCGGAAGTAGAGCCGATTCCCAGCGGCAAGCGGGTCGCTGCCGTCGTCGACATTGTAGCGTTTGCCACCCTCGGCCAGTCCGCCTCGGCTGGTGCCGGTAGGGTTGCCGCTATAGATTTGCCAGGCGCCGCCATCGCCGGTGGTAATGGCGGCCGAGCCGGGATTTTTGAAGTTGCCGCCGCTGCCCGTGGCGTTCGGCGTGGCAGCGGCATCTGCGATCAGGGTAACTGCATTGGCGCTGGTGCTGGTCGTCGCAATGGCATTGTTCAGGGTCAGGTCGCCGGTTTGGGTGCGCACATCCACCATGCCGGTGGCGGCAATGCCTGCGATGGCAAGAGCGTTTGCGTCAACGAAGGAGATATTTTTGCCGCTGGTTGCCGTAACCGTGCTGAAATCGTTGCCGTTGTTGGTAAAAGTCGCGTCGCCTGCGCCCGTGTCGAGGGTAAGCGTCCCGGCGGTCGCGGTCATGGTGCCGGGCGCGCTGATACTGCCCCCCGCTGTCGTGCGCAGGGTTGTCGCGCCGCCGAAGGTGGTGGTGCCGCTATAGGTCTGCGCGCCGCTGGTCTTGATCAAACTACCGTTAACCGCCAGTGCAGTCCCGGTGGCGCCGCTGAACGAGGCAAGCGCAGTGTTGTTTCCCACGGTGTTGCCCAGTGTGACCGTGCCGCCCCCCAGAACATTGAGCGCCCCGGCGCCTTCGATCGTGCCGCTGAGCGTTAGTGCATTTCCGGTCGCCGCGCCCAGGGCGCTGGCGGTGGCAAGGGTGATGGGCCCCGAAAGCGACGCCGTGCCGGAACCGATTAACGCCCCGTTTTCACCGATGCCCGTACCGTTTAAGGTCACGGTTTCATTGCCGATGGCGACATTGGCAATTTCCAAGGTTGCGCCGTTTGTCACCGTGGTGCTGCCCGCGGTTGCGCCAAGCGCAGCAGCGTTGGCGGCGACCAGTGTGCCCGCAGTCACCGTTGTCGCGCCGGTGTAGGTGTTCGTTCCGGAGAGCGTCATCGTGCCGTCCGTGGTTTTGCTCAGTGCCCCTGTCCCAGCGAGTTTGGCGCTGATTGTGCCGCTCTGTACACCGTAGCTCGTGCCAGTCAGCACCCCGGTCGTCCCGGTGATGCTGCCGTTGACCAGGGTGACCGCGGCCACCGTGTCCGAGAAGGTGCCAATATCCAGCGTGCCATTGTTCACCGTTATCGCCCCTGCGTCCAGGGCGTTGCTAATCCCGTAGGCCAGGGTCCCCTGATTCACCGTCGTGAGTCCGGTATAGGTATTCAGCCCCGAGAGGGTGAATGTTCCTGCGCCCTGCTTACTTAGATTGCCCCCCGCGCCACTCATCACCCCAGCAAAGGTTGTATTGCCTGCATCTCCCGTGGTCAATGTAGAATTGTTCTGCAAGATCACGCTCGTTCCCGCAATACCCGTCAGCGAGCCGATCGTCTCGTTGGCCAACAGCCGCAACATCGACCCGGAGGTACTAAGATTCACCGCGCCAGTGTCCGGGATCGCCGCGCCGCCGGCAAGCCGTAACGTGCCGTCACTCACCGTGGTAAGCCCCGTGTAACTATTGGCCCCGGAGAGTTCCAGCGTGCCATCTAGACCCTTGCTTAAGGTGCCGCTACCTGCGATGATCCCGGCATAGGTCGTCGTATTATCCGTGGCGGTGTCGATCTCGCCCCCGCCCGCCATCAGAGTAATACCTCGGTTTGCATGTAACACAACAGAATCTAAATTTTGGATTTCCAATCTGCCGCCATCAAAGGTCAAATGTCCTGGTGTTGCCGTGCCTGGTGCGGTTCCCAGCCCGGAGTCATTAACGATGAGCAGCTTGCCCGCATTGATCGTCGTCGCTCCGGTGTAAGTGTTGCTATGCGTCAGGGTTAGGGTGCCCATGCCGACCTTGGTCAGCGTGCCAGCGCCGGTGATATCCCCTGAAATTCTTAGTCTAGTGGCGACGGCGGTGTCAAAAACTCCGGGCCCCGTCAAGTTACTGCCGCGGTTTGCATCCAGCGTGACATTGGCCGTGGTTTGCAGCGTGCCGTTGTTCAAGGTCAGATGTCCGGGCGTTGTTGCCCCTGGCACTGCCCCTAAATTACTATCCCCATCTGCCCCATCTCCACTGAGCGAGAGTGTGCCCGCATTGATTGTCGTCGCGCCGGTATAGGTGTTTATGCCGCTCAGCGTTAGGGTGCCCGAGCCGGTCTTGGTCAGCGTGCCGGCGCCGTCGATAATCCCGGAAATATTCAGTGTAGTGGCCGTGGCGGTATCAAAAACCCCGGCCCCCGTCAAGGCAATGCCGCGGTTCATATCCAGCGCGACATCGTCCGTGGTTTGCAGCGTGCCGTTGTCCAAGGTTAGGGAGCTTGGTGTCGGCGCACCTGGCGCCGCCCCCAGATTGTTATCCGCACTGATCGAGAGGGTGCCGCCATTGATCGTCGTGCCGCCGCTATAGGAGTTGTTGCCGGAGAGCGTCAGGGTGCCGGAACCGGTCTTGGTCAGACTGCCCGTGCCGCCGATGATGCCGGAGTAGGTTGTTGTGCTGTCGTCGCCTGCCGTCAGCTTGAAATTCTGCAGATTGACCGAGGTGGAAGCCGCGCTGGCAGCCAGAGAATTGATCGTTGTATTGCCGGTGAGTTTCAGCGTAACGCTGTCGGTGGAGATATTGACCGCTTCCGAGTAGGTGCCGACTCCGACGGTTACCGTGTTGCCGCTTGCGGCGACGGTGATGCCATCCTGGATGTTCGACCAGATCCGGTTGTCCCCGCTCACCATGGCCGAGCGGTCGAAGGTGTTCGCCCCAAAGATCGTGGGAATCTGCCCTGCGCCGTTGTTGTCGAAGAATTGGGCCTCATTGTTGGAAAAGGTGTTGCCGGTTACCGTCACGTTGGTCGGATACTTGGTGCCGGAGCCGATACGGATGGCATAGGTGATGCCGCCGTCGGAGGTCACGCCATTATTGCTGATCGTGTTGTTCTCGATGGCGATATTGTCCACGTTGTAATAGACGAAGATCGCGCCATCCAGGCTTCGGCTGTTGCTGACCTGGTTGCCGCTGACCGTTACGTCGCTGGTGTAGATCGTGATGCCATCGCTGAAGGTATTTTCCACGATGTTGTTGATGATCGATCCGCCCGACAGATCTTTGTCGGCACCACCGCTGTCGCCGAGTTTGATGCCCTCTTTGGCGTGTACATCGTGGACGTAATTGCCTTGGATGGTGGTGTTGGTCGAACCGTAGACATAGATGGCCGCGTTGACCGAGCTGTTGTCATGCACTTCGTTGAAACGGATCGTGCCGTTGGTCGCATTGTCAAAGTTCAGGCCATCGCCAATACCGGTGTCGTAGACGCGGTTGTATTCAAGGATCGCGCCGGTGGAATTGCGAATCTGGATACCTTCGTCGCCGGGGTCGGCTGAGTGGTGGATCAGGTTGTAGCGGATCTCCGGCGCGCTGATGACCGCTGTGGAATCGATCAGGTCGCCGATGCCGTTGCGGAACTCGAAGCCGTCGACCGTTACGTTGTTGCCGCCGATCCGTAGCAATGTCGGGAGCGTATTGTTGCCATCCACGATGGTCTCGGCACCGCTTCCGGCAGTGCGCAACGCTGCAGCGTTGCGCGGATCAACCCCATGCTGGGCTCCACGCAGAGTCAGCGGCTTGTTAACGTCGAGTCGCGTATTGAGCATATAGGTGCCGGCTGCGACATTCACGGTGCTGCCGCTGGCAGCAACATCCACGCCGTTCTGGATGCTGGCGGTCGGGCTGTTGACGTTGACTGTGCCCGCTGTTCCCGAAAGAACTCCCCCGGTTTTGAGCATGATCGCCGCGTTGAGATCGATGGTGGGCGTGTCGAGCGCCAAATTGTGGACGTTGGCGTTGGCGCTGGCGTTAACGGCGGCGTCCACCGTTACCTTGGTGTCGGCTTGCACCGTGATATCGGTGCTGTTGAGATTGGTTCCCAGCGATGTCGCATTGATTGTTTGAGTGTCCCCAGCCACCCCGTCTGGATTGGAGCTGATGATCGCGTAAAGCGGGTCGAGTAGCAGCGAGCCTGTTTTGCCATTGGATGCGCTCGTATCGACGGCAGCGTCAAAACCCAGCGATTGCTTGCCCGAAACTTCTATGAACCCGCCGTTGCCACCCTGGGTGCCACCGCGGGCGGAAATAGAGCCGAAAGCCCGCATGGTGCCATCCGCCCAGAGGATCACTTTGCCGCCGTTGCCATTGGTGAGAGCGTTGGCGTTGAGCTGCGTGCCTTGCGCGACGAAAGTGGCGGAGGCGTTCTGTTCTGGCCCCTTTCCTTGAAAGTTGCCGCCGACCAGCGCGGTGCCGCCGCCGGCATTGCCGGAGACGTCGATGTGCGCGCTGTCGAGTAGTGCGACGCGGTCGCCCAGCACCTTGACGGTGCCGCCGGTTTCGCCTCTGTTGCGGCCGGAGGCATCGAGCGTGCCGCTCACCTTGACTTGTCCGGTTTGCATATCACCCAGCAGGGTGATGACCCCGGCCTGATTCTCTATGGTGTGCGCTTCAATAATGCCGTCGTTGTTGACCACCGAGCTGGTGAGTGTGTTGGCTGCCTGGGCAGACAAGATGACTTGCCCACCATCGGCTTGTATCAGGTGCTTGTTCTCTGCCAGGGCGTTCAAGGTTCCTTGATCGATGGTGTAGGAAAGCAGTGAGCCGTTGTTGAGGTTGAGAGTCACCTTGTCGCCCGCGGCGAGCAAAGCTGTAGCGAGGGTCGCGACGATGATCCCTTCGTTGCGCGCTTCGGGGGCGAGCATGGCGATGTAGCCGCCGTTTGTAGCGGCGAGAGAGCCTTGGTTCACTACTGATCCAGCGGTGCCGTTATTGCTGAAAGTAAGGTTGTCTGCCATGAAATCGGCATTGTTCAAACTCAGGGTGGAAGCAACCAGGCCGCCGACATTGACCTGAGCGGTGCTGCCGAACAATACACCGTTGGGGTTCAATATGAAGACTTGACCGTTGGCGGTGAGGTTGCCGAGAATTTGGCTGGGGTTTTGGCCGAGCACGCGGTTGAGGGCGATGGTGCTACTGTTGGGCTGAGTGAAATTGACGGTTTCGTTTTGGCCTATGCTGAAGTTTTGCCAGTTGATGGCAAGTTTGGGGCTGGTTTGAGTAACCGTGAGGGTGTTGCCGCTTTGACTGATGCCGCCGGTGCCGGCGCTGATCTGCCCTTCGGTGGGCAGGGCGAGCGCGGAGGTAGGGAAAGCCAGCGCCAAGGCCAGGACCAGGCGGAGCAGTAACGGCATTTCTGTTCGTTTGCTGTGGGTATGTGCGGTTTCAGGGGGTGAGGAGGGCTGCTTTTGGGTCCACGCAAAGTAATAGATGCGGCTCATGGCTTGCTCCATCTTTGCAGTAAAAATTCATAGAGGCAATCCCTGACTGGCTACTCTTAATGAAATCATCGACATTTTTAATAAATGATTCAAGATAATAATGTTAGGCAGAAAAATTAAATATAGAGGCTTAACACCTTGAATTCGTGAAAGAATCGTAAGGGGGAATCGTTGTTTGGTAGCATAACATGCTGAAACTTAATCATAAGTGGTTCCGGTAGATCACTGCTAAAGCACCCGTTCGGCAAGGGTGTGGATGAAACTCCTCAGCTCAGGGTAGGTTGTGGTGGCGTCGATCTGTTTACGGATGGCGGGGCCGGTGGTTGTGCCGCGAAAGTATTTCCAGGCGTGGTTTCGGATTTTGGAGAGGTTTGGTTCTGGGGCAAGATGGATCTCGGCGAGTTCAAGATGGCGCAACAGTGCTTTGACCCTGTAAGCCATGGAGGGATGTTGGTTCACACTCCCGGAAAAGATCCAGGGCTTACCCAGGGCGGCTCGGCCAATCATCACCCCGGCGCAGCCTGTTTTTTTTAGCATGGCCTGAGCCTGTTCGTGTGTAGTGATGTCACCGTTTGCAATAACAGGGATGGAAATGCTTTGCATGACCTGGAGGATTACCTTGAGGTCAATGGGCCCGGTGAATCCATCGGTCCAGGTGCGGGCATGGATGGCAATGGCGTGCGCTCCTGCGCCTTCGGCAATTTTGGCAATCTCCGGAGCGGTAATGGTGTGCTGGTTCCAGCCCGAACGTATCTTGACTGTTACCGGCTTTGTGGAATTTTTGCAGACGGCCGTGATAATCTTTTCAGCGAGGCGCGGATTTTTCATCAACGCGGCGCCAGCGCCAGTTTGGACGATTTTTTCCATGGGGCAGCCCATGTTGATATCAATCCCGGCAATGGGCAGTTCGGCAAGGATGGCCGCGGCTTCTCCCATCATGCCAGGATCACAGCCGTAAAGCTGCATGATCACCGGCTGTTCTGCGGCGGTGGTCAGGAGCAGTTCCAGGCAGTCTTGCTGCTGCGAGACCAGGCCATGGCAGGCGATCATCTCGGAATAGCAGAGGCCAGCCCCATACTCTCGACAGAGCAAGCGGAAGGGCAAGTCGGTGCAACCGGCCATGGGCGCCAGAATAAAGGGGGTTTTTATGGGGATTGGCCCAAGGGAAAAGGTCATCGCAAGCTCATGGGGGCTGATGGTTTTGAAAAGTGAAACAACAGGAATGTGGAGGGCAGCGTGAGCGGCGAGCCTCCGTCCTGCGAGAGATTACGGGCCGTGTGACAGGTCAGTGCCGAAAATGGGACGGGGGGTAAACCGAACCCCCTTGCCGGGTTCGAGAGGGTTGGCTGTGGGGTCTTTATGGTGGGCAAGGCGCCGACGGCCACAGGGCACGCAATATATCGGGCTTTGGCGCAGAGTGCAAATAGCAAAAAAGATTATGCTGGGGAAATGTGTTTGGTCGGATCGGAGAGGAAGCGAAGTGGGATTAGATCGGATTGTGAAAAAAAAGAAGACCGACTTTGCGGGAAGTCGGTCTTCTTTTAAGGAGAAAGGAGATAAGAGTTGTTTTACTGTCTTGGTGATAAAGCAATAAGCGTGCCAATGGTTTTGTTTTTGCTATAATTTGGTTTTTTGCAAGAATCACGGGCTGTTCTGTGGGATATCTGCAGGAGTGAAAAAACAGACAAGGTACAATATTTTGAACGGGAATGGCGGGGTTGCGGTGGGTACTGTGTGTTTTGTGTTGTTGTTTCAGAGTGTTGTATGGGTGCAAGTTTTTTTGTACCAACGGAGAATAACCGTTTTTCTAGGGAAGGATGGCAAAGGCTTTAGGGGGCGTCGGGTTGGAGGGATATTTTGTTGGGGGGAGTACAAAAAATTATATCAATACGGGACAATAAGCCAGCGGCACGAAGTGCCCCCCCTTTCTTTTCTCATCCCTATGTACAGAAAGAAAGACTTCAGTCCCTGTGGATTTTTTAATGAAAAGATGTCGGCTTGATTCGGTTTTTCTTGCTGGTTTCCGTGACGATACCATTTTGGGCAGCCAATGGAACTGTGAGAAAAATAGTGGTAAAAAAAGCAAGAGTATACGATATAATAAAAAAATTGGTTGCCATGGATTTAATGATGCACGCATAAGGAGTCGTTATGAAAGAATGGTTTGACAGCTTGAGTCTGCGGGTAAAGCTTTTTCTTATCGTTGGTTTCGTTGCGTTCTCCATGGTTTCAAGCGTCGCGATCGGCCAGTTCATCATCCAGCGGGTGCAGATCGGGGGTGTGATGTACAGCGGCATCGAACTTAAGATGGACTACATCGATAAGGTTGCCCGGATCCGTCTTAACCTCAATCTCCTCAATAGTATCCTCAAGGGCCAGATCATGGATTATGATCCAGAGTCCTTAAGTGGCCTGAAAACCACCAGCAAGAAGTTTGATGAGGCTATTGCTGAAATGCGGGAAAGTCTTGTCAAGCCAAGCGGCAAAAAACAGTACTGCGGGTCATGTCATGCGGTGGAGCAGGCCCCTGCGGTCATGGCCTCCTACGAAGAACTGGCAGCTTCTTGGCCGAAGATGGAAGAGATCATCAACAAAACGATCCTGCCGGCCTTGGAAAAAGGGAACAAGGCTGCCGCCCAAGAGGCCTTTGACGGGGAGTTTTTTGAAAAATATTACAGTCTGATGGGAAGCACTAAGGAAGCCGTTGATCAGTTGCGAGGTGGTCAGGAGCTGACCAAGGAAAAGGCCATGGCCGAGGTGAAGATGTTCGGCCTGTTCTTCATCATTGGTGGGGCTCTCTCTCTTGTGGCGGTTGGGTTGTTTGCCTTTTTTGTTGTGCAGATGCTTGTCCGCTCTATTAACACCATTGTAAGTGAGCTGGACGAGAGCGCCGATCGTATTTCCGAAGAGGCCCAGGCCACATCCAGCACCTCTCAGATGGTGGCGGAAATGGCTTCGGAGATGGCGGCATCCCTGGAGGAGACCAGCGCGTCCCTTGAAGAGATTACCGCCATGGTCCAGCAGAATGACACCAACTCTGCCGAGGCCAATTCCGGGATGAAGCAGAATGAAGCAATTGGCTCCAGGGCAAGCGTTAATGTGGCTGCCATGCAGATTTCCATGCAAAACATCAAAAAGGATAGTGATGCGATTGCTACAATCATTCGAGAGATCGAGGCGATTGCCTTCCAGACCAATCTCCTCGCCTTGAATGCGGCGGTGGAGGCGGCCAGGGCCGGGGAACAGGGCGCGGGCTTTGCCGTGGTTGCTGATGAGGTGCGCAATCTTGCACAACGGACAGCTCAATCGGCAAGAAATTCCAGTGATCTGATTGAGCGGGCCATCGGTAATGTCAACGAAGGGCTGCAAAAGGTAAATGAGGTTGTGGCGGAATCCACGGATGTGGTGAACGGCTCGCGGAAGGTGGCTGTTCTGGTGGAAGAGATTTCCACCGCGTCCCATGAGCAGACCCAAGGGGTTATTCAGATCAACAAGGCCGTAACCGAGATGGACACCGGCACGCAGCAGATGGCGGCCAATGCCGAGGAACTGGCTGCGGCCTCCGAAGCGGTCACCTCCCAGACCCGGATGCTCCGCGATAATATCGGGCATCTTACCCGTCTGGTTGAAGGAAGAAAGAATTAAAAGAGGGAAATGGGTCTGGCGCGTGCCGTGCTTGATGACTTTTTGAGATTGTAAGTTTTTGCAAGAGGCCACACCCTGCAGGGTGTGGCCTCTTCTGCTAGGGCACAGCTCTTTTTGGCTAAAATGGATGTCCACCCCATGCTCGGGAGAGGGAAATGGGCTATTTTCTGGCTGGAGATTTGGGTGGGACAAAAGCCATCCTGGCCCTGTATGTCACAACAGGGTCGGGGTATGCCTTGGTCCGGGAACAGCGGTTTTCCTGTGGAGGCTATGGTGATTTTGCTGGAATAATTGCTGATTTTCTGGGTGATTTTCCGGAGCATCCCCAAGTGGCCGTTTTTGGCGTGGCCGGGCCAGTTGCTGACGGGAGGGTCTGGATGACCAACCTGGGCTGGCTTATAGATCAGAAGGTGTTGCGAGAACAGTTTCAGTTTGGCGAGGTTCTCTTGCTGAATGATTTGGTGGCTGTGGCCCAGGCGGTGTCGCTTTTACCGCCGACAGACCTTCTGGTGGTCAATCCAGGAATCCAGGTTCCCCACGGGAGTATGGGGGTTCTTGCGCCAGGGACGGGGCTGGGCGAGGCCTATCTCTGTTGGAATGGCACGGACTATACCCCGTTTCCCTCGGAGGGGGGGCATGTCGATTTTGCGCCAACCTCGGAGATGGAACATGAGTTGCTTTCTTTTTTGCGGGCGGAACACGATCATGTGAGCTACGAGTTGATCTGCTCTGGAAAAGGAATCCCGAATATTTTTCGGTATCTTACCGAGGGGGCAGGGATGAAGGTTCCTGCGGATTTACAGGAGGCGCTGGATGCGGCCACGGATATTACCCCGGTGCTCATGGGGCAAGCTCTGGCGAAAGAGGGTGAAGTCGCTCGGCTGACCTTGGAGATATTTTTTTCTATCCTGGCGGCCGAGGCCGGGAACATGGCGCTCAAGTTTCTCTCCACCGGAGGGCTCTATCTGGGCGGCGGGATGCTTCCCCGCCTCCTACCCGCTTTTGACTCCAAAAGATTCATGGAGCGTTTTGTCGGTAAAGGGCGCATGGCCGGGATACTTTCTGCCATTCCGGTCAAAATTATTATGACAGATAGGGCGGGTCTTGAGGGTGCTGCTTTGACTGCCTTTCTGGCAATGAAAAAATACCAGGCACACAGGTAGGCGCATGTCTATACGGGATTTGGCACGGGAACTCTATCGGGCGCAGCAGGAGGTTGAACGGCTGGAAAAACTGCTCCTTTCTGCATTGCCGCAAGAGGAGACGGTGATCCAGTGCGAGCTGCAGGATGCGCGGGCTGAGCGCCAACAACTCCAGAAAATGATCAATGGGCACAAGGATTCTTCCCCGCTACCGAGGAAATTTTAAAAATCCTGGTTTGGTGCGCGGCCATTCTGGAATCTGAGAAAAAGGCGAGGTTAAAAAAAGAGGGTCGAGATGTGCATTGATGTGCGAAAAACCTGTGAGTGCGGTGCCAGAACCATTCAGTTTCATCTCCGCGACAATCTTCTGCAATCAGACGTTATCCAGCGAGTATTTTGTCCGAATTGTCCAGGAGATACAGGGTTTGATGTCCGTTCCATGCTCAACGATAACGGCTGGGTGGTTGAGTATGACATGATTCTCGCCACTATGCTGCTCACGGCAAAATTGCAGGTGGACCCAGAGGTGGTGCGCCCGGAATTCCTTTTTGATCAGGGCTATGCCTGCTGGCTGGAGATGTATCCCGGCGAACGGGAGGATATCCGGGAAGAAAGGGAAAGGATCATGGCTCTTCTGCGTGAGGACCAGCGGCAGTATCTTTTGGCAATCCAGAGCTGGAATATCGAGCGTATTAATCGTCTTAAGGCGGCTGGGTGGCGTAAGGCTCAGCAAGCCTGAGTCTGTGTCTGCCAATGCGTCCGGGCACTTATTGGGGCAGCCATTTCTTGAGGAGCCCCTGGAGCGTGCCATCTTCTTTCCAGGTGGCAAGGGCAGAGTCCACCGCCTTGATTAAGTCCGGATCATTGCGGCGGACCGCCCAGGCAAGCTCTTCGCTGGTTAAGGGGGGCTTGAGCAGAACCAGCCCGTCTGCAGCGTTGGGGGCGGCATAGTTTCTGAGCACTGGGCCATCATGGATGAAGAGGTCGATGCGTTTGTCACGGAGCGCTTGCACCGCGGCATCCGGAGAGGAGAAAAAAAGCGGTTCGGCCGTAAGGCAGTAGCGCTGAACAAAGATATCCCCGGTGGTTCCCTTTTCCACGCCGATAATCTTGCTGGTGGTAAGAATCGCTTGGGCGGAGGGAAATTCCTCTGCCTCCGCCTTGGTGGTCAGGGCCATCTGGTTGATGGTGAGATATGGGTCGCTGAAGGTCACCTGCAGCTTGCGCATCTCGGTGATGGACATGGCGGACATGATGATGTCAACTTCCTTGCGCTCTAGGGCTGGGATCTGTTCTTCCCATTCCAGCTCAACAAACTGGAGTCTGCTGTGGAGCCGTTTGGCAAGGAGTGCGGCGCATTCGGCTTCAAAGCCGCAAATCTGGCCAGTTCCTGTCTCTTTATCGATGAGACAGGGATAATTCGGCGTGACCCCAACCCGCAGCACCCCGTTTTCCCAAGAGGGACGGATGCTTCTGTCGTTGAGGCTACAAGCGGTGAGGCTTAAGAGAAGACAGCCGCACAGTACGGCCATGATTTTCTTTGTCATTGTTTTTCTCGACATAATGTACTCCCTGATTCCTCAGTCTCCAGGCAGGCGACCGTCTGCTCGGCAATCTCCAGCTCTTCGTTGGTGGGGATAACCAGGATTTTCACCCGGCTGTCCCCTTGTTCCAGGGCGGCACATCCCTCTTGCCGCCTACGGTTTTTCTCCGTATCCATTTCCAGGCCAAGGTGCGCAAGGCCTTTGCAGCATCCCGCCCGGATAAATTCGGCGTTTTCCCCGATGCCGCCGGTGAAGATCAGCCCGTCCAGTCCCCCCAGCACCGCATGGTAGGCGCCGATATATTTCTTGATTCGGTAGCAGTACATGGAGATGGCAAGCTGTGCCTCCGGATTGCCTGCTTGGGCCAGTTCACCCACGGTGCGCATGTCGTTGGCCCCGCAGATCCCCTTAAGGCCGCTTTCCTTGTTGAGGATCGATTCGATTTCCTTGGGGGCAAGTCCTGTTTCCCTTTCAAGATAAAAGATGATCGCCGGGTCGAGGTCTCCGCACCGGGTGCCCATGATCAATCCCTCAAGCGGGGTAAGGCCCATGGAGGTGTCGATGCATTTTCCCCGTTTGATGGCGGCGGCGCTGGCCCCGTTGCCCAGATGCAGGCTGATCAGATTGAGGGAGTCCAGCGGTTTTTTGAGAAACTCCGCCGCCTTTTTCGCCACATAGCGGTGCGAGGTGCCGTGGAAGCCGTAGCGGCGAACCTGGTGTGCCTCGTAGAGTTTTTTGGGGATGGCGTAGCGGTAGGCGTGGGGTGGGATGGACTGGTGGAAGGCGGTGTCGAACACCGCGACCTGGGGCACAGAGGGGGCGCACTCCATGGCCACCTCCATGCCGAGCAGGTTGGCCGGATTGTGCAGCGGCGCCAAGGGGATCAAACCCCGGATCGCGGCCAGAACCTCTGGAGTAACCCGGGTGGGTTCCTTGAATTTTTCGCCGCCATGCACCACCCGATGGCCGATGCCCATGAGCTCCCCGGTGTCGGCAAGCGCCCCGGTTTCGCGGAGAGCCGAGGAGATGAGTTCAAACCCCTGCCGGTGATCACCAATGGCCAGGGCCTGCACCGTCTTTGCCATCTCTCCCTGGGGTGTCCGGAAACGGTGGCTGAGGTGGCTGCCTGTTTCGCCGATCTGCTCGATGCTGCCCGAAGCCAGCACCGATTCGTCCCGCATGTCGAACAACTGGTACTTGATGGATGAGCTGCCGGAATTGAGTACCAGAACCTTCATGCGTCTTTCTCTTCGCTTGTCTGGGCGGCCTGGGCCTGGATGGCGGTGATGGCCACGGTGTTGACGATGTCGGGCACGGTGCAGCCCCGACTCAGGTCGTTAACCGGCTTGTTCAAGCCCTGAAGGACCGGGCCGATGGCCACGGCATTGGCCGAGCGTTGCACCGCCTTGTACAGGTTGTTACCGGTGTTCAGGTCCGGGAAGATGAAGACCGTGGCCTTGCCTGCCACCTGGCTGTCCGGCAGCTTGGTTTTTGCCACCCCAGCGTCCACGGCGGCGTCGTACTGGATGGGTCCCTCAATCTTAAGATCGGGCCGGAGCTCTTTGGCGATCCGGGTCGCCTCGCGGACTTTGTCCACATCGGCGCCCTTGCCCGAGGCGCCGGTGGCATAGGAGCACATAGCGACCAGGGGCTCGATGCCGTAGAGCTTGGCGGTTTGCGCCGAGCTGATGGCAATCTCCGCCAACTGTTGCGCGTTGGGGTCGGGGTTCACCGCGCAGTCGCCGTAAACCAGAACCCGGTCGGCCAGGCACATCAGGAAGACGCTGGAAACAATGGATACCCCCGGCTGGGTGCGGATGATCTGCAGGGCCGGGCGGATGGTGTCGCCGGTAGTATGCACCGCCCCGGAAACCATGCCGTCGGCCAACCCCTTGTGGATCATCATGGTGCCGAAGTAGTTGACGTCGGCCACCGTGTCAAAGGCGGTCTTTTCGGTGATTCCCTTGTGTTGGCGGAGCGTGAAGTAGGCCTGGGCAAAGTCCTGGCGTAAGGGGGAGGTGGCCGGATCGATAATCCCGATGCCGTTGAGATCAAGCCCGAGGTTGCTGGCCGCGCCGCGAATCTCTCCAGGGTCGCCCAGCAGGGTGATCTCCGCCACGCCACGGCGGATGAGGATTTCACTGGCCCGCAGAACCCGCTCCTCCGTGCCTTCGGGCAGGACGATGTGCTGCCGGTGTTTCTGGGCCATCTCCACCAGATTGTATTCGAACATCATTGGGGTGACCCGCATGGATTTTACAAAGGAAATGCGGCTTTCCAACTCGGGCAGATTGACATGCGCCTCAAAAAGACCCAGGGCGGTGGCGATCTTGCGGTCGTTTTCCGGGGTGAGCATGGGAGGCACACCGCTGGCGTTCATGGCGGTGGTAAAGGTGTCGGTCTGCACGCTGACGATGGGCAAGGTCCCTCGGTAACTCAAGCCCTGAAGGAGCAGGGAGATCTGGGGGTCCGGGACGAAGCCGCCCGAGAGGAGTAGCCCGGCAATGCTGGGGTAGGTGCTGGAGAAGTTGGCGGCCAGACTGCCGAGAATGATCTCCGAGCGGTCACCCGGCGCGATGATCAGGTCGCCTTCCACCAGATGGTCGAGGAAATGGGGCAGGCTCATGGCTGCCACCTTGAAGTCCGCCACCCCCCGATTCATCTCTTCGGGGTCGCCCATGACGATCTTTGCGCCCAGAGCCTTGGCGATCTCCCCCACCGTTGGTTTGCCCAGGAACGGTTCCTCCGGCAGGACATAGACCGGTCCACATTCCACGCCGCACTCCGCAAGTTGCTCCCGTACCGTCTCCATGAGTTCTGGCTCCACCCGGTTGACCACGCTGGCCAGGATGGTGCACCCCTTTTTGAGGAAGGATTCCTGGGCCACATGCAGAGCGTCGAGGATATCTTTTGGGGATTTGTTGTGGCAGTTTAAGAGCAGCAGGATGGGGCAGCCCAGGTTGTTCACCACCTCGGCGTTGAACTCGAACTCAAAGGGCAGGGAGAGTCCGCTGAAATCGGTGCCCTCGCAGAGGACAAAATCGCACTTGGCTTCAAGATGTTTGTACTTGTCGAGGATGGTTTTGATGATCTGGTCGGTGCCGCCCTCGGCGGAAAGATGTTGTGCCTCATCGTGGGACATGGCGAACATCTCTTCGTAGTCAAACCCAAGGCGGTAGCGGGTTTTGATCAATTGCAGGTTGTTGTCCACCACCGTATGCGAGGGAATGATGGGCCTGAAATAGCCGACCCTGCGCAGCCGGCGGGACAACAGCTCCATGAGGCCCAGAGCGAGGACCGATTTGCCACTCTGGGGGCCGATTGCCACGATATACAGACTCTGCGCCATGGGAATCTCCTCGCGTGGAATTATGCTGCCTTTGGGATCAAGCCTTTGGCTCCAGCAGAACCAGAATCTCCAGATTGGCCGACCCTGGAAACATGTCCAGAGGGGCGATGCGCCGCGCCTGGTAGCCGTTGGCCTGCCACTCCTTGAGGGAGGGCGGAATCTGGTCCACCCCGCAGAAGATATGGAGGACCTTTTTCGGCTTTCTCCGGGCCAGCGAGGCGATCACCCCTGGCAGCGTGCCCTGGCGGGGCGGGTCAAGGAGCATCACCTCGTTGGGCATGGGTGGGGGGAGCAATTTTTCCAGATAGCCGACGGTGATCCGGTGAGCGAGAAATTTGGTCTGGCCGCCCCGGTGCTTGTTCAAACGGCTGTTGGCTTCGGCGGCCCGGATGGAAGGGCCTTCGCCGTCCACGGCCAGCACCTGCCGGTAGGCGGGAGCGAGATAATGGCTGAACAAGCCGTAGCCGCAGTACAGATCGAGCAGCGACTGGTCCGGGGCCGGGGCCATCAGCTCCTTGGCCCGCTCCAGCATGGTTTCCACCATGGATTCGTTGATCTGGGAAAACGAGGTCGGATGGAATTGGTAGCGGCAGTCGCCGTAGGTGGCGCTCAATTGGTCTGGGCCGAAGAGCTTCTTGAAATGCAGGGTTTCGGCGGGCCGCTTGGTTTCCAGATAGTAGTCGGACTGACTGGGGTCAAGGTAGACAAAGGCCGCAGTGACTGCAACAGGAAGCTTCTGGAGATGGTCGCTGAGCAGTTTCATTTTGCGGACCAGCGGCCCGTTCATCAGGTCCACATTGAAGATCACCGCCTGTTCCGTGTAGCCGCCGCGGATGATGAGATAGTTCAGATGCCCGGCGATCAGTCGGAAGGCAGGTTCACTCAGCTTCTGCTGGAGAAAGCGGTAGATCTCCTCGTGCTCTTTGGGCTCCAATGGCGAGGCGGTGAAATATTGTCGGTTCTTGGGCAGGGCGGCCTTGTCTCCCAACAGCAGATAGAGGGTGGAGCCATGGAGGAAGGCCTTGCGTTTTGAGGTGGTACGATAGCCCCGGGCTTTGGGGGAGCGGATTACCGATTCCGGCTGACCGGGCAACCGGTGCTGTTTCCAGAAGCTCATCAACCCCTGGTCCTTTATCTGCAGCTCCATGGAATAATCGAGATGGGCCAAGGGCGAGCTGTAGAGGATGGCCTGGCCTTCCGGGCCAATGGTTGAGGGGATGAGCGGCTTGAGAAAGCTGGCAAAGGAGCGATCCGTTGCCGAGGCAGGTGCCCAGAACTTTTGCTCCTCGGATTGTTCCTCCTGGGGGTTTCTGGCGCTTTTAAACCCACGATCGGGAGAGGAATCAGCGGCAGTTCTGCGGGTTTTTGGGCCGAAGGTTTTTTCTGGCCCTGATTTTCTCTTGCGGCTGGGTGGGCGGTCTGGTGCTGAGGCAGGCTTCCGGCAGGGTTCCTCATCGAACTCGCAGCTTTCCGTCCGCGGCTTTCTGCTGCCGGTAAACCCACGACCGGGCGCGGAAGCAGCCCCAGGTCTGCGGGGCTTTTTGTCGAAGGGCCTTGCTGACGGGGATTTGCTTTTGCTGCTGGATGGGCGATTGGTTGCCGATCCAGGTTTGCGGAAGGGTTCGTCCTCGAATCTTTCCGGCCGTGGCTTTCTGCTGCCGGTAAACGCACGGCCAGACGGGGAATCAGCCCCAGGCCGCTGGGTCTTTCCGCCGCCGGGCCTTTCTGACGGTGATTTTCTCTTGCTGCTGGATGGGCGATCAGTTGCCGATCCAGGTGTGCGGAAGGGTTCGTCCTCGAATCGTTCCGGCCGCGGCTTTCTGCTGCCGGTAAACGTACGACCGGGAGCAGAATCAGTGGCGGGTCTACGGCTCTTTCCGCCCACGGGTCTTGCTTGCGGGGAGTTACTTTTGCCGCGAGGAGGGCGCGCGGTGGTCGAGGGCATGTCCGGGCTGCTGTTTCTTGCGCGGGCTGGTTTCCGGGGTGGATTTTTTTTGCTTACAGACAAGGGATCACCAAGAGAAAAGAAGGGAAAGAAATAAAAAAAGTATACACGTTAGCCGGTGATGCATAAAGCAAATTCGTCCCAAGGGCCTGGGGTGTAAGGGAGGACACGTGGCAGTGCTTGTGGTGCGGTTGCGCTGGGGAGGGGTGTTGGGCGGCTCTTTTCGCCGGGCTGACGGTGTGGAACTTGCTGACAAACTGCGTTTTTTGCGGTATATACGCTTTTCTTCTGGCTGGATTCCGGCCCGGAAAGCACACAGGAAAGGAGCACATGAGCAGTATATTGGAGAAAGAAATCAACCGCCGCCGCACCTTCGGCATCATCAGCCACCCCGACGCAGGCAAGACCACCCTCACCGAAAAGCTCCTGCTCTTTGGCGGGGCCATCCAAATGGCCGGGGCAGTCAAGTCGCGCAAGACCGATCACCACGCGGTTAGCGACTGGATGGCCATCGAGAAGGAGCGCGGCATCTCGGTGACCACCTCGGTGATGCAGTTCAACTACCGGGATTTTGAAGTCAACCTGCTGGACACCCCAGGGCATAAGGATTTTTCTGAAGACACCTATCGGGTGCTCACCGCCGTAGACAGCGCGCTGATGGTCATCGACAGCGCCAAGGGGGTCGAGGCCCAGACCGAGAAGCTCATGGAGATCTGCCGGATGCGCAACACCCCGGTGATCACCTTCATCAACAAGCTGGACCGTGAAGGCCTTGAGCCTCTGGATATCTTAAGCGAGATTGAGGAGAAGCTGCAGATAGAGTGCACCCCGCTTTCCTGGCCCATCGGCATGGGCAAGCGCTTCAAGGGGGTCTACAACATCATGCGCCAGGAGCTGAATCTCTTTACCCCCAGCAAGGACCGGCGGCCTCAGGAATCCATCATGGTCAAGAGCCTGGATGATCCTCTTTTGGATCAGATGTTGGGTAGCCAGGCAGACAAGCTCCGCGAGGACCTCGAACTCCTGGCCGGGGCGGCAAGTCCCTTTGATCATGCGGAGTATCTCAAGGCCAGCCAGTCTCCGGTCTTCTTCGGCAGTGCGGTCAACAACTTCGGGGTAAAAGAGTTGCTGGATGCCTTTGTTGAGCTGGCCCCGCCGCCTGGACCCCGCGCCACCACCACCCGTATGGTTTCCCCGGAGGAGGAATCCTTTTCCGGCTTCACCTTCAAGATCCAGGCCAACATGAACCCGGCCCACCGTGACCGGATCGCCTTTTTCCGCATCTGCTCCGGCAAGTTCACCCGGGGGATGAAGGTCATGCACCACCGGTTGGGCAAGGAGGTGTCCCTGGCCAACGCCACCATCTTCATGGCCCAGGACCGCACCAACGTGGAGGAGGCCTGGCCCGGAGACATCATCGGCATCCACAACCACGGGACGATCAAGATCGGCGACACCTTCTCCGACAAGGAGCCGCTCAAGTTCACCGGCATCCCCAACTTCGCGCCCGAGCATTTCCGGCGGGTGCTGATCAAAAATCCGCTCAAGATTAAGCAGCTGAACAAGGGTCTGGTGCAGCTGGCCGAGGAAGGCGCAGTGCAGCTCTTTCGCCCGACCATGGGCAGCGATTACATCTTGGGTGCGGTGGGGGTGCTGCAGTTCGAGGTGACCATGTCCCGGCTTAAGGCGGAATACGGGGTGGATGCGGTGTACGAGCCGGTGAGCTACGCCACGGCCCGTTGGATCGACTGCGAGGACCGCAAAAAGCTCGATGAGTTCAAGAGCAAGAACCAGGCCCATCTCGCCCTGGACGCCGAGGGGCATCTGGCCTATCTGGCGGAAAGCGAGTGGCGGCTGGGTAGGGTGCAGGAGTTGTTTCCGGAGATCGTCTTCCGCAAGACCCGCGAGCACAGCTGAGCGGTAGACATAAGAAAGCCCCGATGAGGCTTCGCCGCTGAGAAGTGTGGGGACTTCAGGGTGGTGAAAAGCGGCCATCGGGGCGTGCTTGTATTGTCGGTGAAAGGGGCGACGGAAAGCAAGCGAAAAAAACAGTTTTTGCGGTAGGCGGGAAGGACAAAGATTGGTATCCTTGTAAAACTATTGAACTTGTTTCTTGAAAGAACTTCTGCAACATGGAGTGATTGGCAGAATGGAAGATTCTGATGTTGAGATTGTTCATGAACCGGGTGCGGTCCGCCGGATTTTCGAGTTGATGCTGGAGCGGCGCAAAATCGTGCGCATTGTCCAGCACGGGCATCGTAGTGACGCCTGGGTGGTCAAGGTTTCCCCCTCGCGGCTGATCCTGGCCAAGCGGGATAAAGCCTTGAATTTTACCACCGAGCCGGTGGAGTTTCAGTTTCGCTGCGCGTTGGGTCGCAATATCGTTGGCAACAGCCGGATTATTCGTCTGAATGATGATTACCTGGAGCTGGCTCTCCCCCCAGAGGTTACGATCATCCAGCGTCGGCATGCGTATCGGGTTGTGCCGACCGCTGACAGTGTTGCTATCTTCCAGACCGCCAGCAAATGGATTCTCTCTGGCCGGATCGAAAACCTCAGCAGTAAGGGTGTGCTTGTTCGGCTGCCGCAGGCAACCCCGGTTCTGGTGCCCAGCGATATCCAGGGGCTTTGTCTGCGGCTCAACCATGCGGTGCCTGCAAGCGATTTTACGCCTCCGGGTACAATCGAGCATTTTTTGGTCACTCTTAAGGCTGCAACCATTACCAGAAAGGCCGACAAAAAAGGGACAACGAAGTTCGCGACCTATGGCATCCATTTCACGCCGACCAGTTCCGAGGATCGGCAACTGGCCCAGATTATTCTCCGCTTCGAGCGGGCGGCCCGGCTGAAAGGGCTTACCGCATAAGTCCGCTTATTCCGCCTGATACCCAGCCTTACGCAGATAATATTCGTAATCCCCCCCGTAGGACCGAAGTTCTCCGTGATCCACCTCCATGACCCGGTTCACCAATGAGCGGAGAAAGTGCCGGTCATGGCTGACCAGCACCACGGTGCCGGCGAATTTTTGCAGTGCTCCCAGCAGAATCTCCCGGGATTGGATGTCCAGGTGGTTGGTGGGCTCGTCTAAAATCAGGAAGTTCAGCGGTCTTGCCAGCAGGGTGGCCAGCACCACCCGGCTTTTTTCCCCGCCGGAAAGCAGCTTGATCTGCTTGTCCACCGTATCGCCCTGAAAGAGAAAGGCGGCGCAAAGGTTGCGGATGGTGCCGATGTTGGCCTGGGGCAGGGCGTCCTGTACCGTATCAAAAACGGTCCGTTCCGGAAGCAAAACATCCATGGCATGCTGGCTGAAATAGCCGAGGTTGACGTTGGCCCCAATGGTGGCGCTGCCATTGCTGGGTTCGGTCTGGCCGGCCAGCACTTTGAGCAGGGTTGACTTGCCCGCGCCGTTGACCCCAACCACCGCCACCTTTTCCCCCCGTTGGATCACCCCGGAGATGCCGGAAAACACCGGCCGTTCTCCGCCCCCGTCCAGGGGCCAGGTCTTGGCCAGACCCTCCATCCGCACCACGTCGTCGCCGCTACGGGGCGGCTCGTTGAACTCGAAACTGATCAGCCGCTGTTCCGGGGGCAGCTCGATGCGCTCAATCTTCTCCAGCTTCTTGACCCGGGACTGGACCTGGGAGGCGTGGGAGGCGCGGGCCGCAAACTTGGCGATGAACTCCTCCTCCTTGGCCAGCATCTCCTGCTGGCGGCGGAAGCTGGCGGCCAGCTGTTCCCGCCGAATCTCCCGCTCGCGCAGGTAGAAATCGTAATTGCCGCTGTAGGTGGTGATGGTCCCGTTGGCCACCTCGATGATCCGGGAAACCAACCGGTTCATGAAATCGCGGTCATGGCAGGTCATGAGCACCGCGCCCTTGAACTCCTTGGCCAGCCATTCCTCCAGCCAGACGATGGACTCCACGTCCAGATGGTTGGTGGGCTCGTCCAGCAGCAGGACATCGGGGTTCATGGTCAGGATGCGCGCTAGGGCGATGCGCATCTTCCAGCCGCCGCTGAACGATTCCACCGGTCGGTTAAAATCCTCCGGCCCGATGCCCAGCCCGGTGAGCACCGCCTGGGACCGTGATTCCAGGTCGTAGCCGCCGCGATGCTCGAACTCCTCCATGGCGTCGCCGTATTTTTCCAGCAACGCAGTCATGGCGTCATCCTCCATGGGCAGAGCCATGGCAGCCTCCATCTCCTTGAGCTGCTCGCCCAACCGTATCACCTCGCCCACCGCCGCCATGGTCTCCTCCAGGGCCGAGCGGCCGGACATCTCGCCCACCTCCTGGGAAAAATAACCGATCACCGTTTTCTTGGCGCAGGAGATCTCGCCCTTGTCCGCCTCCTCTTCGCCGGTGATCAACCGGAAGACGGTGGATTTGCCCGCGCCGTTTGGGCCGACCAGGCCGGTGCGCAGGCCGGGGAGGATCTGTAGGCTGGCATTGGCAAAAAGGATCTGCGAGCCATGCTGTTTGCTGATGTTGCTGAGATGAATCATAAAATGGACTCGCAAAAAGGGGAAAAAGAAACAGGGCCGTAACACAGAATCAAATGGTTACGAAGCGGCAACCGCCGCCGGTCGCGTTTGCTTCCTGCGGTAGTCGTGGGTTCTTAACGATTTCAACAATCATAATGTGGGGTATCTCCACGAAAAAACGTCCTTTATAGCATGATGGCCAAAGGGGCGCAACTCTATTCTCTCTTAATCCTCAGGCGCCGGGAAGCCCTGGCATTGTAAAGGGCAGGGACGTCTGCTATGATACCGCAAGAAGCAGGCGTAGTGCGCCCCAGAGCAACCAGTGATGATTGGAATTTATATGCCGCGAAGCATAGCCCTGATAGCCAGTGAAATTTTTCTGTGTGCCCTGTTAGTTTCCGGATGCGCTCCACACAAACCTGTGGCAGACCTTCCCTTGGCTCGACCAGCAACCCAGAAAATAAGCTCTTTGGCTCCAGCCCCAATTCAGAGCGGGACCGTCGTTGCCCCCATAAACGAAACGCTCCTGGACCAGGCCGCAGACTCGGAGGATTTTCTCTCTGCCCTTGGAGGGCAGGGCCGCGTCACGGCAGAGTGCTTTCAGCTGCGTCCTGGCGGGAAGGGGAGCAAGCGGGGAAAGGCCAGCCGTTGCGAACCCCAGAGCCTTCCCTTTGCCCGCTGCCGGAGCGGAATCGACAGTTGTCGTATTGGTCACGAAAACGGGCCTCTCACCT
Organism: uncultured Pseudomonadota bacterium; assembly: GCA_937868185.1. Classification (GTDB taxonomy): domain Bacteria; phylum Desulfobacterota; class Desulfobulbia; order Desulfobulbales; family Desulfurivibrionaceae; genus Thiovibrio. The sequence goes on from CALMMG010000024.1 coordinate 22,693, forward strand.
GGTTTACCTGTGAAAAGCAGCACGGCAACACCTCGCTTACGCCCCAGTCCGGAAGTATCCTCATCCTTGCCGCCAATAGCCGGAGAAAGATGCCCACCGGGCATGTCGCCTATGTGGAGGAGGTTATCGCCCAAAGCGCCACGGTCTACCTGCTGACCTTTACCCACACCAACTATGACCGTAGGTGCAGCTTGGAATCAAACATCAAGGCAACCTACGACAGTGCCGCTCAAACCCTGGATATTCATGGTGGTGCTTGGCAGGCCTGGGGAAAAGGGCTGCCGGTGGCAGGGTTTATCCTCGACTGACAAGCCGGCAGGGACGGCGTCTATCCAGCAAGAAAAAGAGGGGAGTGTATGGGATTAGTCGAAGCGGTCTGCGTCAGCGAGAGAAAAGGCATGGTGAAAAAAGAGGTGGCCGAGATCCTTCTCAAGGAAAATTGGGGGATCGATGGGGATGCCCATGCCGGGGATTGGCATCGGCAGGTGTCCCTGCTTGCCGGGGAAAGCATCGATGCGGTGAAGAAAAAGATGCCCTACCTGAAACATGGGGTGTTTGCCGAAAACATCGTTTGTCGGGGGTTGCAGTTGACTGCGCTTGCCATTGGCGACCGCTTGGTTATCGACGGCCAGGTGGTGTTGGAAGTTACCCAGATCGGCAAGGAATGCCACAACGCCGGCTGCGCCATCAAGAAGGCCACCGGCGATTGCATTATGCCCAAGGAGGGTGTTTTTGCCAAGGTCATCCACGGCGGGATTGTTAGGGCTGGCCTCGGTATTGCAAAAGAAGCAAGATCGCTCACCGAGCCGTGAGCTGTTCAGCCCCCACTCTGCTGTTTACTCTCTTCAGGAAAATACGATGAACCGTACTGTTGCGCCTGACGCACACTCCGCCTTTCACCGCCTGACCCCGGATATAGTCCTCGGTCTGGTGGAAAAGGCCTTGGATATCCGCTGCACCAATCTCTGCCGGCCTCTGGCCAGCTACATCAACCGGGTGTACGAGCTGGAAGGTGAAAACGGCGAAGGGCTGGTGGTCAAGTTCTACCGGCCTGGGCGTTGGACCCGGGCTGCGCTGCAGGATGAGCATGAGTTTCTCCTTGAGCTTGCCAGTCGGGAGATTCCGGTCATCGCGCCTCTGGTTTTGCAGGGCAACGGCAGCCTCGGCGAGCATGAGGGGATGTACTTCACCGTCTTTCCCAAATGCGGCGGTCGCAGCTCGGACGAATTCAGCGAGGAGCAGTGGTTGGAGATCGGCCGGTTGCTGGGGCGCACCCATGCCGTGGGCGCGGGCCGGATTCCCGAGGGGCGGATCACCATGACCCCGGATAAATCAACCCGGCAACAGGCGGACTATCTCCTGGCCGGCAAGTTCCTGCCCGCGGATCTTGCCCCGCAGTTTGGTGAGCTGGCCAAGAATCTGATTGCCGAAATCAGCCCGCTCTTTGCCAAGACCGAGATGATCCGTATCCACGGCGACTGTCATTTTTCCAACCTCATTTACCGGCCCGGAGAATCCTTCTATCTCATCGATTTCGACGACATGGCTCTGGGCCCGCCGGTGCAGG
>CALMMG010000025.1 GCA_937868185.1 uncultured Pseudomonadota bacterium
ATGTGCAGATCACCGTGGCCGAGGAAGTGGGCATCGAGGGACGTTGGGGCTATTTCGACAAGTCCGGCCAGTTGCGCGACATGGTGCAAAACCATCTCCTGCAGATCCTCACCCTGGTGGCCATGGAGCCGCCGGTCACCCTGGGCAGCGAGAGTATCCGTAACGAAAAACTTAAAGTGCTCAAGGCGCTGCGCCCCATCACCCGCGACAACGTCGAGGAAAAAACCGTGCGGGGCCAGTACTCCGCCGGGTTTCTCAAGGGCGGATCGGTGCCGGGCTACCACGAGGAGGAAGCGGGCAATCCCAGGAGTTTTACGGAAACCTTTGTCGCCCTCCGGGTGGATATTGACAACTGGCGTTGGGCCGGGGTGCCTTTCTATCTGCGCACCGGCAAGCGTATGACCCAAAAACTTTCCGAGGTGGTGATCTATTTCAAGCGGTTGCCCCACAATATCTTTCGGGAAAGTTACAAGAACCTGCCTTCCAACAAGCTGATTATCCGCCTCCAGCCCAACGAGGGGGTGGAGATCGAGATGCTGAACAAGGTGCCGGGCATTGCCTCGGGGGTCAAGCTGCAACGGACCACCCTCGATTTGAGTTTTTCCGAGGCCTTCCAGGCGGAGCATGTTGCCGATGCCTACGAGCGGTTGCTCCTGGCTGCCTTGGAGGGGAGCCAGTCCCTCTTTATCCGCCGGGATGAAGTGGAGCAGGCCTGGACCTGGATCGACTCCATTCAGGATGCTTGGCAGGCCAGCAATGAGGCCCCCATGTCCTATCCCGCGGGCACCTGGGGGCCGGTGGCCTCGGTGGCGCTGATGGCCCGGGATGGCAGGGCTTGGGATGAATAAGGGGATGCCTGCATTCAAGGGGTTCAAGGATTCCGCTGCCCTGGTGGCGGTGCTGGCCGATCAGGTTGCCGATCTTTTGCGGGCCGGGATCAGAGAGCGGGGCAAGGGTAGCCTGGTGGTGTCCGGTGGCTCTACCCCGGTGCCGTTTTTTGCGGCCCTCTCGGAGCTGGCGCTTGACTGGCAACAGGTGACGATCACCCTGGCCGATGAACGGTGGGTTGATCCGGTTGCTGCGGACAGTAATGAACATCTGGTTCGGCAACATCTTTTGCAAAATCGGGCGGCCCTGGCCAGTTTCGTGGGTCTCAAGACCGGAGCCCCCACCGCCGTGCAGGGCGAGAAAGAGTGCGGTGATCGGCTTGCGCTGTTGCCGAAACCCTTTGATGTGCTGATCCTGGGCATGGGCAACGACGGCCATACTGCTTCGTTGTTTCCGCAGGCAACGCGGCTTGGCGAGGCGTTGGCTCTGGACTCCGGCAAGCTCTGCATGGCCATTACCCCGCCAGTTGCCCCCCATGAGCGGATGACCCTCACCCTGCCAGCTCTGTTGCAAAGTAGACAGATTATTCTCCACCTTGTCGGGCCGGATAAACGAGTGGTGTACGAAAGGGCGCTGACCAACGGGCCGGTGACCGAAATGCCCATCCGGGCGGTGCTGGATCAGACGAGCGCGCCGGTTACCGTTTTTTGGGCCCCCTGAACAAGGAGCAGCCATGAACAGCATCGTCGAAAAAGTCACCGACCGGATCATTAACCGCAGTATGGCCCATCGCGCAAGCTATCTGCGAAACATGGAGGCAGCCAGGGTGGTCGGGCCGTTTCGCCACCGGCTGCCCAGCAGCAATCTGGCCCACGGACTGGCGGTCTGTCAGGGTGGGGAATGCCAGGCCCTGCGCGGTGTCCAGGCGCCTAATATCGGGATCATCACCTCGTACAACGACATGCTCTCGGCCCACCACACCTACGAACATTACCCGGCCATAATCAAGAAGGCGGTGGCCACAGCGGGCGGCACGGCCCAGGTGGCCGCCGGGGTGCCCGCCATGTGCGACGGGGTCACGCAGGGCGAACCGGGCATGGATCTGAGCCTGATCAGCCGGGATGTTATCGCCATGGCCACGGTGATCGGCTTGTCCCATAACGTATTCGATGGCGCCCTGCTTCTGGGGATCTGCGACAAGATTTTGCCAGGCCTTCTGCTGGGGGCGCTCCAATTCGGGCATCTGCCCATGATCTTGGTGCCGGGCGGGCCCATGCGTTCCGGGCTGCCCAATCGGGAAAAGGCCCAGGCCCGAGAGCAGTTTGCCCAGGGCAAGATCTCCAAGGAGGAGATGCTGGCGGTGGAATGCGCCTCCTACCACGGGGCCGGAACCTGCACCTTTTATGGCACGGCCAACAGCAACCAGTTGATTGCCGAGATTATGGGCTTGCACCTGCCCGGTGCCTCCTTTGTCAACCCGGACGACCCCCTGCGGGAAGCGCTGACCAATGCGGCCTCGGCCAGGGTGTGCGAGCTGACCCATCTGGGCGGGAATTATACCCCTCTTGGCCAGGTGGTGAGCGAACGGTCGGTGGTCAACGGCATTGTTGGACTGTTGGCCACCGGAGGTTCCACCAACCAGACCATGCATATTGTCGCCATTGCCAGGGCTGCGGGGATCCGCATCAATTGGGACGATTTTTCCGAACTCTCCGAAGTGGTGCCGATGCTGGTGCGGATCTACCCTAACGGCCCCGGCGACATCAACAGCTTCCAGGCTGCGGGTGGCATGGCGGTGTTGATTGGTGAGCTGCTGTCCGGGGGCTTCCTGAATAACGAGGTGCTGACCGTGGCCGGGGAGGGTCTGGAGCGGTACACCCAGCGCCCCGCGCTGGTGGCTGGCAAACCCCAATGGTCCACAGGGCTGGGGCAGTCACTGGAGCCCGAGGTCATTGCCTCGGTGGCTCAGCCGTTTTCGCCCACCGGCGGACTCAAGGTACTGGACGGCAATCTCGGGAGGGCAGTGATCAAAGTCTCCTCCCTGACGGACGGGGCGGAAACCTGTATCGAGGCCCCGGCCATGGTTTTTCATACCCAGGCCAGCTTGGAAGAGGCCTTCCAGGCAGGCAAGCTAGACCGGGATCTTGTGGCGGTTATCCGCTTTCAGGGTCCGCAGGCCACGGGCATGCCCGAGCTGCACAAGCTGATTACCCCGTTGGCCGTAGTCATGGGCAGGGGCTATCGGGTGGCTATGGTCACCGACGGCAGGCTTTCCGGCGCTTCCGGCAAGGTGCCGGCCGCCATCCATGTGACCCCGGAGGCGTTGTGCGGCGGGTTGCTGGCCAAGGTGCAGGACGGGGATATGATCCGGATTGATGTGGGGGCAGGGAGTTTGGAGTTGTTGGTGGATAAGGCGGAGCTAGCCAAGCGGGAGTATGCCGAGGCCGAGCTTGGGGAACAGCGCTATGGCGTGGGGAGGCAGATTTTTGCTGCCTTGCGCAGTGATATGCTGGGGGCTGAGGAAGGGGCCAGCTCGTTGTTCACCTATGTTCATGAGAAGTGTAAGGTGAATTTTGCGACAGAGACGTAGGGGATGATGGATGTTCCCGTTTTTCTTTTAGAGTTGAGGCGGGGTGACGATATTTTGCGAGGGGATCAAGGATGACGCTGACAAGAAATTGGAAGATGGAGTCTGCTGAGGTTTTTGCCCGGGGGCCGGTGGTGCCGGTCATGGTGATCAAGGAACTCGCCCATGCGGTGCCGCTGGCCCGTGCTCTGGTGGCTGGCGGGATCAGGGTGTTGGAGATTACCCTGCGGACCCCTGTTGCTGTTGAGGCTATCCGGGAGATCGCCCGTGCGGTGCCGGAGGCGGTGGTGGGGGCTGGGACTGTGACCACGGCGGAGGATCTTGCGGCGGTGAGCGAGGCTGGGGCGGTTTTTGCCATCAGTCCTGGGCTTACCCCGGAGCTGCTGGACGCGGCCAATCAGGGGGATATTGCCCTGATTCCTGGGATTGCCACGATTTCCGAGTTGATGACCGGGTTACGGCGGGGGTACAGCCATTTTAAGTTTTTTCCGGCGGAGGCGGCGGGCGGCATCCCCATGCTCAAGGCCATTGCTGGGCCGTTTCCCAAGGTGGTTTTTTGTCCGACCGGCGGGATCAGTGTGGAAAATTACCGCGAGTATCTGGCGCTCGGGAATGTGGCTTGTGTGGGTGGTTCCTGGGTGGCCCCGTCTGAGGCGGTGGCTCGTGGGGATTGGGAGCTCGTTAGTCAACTGGCCCGCGATGCAGTTTTGGGCGCGGGGAAATAGCTTTGTTCATTTCTTTGCTTGCCCAAAGAAACGAACCAAAGAAAGGGCCCCCTGTGTCTCTTGTCCCGCCGTAGGCGGGATGCCCTGTGCTCCTCGATGCTGCCGGGGCTTTGCAAACTCGGCTTCGCCTCAAACAGTGCAAATCCCCTTTCGGCAGCCTCTCCGGTGCTCGGCGGCGTGCCAATGGGAATTTTGCCTGCTACTGTTACAGACTCAAGGCCGCTTGCCCATTGCTCAGCGATTCCCGCAGCTCTGCCACTTCCGCACTTTCCAGATAATCGTCAAAATCCATCCTCTTGTCGATGATCCCGTTGGGGAGAATCTCGATGATCCGGTTTGCCGTGGAGGACACCATCTGGTGGTCATGGGTGGCGAAGAGGATCACCTCCGGGAAGGCGATGAGGCCGTTGTTGAGGGCGGTGATCGATTCCAGGTCCAGATGGTTGGTGGGTTCGTCCAGGATCAGGGCGTTGGCCCCGGTGAGCATCATTCTCGAAAGCATGCAGCGCACCCGCTCGCCGCCCGAGAGCACGCTGGTTTTTTTCAGGGCCTCTTCCCCGGAGAACAGCATCTTGCCTAAGAATCCGCGGGCAAAGCTTTCCCCCTCGTTGGGCGGGGTGTACTGGCTCAGCCACTCCACCAGGGTCATCTCCTTCTCGAAAAAGGCGCTGTTTTCCTTGGGGAAGTAGGCGGTGGACATGGTGATCCCCCAGCGGAAGCTGCCGCGATCCGGGGTCATCCCCTCGGTGAGGATCTCAAATAGGGCGGTCTTGGGTACGGAGTTGGCGCCGATGAAGGCGATCTTGTCGCCCTTGTGGACCGTGAGGTTGAAGTCGTTTAGGACCGTGACTCCGTCGAGTTCCTTGCCCAGCCCGATAACCTCGAGGATGATGTCGCCGCAGGGCCGTTCGGGCTTGAAAACCACGAAGGGGTATTTGCGCGATGAGGAGGGCATGTCCTCGATGGTCAGCTTGTCCAGCAGCTTTTTGCGCGAGGTGGCCTGCTTGGCCTTGGAGGCGTTGGAGGAAAAGCGCTGGATGAAGTCGGTGAGTTCCTTGGCCTTGGCCGTGGTTTTCTTGTTTTCGTCCTGTTTCTGTTTGACGAAGAGCTGGCTGGCCTGGTACCAGAAATCGTAGTTGCCTACGTAGACGCGGATCTCGCCAAAGTCGATGTCCGCGATATGGGTGCAGGCCTGGTTCAGGAAGTGCCGGTCATGGGAGACGATGATCACCGTGTTTTGGAAGCGGAAGAGAAAATCCTCCAGCCAGGTGATGGACTTGAGATCCAGATGGTTGGTGGGTTCGTCCAGCAGCAGCACGTCCGGGTTGCCGAACAGGGCCTGGGCCAGCAGTACCCGCACCTTGTCGCCGCCTTCCAGCTCCTTCATCTTCTTTTCGCGGAACTCCTCGG
>CALMMG010000026.1 GCA_937868185.1 uncultured Pseudomonadota bacterium
AGATGTTTTCTAAGAAAACTGAGCTGGACGCGGTTATGAGCGGGGAAAAGCCGGATGAGAAAAAGGCGGCAAGGCTTTCCGAGGAGTTATTTGATCTCCGCACCCAGTTACATAATAAGGCTCAGGATGCAGGGTTGGTCAAGGCCGGTTTCGGCCCTGGTTTTTGTGGTGGTCCTGGTGGTGGACAGGGCATGGGGTATGGACCCCATCATCGTTCTTGGTAGTTTTGGTAACATGTGTTTATCGGTTTTTCTTTTCTTTCATCTCAGGGTGGGCTTCAGCAATGAAGCCCACCTATTTTTTTGCTTGCAATTCGGAGAGTTGAGCGCTGCGTTGTCATGAATAGGCCTGGCTACCAGCAGTTCATTGATGGCAGTTTTTATGTCTGCTGCTCCAGATGGTACTTTGCTTCCCGAGTCATGTCGCTGATTAGCGCCAGTCTTGTCGGGGAGTTGGATTCTGTCCCGTATTTTTTTACAGCATATTCGTATTCCCAGTGCATGACGGCATTAAATTGTACATACTGATTTTTGTTAGCAAAGGACAAGATCTCCTCTCTGTTATCTTGCAGCGAGACATGAATCTGCGTTGTGGGCATGAAAAGAGGACATAGATTCCTGGGCTTGGGTGGCGTTCCCGGGCAATTTTCTTTAGATGAGGCTTTTGTGCGGATAATGGTGACAAAGAATATCTGTAATCTTCGGGTAGGGATGCTTCTTTTTTTTATAGTATGTTGTCCGCTTTATCCTTCCCAGATCTGGGGCGATGAAATTCTTGATACCGACGGTTTTCTGGTTCTGCGTGTTCCGCCACCTCGCTTAACAGTGATGGTGCATCCTGGCACCAGACCGGATGAGGCTTTGTTGCAAAGCGCCTATGCTGGAGGGGAGACTTTGCGTTATACGGTCAGTTGGCTGGGCATAAAGGCGGGAGAACTCGTCATGCAAGTCAGCAAAGTTGCCGCCAGCCAGGAAACATTTGTCATTGCAATTACCGCCAAAAGCGCAGGGTTGCTCGATGTATTTTACCCGGTGGAGGATCGTTTTCGTACCATCGTGCAGGGGCGGATGCGCTTGCCAAGCCGTCATGAAATGTTGCAGATGGAGGGACGCCGGATAAATAGCAAACTTACCCTGTATGACCAGGAGAAGTTCCGCGTGACCCATCACAAAAATGATGAGCCTGCAGATATCTATCAGCTTGAGGGTCCGATGCAGAACGAGTTTTCCTCTTTCTTCTTCATGCGGGCGTTGTCCTTTGCCGGGGAGGCGCCGATGATCGTCCCCACCTTTGCCGATAAGAAGCGGCATGAGGTGGTTGTTACCGTGGAGGGAAAGGAAGAGCAGGAAGGTGTGCTGGGCAAGAAAAATACCATCAAGGTTCAGCCGCATCTGAAATTCAAGGGGCAGTACGAAAAGGTGGGGGATCCTCTTGTCTGGCTCACCGATGATGTCTGGAGAATCCCCACCAAGATTCAGGCGAAAATTGTCATCGGCTCCCTGACGGCGGAGCTGGTTGAATACTCAGGCCCTGCCGGAAAATTTCCTATCACAGACATTCCCAAAGAATTGCCTCGACAATCTCCGGCGGATACCCGTTAAGGCGCCACAGTCTTGCCTGCGTTTGGGTGTTGGCGGCAAGGGCAGGGATATTCTTCTGCGAGAGGCCCAGGTCGGCAAGCGAGGTAGGGGCGTTTATTTTCTGCAACCATCCAGTAAAAAGACGGATCCCTTCCTGGACGAGGAGCTGTTGATTTGTCT
>CALMMG010000027.1 GCA_937868185.1 uncultured Pseudomonadota bacterium
TCGAAAAAATCAAGCGGCATGAGCGCGACGACTTTGAAACCGAGCACCGGACCAAGACGGGAGAGATCAGAAATATAGCGGTCTCGGCGCAGGCCTTGACCCTTGGCGAGCACCAATACCTCTACGCCATTTATCGGGACATCACTGAATTGCGCCAGGCCCAAGAGGCGCTGGGGAAATACGCCATCTCTCTGGAGCGGAGCAATCAGGAGCTGGAGCATTTCGCCTATGTGGCCTCCCACGACCTGCAGGAGCCGCTACGCAAGATCGGTAGCTTTACCGAACTGCTGGCCCGGAAATATCAGGGCCAGCTGGACGAGAAGGCCGATACCTACATCGGCTATATTGTTGATGGCGCGCACCGAATGCAGACCCTGATCAACGATCTGCTCGCCTTTTCCCGGGTGACTACCAAGGGGGTGGAGTTCGCACCGGTAGACTGCAATGCGCTGCTGGCGCAGGTGCAGCTGGATCTTGAGCTGGCCATAGCGGAGAGCGGGGCGCAGCTCAGCGTGGCCGAACTGCCGACGGTCATGGCGGATGCGGGGCAGTTGGGCCAGGTTTTTCAGAACCTCATCGGTAATGCTCTCAAGTACCGTGGGTCGGGGCAAGCGCCAGAGATTGTGGTGGCGGTGGAACAGCGCGACGACGATTGGCTTTTTTCCGTAAGCGACAAGGGGATCGGCATTGAACCGCAACATTTCGCGCGGGTCTTCCAGCTCTTTCAGCGCTTGCATACCCGCGAGGAATACTCGGGCACCGGCATCGGTCTGGCGCTGTGCAAGAAGATCGTCGAGCGGCATGGCGGGGAGATCTGGCTTGAGTCGGCGGCAGGCAAGGGCTCGACCTTTTTCTTTACCGTGCCGCGCATGCTGGGGAAAGAAGATGGGCGGTAGATTCCAGAACAGACGAGGGGCCAACCATGGCTGAGCCACAAAAAAGTAAAGCCAGGATGAATTACCTTGTGTTGTGCTTGTTGTTTCTCGCCTTGGTCGGGAGCGCGTTAGCGTTCAACATTTGTTCCAAGCGCCAGGAACCGCTGCTGCGGGTTGCCTCGGGTTTATGGATCGGCTACGAGCCTCTCTATTTGGCCCGCAGTCTCGGATATTACGAGAATAAAAACATCCGCCTCGTGGAAATGCCCTCAGCGAGCCAGGCTTCGCAAGCCCTGCGCAACGGGATGATCGAGGCAGCCTGTTTGACTCTTGATGAGGCGCTCTCTTTGCTGCAGGACGGCGTGGATTTGCGGGTTGTCTTGGTCATAGACGTATCCCATGGAGGGGATGCTTTGCTCGCCAATCCTGGAGTCGACAATCTGCAAGCGTTGCGTGGCAAAAGGGTCGGCGCCGAGAACGCTGCGGTTGGCGCCATCATCTTAGATGCCGCACTCCAGGCCGGAGCGCTCCAGGCCAAGGATGTTACCATCGTCCCGCTCACGGTGGATGAGCATGCTGACGCCTATCTGGCTGGCAAGGTTGATGCCGTCGTGACCTATGAACCGGTGCGCAGTCAGCTTCTCAAGGCGGGCGCCCATGTGCTCTTTGACAGCTCGCAGGTCCCGGGTCGGATCGTTGATGTCCTTGTGGTGCGTTCGGAGATTGCCGCCGCCCATACTCAGGCACTCAAGGCCTTGCTGAAAGGGCACTTCCGGGCGAGAGAGTATCTTGCCAGTCAGCCGCAAGACGCGGCGAAACGAATGGTCCCCCGGTTGGGCGAAAATCCGCTTGCACAGTTTACGGGCTTGCGACTGTTGGATATGCAGGAGAACCGGGCTTGGCTCACCGGTAATTCTCCGCGCCTGAAGAGTACCGCGACCGAATTGGCGGACCTTATGCTTCGCAGGAAACTGTTGCAACGGCCGGTTTCTGTGGAGCGCCTTGCAGACCCGTCATTTCTTGCCGAAGGGAATGAATGAAGAACTTCCCGACCATTCGCTTACGCCTCTGGGTGCCGATCTTTGTCTTTGGGGCATTTAGTCTGCTGCTTTTATTCTTCACCATGAACGAGCACAGGGAGGATGAGCGCGATATCGAGGAAAGATCCGTTGCTGCGCTGCGCGAAGTTTTAGCGCGGACAGGTCCCAGGATCGAAAGTCTCTTGAGAAATGGCATGGGCCGCCTTGTTGAAGTGGCAATCGCCGATTTAAGCGTTCCGGCCGAAGTTCGCTCGCTTGTGTTCGTAGACGATCAGTCCCTTATTCTGGATGGTTCACAAAGGGGATGGCGGGGCCGTCCTGTCCAGGAAGTTCTGCCGGCCTTCGACCGGAATCGTTTTCTCTCCGTCCAGAAAACTAGAAGACCGGATATCCGTCTCTCCTCCGATGGTAATGACCTTGTCGCCTACCAGCCGGTTGTGCTCTCGGTAGAGTCCGGAGAGATTCGGCCCGCACACGTTGGGGTGATTTTCGTGGAGTATGACCTGTCCTGGAGCAAGGGAGATCTTTTACGCTCATTGATCGTAAAGTGCATCTCTGTCTGGGCTGTGGGCATCTTTCTGATGTTGGCTCTTTGGGCGGCACTGAACCGCTGGCTGACCCGACCACTCGCCCATCTTCAGGAGATAGTCAACCGCTTCCGCACAGGTGAGTACCTGGTCAGGGCCGATGTCACCGGCACGGGTGAGCTGGCTGAATTGGCCCACTCTTTTAACGCCATGGCCGATGAAGTGCTCAGAAACAGCGCGCGCCTTCAGGCCGTATTGAATTCTGCCACGGAGTACGCCATCATTGCCACGGATTTGCACGGCATCGTTACCGTGTTCAACCCAGGGGCTGAACGGATGCTCGGCTATACCTCCGACGAAGTGATTGGCAAACAGACCCCGTTGCTCTGGCATCTTGACTCCGAGATCAGCGGCAAGGGCGAGGAGCTCAGTCGGATGCTGGGCCGCACGATCAGTGGGTTTGCCATATTTACGGCGTTTGCCCGGCAAGGAAAAACGCTGGCAGACGAGTGGACCATGGTCCGAAAAAACGGAACCCACCTGGATACCCGGCTTGTGGTGACCCCAGTACTGGACGAGAATCGGGAAATAATGGGCTATCTCGGGATCGCGGAAGACATCAGCGAACGAAAGAAATCCGAGGAATTTATTAAAAACATTCTTGAATGCGTTGACGAGGGATTTATCATCATCGATCGGGACTTCCGGATTTTGTCTGCGAACAAAGCATATGCGAAGCTATTCGAGACGCCGATCGAGAAGATCCTTGGCCAATACTGTTACGAGGTTTCCCATCATACTTCTGGTCCCTGTTTTGACTCCGGCTGTGATTGTGCGGTAAAGAAAGTGTTCGAGACAGGAGCACCTCACTCTGCCACGCATACGCATAAAAATGCAAAGGGAGAGGCAATTTATATCGAGACAAAGGCCTATCCACACGCGAAAGACAGTGCAGGCAAGGTTGTTACCGCGATCGAAACGTTGGTTGATATCACAGAACAGCATAAACTCGAAGATCAACTCCGCCAAGCTCAGAAGATGGAAGCCATCGGCACCCTGGCTGGCGGGATAGCCCACGATTTTAACAATATCCTTACCCCGATCCTCGGCTACAGCGAGCTGGTTGTGGACCGGTTGCCCCCCTCCGGGGAGGAGCGCGGATTGGTGCAGGAGATCTGGAAAGCGGGCTTGCGGGCCAAGGAACTGGTCAAGCAGATCCTCACCTTCAGCCGGCAGACCGAGCAGCAGCGGCAGCCGGTGCAGATCCATCTGGTCATCAAGGAGGCGCTCAAATTGTTGCGCGCCTCAATCCCGACCACCATTACGATCCACCAGGATGTTGCTGATTGTGGCATGGTAATGGCTGATCCGACCCAGATTCATCAGGTGCTGATGAATCTCTGCACCAATGCCTACCACGCCATGCAGGAGGCCGGTGGGGAGTTGAGCGTCAGTCTGTCGGTGGTGGAGATTACGGCGCAGGATTATCTGGATAACCTGGCCTTGCAGCCAGGTCCGCATGTGAAACTGATTGTCCGCGACACCGGCTGCGGCATGTCCAAGGAACTTCAGGAACGAATCTTTGAGCCCTATTTCACCACCAAGAAGCCAGGGGAGGGGACAGGGCTGGGCTTATCGGTGGTGCATGGCATCGTGCGGAGTCATCAAGGCCATATCACCATGTACAGCGAGCCGGGCCAGGGGACAACGTTTCATGTTTACCTTCCCCAGGTCAAGAGGCAAGACGAGTGGGTTGTCGAGGAGGTAGGGCCAATCCCACGGGGGAGCGGCACCGTTTTGGTGGTGGACGATGAGATGGTTATTTGCCAGCTCCAGCAACAGGTGCTGCTCAGTCTGGGTTATGAGGTAGTGCTCTGCTCCAGCGGGCCTCAGGCACTGGAGACCTTCCAGCAGGAGGGCGTCCGGATTGACCTGGTCCTCACCGACATGACCATGCCGGGTATGAGTGGGGCGGAGCTGGCCCGGCGGATCAAGCAGCTCAGCCCTGCCACACCGGTGGTTCTCTGCACCGGGTTCAGCGAGATTATGGATGAGGAAAAGGCCAAGCGCATGGGGATTGACGCCTATCTCCTCAAACCGGTTCTCAGAAGTCAGCTTGCCCAGGCTCTGCATGAGGCTCTGCAAAAAAAGGGTGCGGTGGTGCAAAAAGATGCGGGCCAGATTACTTAACAGGTGAGGAGACCAACCATGGCTGAGCCGTATAGCATAGATATCCTGCTGGTGGAAGACGATCCCGGTGATGTGGAATTGACGAAAGAGGGGTTGCAGGCCGCCAAGATGCTGGTCAATCTCCATGTGGTGGGGGACGGCGAAAAGGCCATGAAGTTCCTGAGGAAAGAAGCACCGTATCCGGAGGCGGTGCGGCCGGACATCATCCTGCTCGATCTCAACATGCCGAGAAAAAGCGGCCTGGAGACGCTTCAGGAGATCAAGGCGGATCCCTCTCTCCGTTCCATTCCCGTGGTTGTGCTTACCACCTCGGAGGCGGAGAGTGACGTTGTCAAATGCTACGATCTGGGCGCCAACTGTTACATTGCCAAGCCGATCAGTTTTGAGGACTTTACCCGGGTGGTGGCAATGATCGAAGAGTTTTGGTTCACCATCGTCAAAATGCCGTCGAAAAAAAAATAGGTGCCGCGATGGTAATCAGGGTTCTTCTCATCGAAGATGATCAGGCCGATGCGTTTCTCATCAAGGAGATGTTGCTGGAGTCGGCGGCTGTCACCGCAGTGGTTCAGCACGTTATCCGGCTGGACGAGGGTATCTGCCAGGTAGCGGAGGGCGGGTACGATATTATCATCTCCGATCTCGGCCTGCCCGACAGTCAGGGGATGGCCACGGTCAAGAAGTTGGCCGCAGCGGCAAGGCAGCTGCCCATTGTGGTGTTGACCGGTCTGGTTGAGCATGAGGTTGGCCTTGAGGCGGTGAACGCCGGGGCCCAGGATTATCTCATCAAGGGGCAGGTCAGCGGGGAGATGTTGATTCGTTCCATCCGCTATGCCATAGAGCGAAAGAGGATCGAGAACGAAAAGGAGCAGGTCATTGCCGAGCTGCAGGAGGCGTTGGCCAAGGTGAAGTTGCTGAGCGGGTTTATCCCGATCTGCGCCTCCTGCAAAAAGATCAGGGATGATACGGGATACTGGCAGCAGGTGGAATCGTATATCCAGAAACACTCCAATGCAGAGTTTAGCCATTCCATCTGTCCGGATTGCAGCCATCGGCTTTACCCGCAGCTGTATCCGGAACCACCTGAATCTTCTAAGGATCCTTTTAAGGAATGTTAGCATGGGGGGCGGCATTTCCCGGCTTTCCCTTGTCGTGCCAAGTCGGGATTTTTCGTTGCCTTTGGTTGGGTATTTCCTGATAATATGGTCATGGTTGTGTCGAGCAGGTCTCTGCTGTTCGATGAGGAGGGGCCGGAATATGCTGGCTCGCTCGTTTTCCCAATACGCAAGCAATTGCAAGGAGGGAGTTATGGAAACAAAGGAGTTGAAGAAGTTTCTGGCAGGCTTTGGTATTGCCAGTCTGCTGGCCGGTGCCGGGCTTGCCACTTCGGCGACCAAGGCTGTCGGCGCCAGTGGCTGAGGCGGCAGCAAGGGCAGTGCCGTGAGCACTGAGGAAAAAGCGAAGACCGGAGAAGATAAGGGAGTGGTGGAGAGCAAAGGCACCCCGGAAGAGGAAGCGGCAAAAGCCAAGAAAAAGAAAGAAGAAGAAAAGAAAAAGCCCGGGAAAAGCGGCTGAAGCGGTTAAAATAGAACGCCGGGTGCGTTCAGAAATAGTTTAAAAAAAGGCAAGGAAACTTGCCTTTTTTTATTGGCCCTGGATCGGCTGCCCCGGAGAGCTTTACGAAATAATCTGTTGATGGAAACGGGGAAAAATGATTGTATCGTGGTTCGTCTTGATCCGCCCTTTGAATAAAACCAAGATGGGGGCTGATCGGACAAAAATCAACATTGTTTCTGGAGGAACAGCATGGAGTGGCAGGCCTTGGGCTGGCATACCCGCATCGCCTTATTTTTTATCGCCTGTGGCGCGGTGATTATCGGGGTCAGTATCGTCCATCTGCGGGGGTTGTTTAAGGTAACCCCACTGATTGCCGAGCGGAGTCAGGGATATGTCTCCCGGTTTCTCAAGATAAACCGGTTGTTGATGTTCTTTTTTCTGGCCGGTTATGTCGTGGTCGCCATGAGCGTGCTTGTGGGCAAAGCAAGTCTCGGGATGTTTTGGGTGAGTCTGATCTTTTTTCTCGGCGCGGTATTCGTTTTTCTTGGCATCGCGCTCCATACCAGGATGATCAGCGAGATCCAGCAGACCATCCAGGGGCTGCTGCCCATCTGTATGGAATGTAAAAAGATCAGAACCACGGGCGCCGACTCTGCTGCCCAGGAATCTTGGAAAGAGATTGAATCCTATATCTCCCAACGGACAGAGGCCAAATTTTCCCACGGCATCTGTCCCCAGTGCCTTGATAAGGTCCGTCAGCGCAGAAAGTAGGCGCGTGCCCCTCCGATTTTTGTATACCTGACAAATCCCTACTGGACGGTTCAGAAAAAGCGGTAGATGACGGCAGTTGCCAATGCCCAGAGCAAGGTCAGGATGGTCCCGACCGCGCAGGCCGCGCCAAGCAGCCGGTGACTGAGCATTTCCCGCCGGTTTTCCTGGTAGCCCAGAAGCAATCCGCAGAGGGCGCCAGCCGCCATGCCGCCGCCGTGGGCCCAATTGTTGATCCCTGGCACCAGCAGGCCAAAGACGAAGATGCTCATGGCCCAGCCGCCGATCTGGTGGTACACCTGCTGGCCATAGCTGCCGCCCCGGCTTTTCCCGTAATAGAGCGCCGCGCCGATCAGGGCGCAGACCGCCGCTGAAGCGCCGATGGTAAAAGGGACTCCTGCCAGGTAGGAGAGGAGAAACCCGGCGATGCCGCCCAAGGTGTAGATGGCGAACATCCGGGACAGGCCGTATTCCTGGATCACCAGGGGGCCGATCTGCCGCAGGGCGATGAGGTTGAAGATGAGATGCAACAGGCTGCCGTGCAGATAGCTGGCCGAAACCAGTGACCACCAGCGGTGCAGGGTCTCGATGGGCATGGTGCCGGTCGCCCCCAGCAACAGAAGGCTTCGGCTGTCCGGCGAAAGAAAGCCGAAGGGGTTCATGCCCATGGAGGTGCCGCCGGGATGCAGAATGAGCGAAAGCACAAAAAAGGCGATGTTGACGCCGCTCAAACCTGTGAGAAAGAAATCCGGGTCATGGAACAGGCGGAGGATCGCATTGTTCTTCAGCCAGGAACCGGGAGACTTGATGCCGCAATACGGGCAACTCGGTTCATCCCGGCTGATCAGGCGGCGGCAGTTCGGGCAAAGCTGAGAGGTCTTGTGAGAGGGGGTCATATGGCCGTTTGGGTGTTTGCTAAGGTTATTTTTCGTTGGACCAACTAACCATACCCGTCCTGAAAAAACCAGAAAAAGCGTGACTGCATGGTCTGGGTCATCCACCGATGAGGGGACCACCATGGGGACGCAGTCTCGTTTTACCTTGCAGGATTTTTATGGCGGCAGCATCCAGGGTCGGCTCGCTGTTGCCCAAGGTCTTTATCCCGATCTTACCTTGGCGCTGGCGGCCAACGAGCCGTTTACCAGGATGCTGGCCCAGGCGGTGATGCTTGAAAAAGAGCTGGCCCGGACCATGGCGGGACTGGAACTGGGCGCCCTCTGCACCGTTTGCGGCACCAAGGCCGGTGGCGGTTGCTGCAGCAGCTTTATGGCCGGGGAAAACGATGTGGCCCAGTTGTTGCTCAATCTCCTGGCGGGGGTTGCTGTTGCAGCCCTGCGGGAGGATGATGAGTGCTGTTTTCTTGGACAGAGGGGTTGTCTGCTTCTGTTCAAGCCCATGTTCTGCCTCAATTATAACTGCCAACAGATCAGGCAGGGTGCTGGCCCAGACCGGATGCGTTGCCTGGACCAGGCAACGGGAGAACTGCTCCAGCAGCAGTATGCTCTGGAGCAACTGCTGCTGGAGGTTTTGCGGAGACGGGGCACGCTGACAGGCTGATCAGCAGCCTTCCACTGCCTTGCCTTTTTTCTTGGCCGGTGCCGGAGCGGTTGTAGCCGGGGCGGCCTTCTGCTCGGGAGCAGTCGCAGCTGCGGTATGGCAACCGGTGCAGTTGGTTGGGCCCTTCTTGCCGTTAACCCCTGTGGTGTGGCAGGTCTTGCACCGGGCATGGAACACATCCATGGGCTTCTGGAGCTTGGCATTGGCAAAGGTCGCGGTGTGGCAGGTTGCGCAATGCAGGCCGTCCGCGTTGGGCAGGGCGGCGATGGCCGCTTCATTCAGGGGCTGATGCTTGGCATCGTGATGGCAGGTTGCGCAATCAAGGCCAAGAGCGGTGTGTTTGGCATGGCTGAAATGGGCGGGCTTCTTGCCGTTAAGTACCAGTTCCTGGGCTGGGGGTGTGATCTTTTTGCCTGCCTCGGTGGTGGCGGCGTGCAGGTCGTTCATGGTAACGGTCAGGCCGGCAGCCAACATCATGGTCAGGGCAATCATGGTCTTTTTCATTGTAATTCCTCCTAAGGTTGTTTTTTGGTGTTTCCGCGGTCGCTCGTGTTGAATCCTTTTTCCTCTCACCGCTAACACTGTTGCCTGTATCCTATCCACTACCTATTGGTTTTTCTAGAGGACATGGGGTCATGTCGGGCGACATCCCTTGTGGAACGTGGGATTGCTGGCGCCATGTCTGGTTGCATTTTTGTTTTGGTTGATTTCCATTGCCCCGGCTTTGACGGGCGTGGTAGTCTGGCGCCCGGTGAAAAGACGGCAGGCCGCGCAGTTGCGCTTTTGGCAAAGGGAAAGGGAAGATGACGCATCAGAAAACAAGCAAAAAAACCGAACTCTTGGCCCCGGTTGGGAGCCTGGAGTCATTTTTCGCCGCCCTGGAGAACGGGGCCGATGCCGTATACTGCGGTTTAAAAGATTTTTCCGCCCGGGCCAAGGCCAAAAATTTCACCTTGGACGAGGTGGAGAAGATGACCACCCATGCTCACCAGCAGCGGAGGCACCTCTACATCGCCCTTAACACCCTGATTAAGGAAAAAGAGTTGCCCCAGCTGGTGGGGATTTTGGCTGATCTGGTCGGGATCGGGGTGGACGGCCTCATTATCCAAGATCTCGGGGTTTGGCGGTTGGCCAGAAACCATTTTCCTCAATTGCCTCTGCACGCCTCGACCCAGCTGGCCGTGCATAATGCGGCTGGCGTCAAGATGCTGGAGCAGATGGGTTTCACCCGGGCGGTCCTGGCTAGGGAGTTGTCCATTACCGAGATCGCGGCAATCCGGCAGCAGAGCACCATTGAGCTGGAGCATTTTGTCCATGGCGCCTTGTGCTTTTCCATTTCCGGCCAATGTCTGTTTTCTTCCGCCGTCAGCTCGATGAGCGGCAATCGTGGCCGCTGCGCCCAGCCCTGTCGCCGGAAGTATCTCAACCAGGAACAGCCCGGTTATCATTTTTCCACCAGCGATTTCTCTGCCCTTTCCCAGTTGCCCCAGTTGCTCAAGGCCGGGGTCATCAGCCTCAAGATCGAAGGGCGGATGAAGAGCGCCGATTACGTGGCCCGAGTGGTGGCAGCCTACCGGCTGGTCCTGGACGCCCCGGAAAGCGGGCGCAAGCAGGCGATGCAGGAAGCCGAGGAGCAGCTGGCCCTCTCCTTTGGCCGGCAGGCGACCAAGGGCTTTCTTTCCGGTTCCGTACCGGCGGCGATTGCGGATTCCTCCAAACAAGGGACCCTGGGCAAGCATCTTGGCCAAGTAACCTCGCTGCGTGGCGGCATGATCGGGTTTGAGACCAGTGACCGGCTGCATGTGGGGGACCGGATCCGCGTCCAGCCCCAGAACGATCAGGCCGGCACTGGCTTTACGGTGCGAGAACTCTGGATCGAACAGAAAAAACTCAAGGCGGTCAAGGGTGGGGATTTTGTCCGGGTGCGGATTCCCGACAAGGGCGGTTTTTTTCAGGCGGGAGACAAGGTTTTTAAGGTGGGGGGCAAGGCTGCCTTTACCCTGAGCCCGGAGAGTTGTCGCGCTACGCTTGCGCAGGTGGTGGTGCCGGAAAAGAGTCAGGCCCAAAAAGAGAGCCTCGGCCAAGCCCGGCAGCAGGCTTTGGCCAGTCTGCTGCCTGCCTCTGCTCCCCAGGAACCCTCTGCGCAGACCCTGACCGTGCGTGGTCGGGGACCCCAGGATTTTCGTATCCTCGATGAGTCGTCCGTGGCCAGTCTTGAGCTGCAGCTGACCCCCGAGACTATGGCGGGTTTGAAAAAGGTGGACCTGCGGCGTGCTGATTGGCAGGGAAGGATCATCTGGGAAATTCCCCCCATGCTTTTTGGGGCGGAATGGGACGAATACCGCAGGGCGGTTGGGATGCTGGTGGGGCAGGGTTTTCGCCGCTTCCGCCTCAATAATCTTGGGCATATCCCATTAGTTGCAGGACTGTCCGGGCTGACCATGCTGGGCGGCTTCCGTTGCTACACCCTGAACAGCCAGGCCGCGCTTTCCTGGCAGGAGCTGGGTCTTACCGAGCTGACCGCCAATCTGGAGGACGATCGCAAGAATCTGCAGGAGCTTTTCCGCCGGGGTGACCATCTGCCTCCCTTGGCGGTTACCGTTTACAGCCCGTTGCCGGTGATGCTGTCCCGCATCCCGGTCCGGGGGGTGCGGCCCGGTTCGGTGCTGCGGGCGGAAGGGGGAGAAGGGTATCGCGTGTTCCAAAACCACGGCCTCACCGAGGTTCTGGCGGAGCAGGATTTTTCCCTGCTGGGTTTTCTTGCCAAAATCAAAGGGATGGGCTGCGGAAGGGTTATCGTCGATCTGAGCCATTGTGGGGCAATGTCTGCAAAGGGAAAGCAGGTGCTGGCTGCTCTTGCTGCGGATCAGTCCCTGCCGGAAACCACAACCTTCAATTACGAGCGCGGCTTGGCTTGAATTTTTCCTTGCAAATTCAAGCCGCTTTTTCTAAATATAAAATCCTGTTGTTTTCTGCCTGACGAGCATGGCAATATGTTGTCCGTCGGGTACCTATCACCTGGCCCCGCCTTTACCCTGCGCTTGTTCCCCTCGCGTAAAGCTTCCCGACCATCTGATATCTACCCGGCGATACTGAAGAGTATTCTGGAGGGATTTATTCGATGAGCACCCGTCTGGTTCCTGAATTTTTTTCCTGTATCAAGGATGGTTGCGACCGCAAGCAGCTGGGTAAGGAGATCATGGCCGGGGTTCTGGTCGGCATTGTTGCCCTGCCCTTGGCCATCGCTTTTGCCATTGCTTCCGGGGTCAAGCCGGAACAGGGCATCTTCACCGCCATTATCGCCGGCTTTCTCATCTCGTTTTTGAGCGGCAGCCGGGTGCAGATCGGTGGGCCCACCGGTGCCTTCATTGTCGTGGTGTTCGGGATTGTCAGCAAGTTCGGCTACGACGGTCTGGCCATGGCCACCCTGATCGCTGGGGTGATGCTGGTCGGCATGGGCTTGGCTCGGATGGGGGCGGTGATCAAGTTCATCCCCTATCCCATGACTGTTGGGTTCACCAGCGGCATCGCCCTGATCATCGCCACCACCCAGATCAAGGATTTTTTTGGGCTGACCATCCCCGCAATCTCTGGCGAGTTCATTCACAGAGTTATGGATTACGGGCACTATGCCGACACCCTGAATCCTTCGGCCCTGCTGATCGGTGTGATCTCGTTGTTGATCATTGTCTTTTGGGGCAAGGTGACCCGAAAGATCCCTGGCTCTATTATCGCTATTCTGGTGGGCACCGGCCTGGTTCATTTTCTTGCTCTGCCCGTGGAAACCATCGGTTCGCAGTTTGGCAGCGTGCCCAGTATGCTGCCCATGCCACGGCTGCCCCACTTGGACTGGGGTATGCTGCCGCAGCTGATTCCCTCCGCCCTGACTATTGCCCTGCTGGGGGCCATTGAGTCGCTGCTCTCTGCGGTGGTGGCCGATGGCATGACCGGCATGCGTCACCGCTCCAATATGGAGCTGGTGGCCCAGGGGGTTGCCAATATCGCGGTGCCTTTCTTCGGCGGGATCCCTGCCACCGGCGCCATTGCCCGGACCGCGACCAACATCAAGAACGGCGGCCGGACCCCGGTGGCCGGCATGGTCCATGCCCTCACCCTGCTGCTGATCCTGCTGCTTTTTGGCCGCTGGGCCGTACTCATCCCCATGCCCACCTTGGCGGCGGTGTTGCTGGTGGTCGCCTTCCACATGAGCGAATGGCGGCATTTCGTTAAACTGTTCCGTGCCTCCAAATCGGATATTCTGGTGATGCTCAGCACCTTCGGTCTCACGGTTTTTGTCGATCTCACCGTGGCCATCCAGACCGGCGTCGTCCTCTCCGCCCTGCTTTTCATGAACCGCATGGCCCAGGTCACCGAGGTGCGCAATATTACGGCTGAGCTTAACGAGGAGTATGGCAAAGAGGATGCACTGGCCATCGCCACCCGCGAGGTGCCCAAGGGGGTGGAGGTGTTCGAGATCTATGGGCCGTTTTTCTTCGGGGCCGTTACCCAGTTTAAGGATACCCTGAACATCATCAAGACCCCGGCCAGGGTGTTGATCCTGCGGATGCGCCATATCTTGACCATCGATGCCACTGCGCAGCAAGCCATGGAGGAACTGTTGAGCAAGACCCGCAAGGATGGCACCGCCCTGCTTCTTTCCGGGGTTCGGCCACAGCTTCGGGTTTCCCTTGACCGTAACCGCTTTACCGGTAAAATCGGGCCGGAGAATATTTACGGGCATATCGATGACGCCCTGGCTGCGGCAAGGAAGATTTTGGCGGAGCAGGGGGGCAACACCGAATAAAAAAACAGGCGGCTTTCCCTGAATGGAGAAGCCGCCTGTGGTCTACCTACTGCTGGTGCAGAGCTGATGCGTGGAAGATGATCGGGGGTGCTGTGGCTTAATCCCGGTCCCTGTTGAAACGGCTTGCATGCCGGTCATGATCCCGATAGTCCCCCCCGTGCTGCCTCCAGCGGTGCGGCTCATCCCAGCCACGATCTATGATCACCACCCGTTCCGGCGGGCAATACACCACCGGCCTTTCGTACACCACCGGCCTGTAATGTACCTCCCGGTACTCATATTCATCATCTTCGTACTGTTGCACAACCCTGGGCGGCGGGGCGTAGGTGCGGATTGTCCGGCCTTGGTCCTTCTCCATTTCATTGCCGACCATGTAGCCGAGCACGCCGCCGATGGCGGTGCCCAACAGGGTCCCCTTGGTGTTGCGGCCGATGGCCTGGCCGAGAATGGCGCCGCCAGCCGCGCCGCCCCAAGCGCCGTTCTGGGCGGTGTCCCCGGCCTGGGCGTTCTGGCTTATCAATAATATTCCGACACACGTTGCGAGCAGGGTTCGTTTCAGCATCTGTATTTCCTCCTTGGTTTACGCATACATCTCAAACAACTTTCAACTCCACGCTACGCTGAAAAAAAAGATTTTTCCAGCCGACATGGGGCGTATTTGGGGCAATGTCGACCCGATGTCGGGTCCGTCCGCAGGGATGTCGGGCTGTTTTCCGTGTCTCAGTCCGCAATTGCCTCTTTGGCGTAAGCGTGCTAGAAGGAGGGATCGACTCCGTTTACCAGGAACCTCCCATGCGCCGCCAGATTCTGCTGTCCATCACCATCCGATTCCTCATCTACTTTACGCACTGGCTGGTGTTGGCCTATCTGCCTCTGCTCCTTAAGGGCTATGGCTTAAGCGACCTGCAGATCGGTATGGCCATTGGTCTTTTTTCTTTGTCGTCCATGGCGCTGATGCTGCCGTTGGGATTGTTTTCTGATATTTTTTCGCCCAAGCGGACGATGCTCTGTGGTGCGCTGCTCTATGGAGGGTATTTTGCTGCCCTCCTGACTGCCCGTTCCTTTGCTTGGATTTTGGCGGCGGTCTGTATCGGGGGGCTGGGGAGTGCGGCCCTGGTGGTGGTGAGCGAGTCCCTCTATCTCAAGCATTTCGGCCAGGTCCAGCGGAGCCGGAGGGTGGCGACCTACCAGTTGAGCACCTATCTGGGCTTCGGCCTTGGCCCCTTGGTCGGCGGGTTGGTGGTGCAGACTTCGCCCACCCTGTTATTTTCGTTGGCCATGGCTGGTGCGGGGGGTATTTTTTGTCTCTCGTTGTTCCTGGCCGATTATGAGTCCATTGTCTTTTCTTTTAAGGAATACAGCGGGGATGTTCTTCAGTTCAAGCCCCTGCTGCTGCTTGCCTGTCTGTTTGTGCTGGGCACCCATTTTGGGGTGGAGCAGACCTCTTTTTCCCTGCTGCTCAAAGAGAAATTTGGCCTCCTTCCTCGGCAGATAGGGCTGGTTTTTGCCTGCATGGGGTTGTGGATGGCCTTGGCTGTCCCCCTGGTTGGCAGGTTTCACGACAAACGGAGATCGGTGTTTCTTTTCTTTCTCGGAGGGATGGCTTTTTCCGCCCTGTTTCAGATGCTGACCCCGCTGGCTGGCGGTATCTGGAGCCTGGTGGTCATCCGCTTGCTCCATAATCTGGGCGATACCGTGGCCCTGCTGGAACTTGGAGTGTTGGTGGCGTTGCTTTTTCCTTCCGGTCGGTTGGGCGGCAACTCCGGCTTGCTTTACGGCGTCCGTACCCTGGCCACCTTTCTTGCCGCCGTGGTATCCGGAAGTTTGAATCGGGAGTGGGGGTATGGCGCTTCCTTTATGGGGAGCGGACTTTTTGTCCTCTGTTTTGTGGCCGGGAGCTTCGCCTTTATCGGGTTCAGTGCAACGCGGCGGCAGGCGGTGGGCTGGCAGGAATCTGAGCAATGAGCCGGCGGCGATTTTGCGTTTTTAAAATGACTTTGTAAGGGGACTATCACGATGAACGAACACCCAAAACGATTCAAGCTGGCCCTGGAGTTTGACGGAGGCCGATACAGCGGCTGGCAAAAGCAGGATGACGCCAGAAGCATTCAGGGCAGCCTGCTGAAGGCGGCAGCCGAGCTTTTCGGCCCTCAAGTGGATGTGCAGGGCAGCGGCCGCACCGATACCGGGGTGCATGGGTTGCGGTTTATCGCTCATTTGGAGGCGCAGACCGAGCAGAGCCCCAAGGAAATCGGGGAGCGGTTGAACGAACTCCTGCCCAAGGATATCGCGATTTTAGAGTGTAAAAGGGCGGGGGCGCGCTTCCATGCCCGGCATAATTGCATCGGCCGCAGCTATCTCTATCAGATCGCCAAACGCAAAACCGCGCTCTGCCGGGACTATGTTTGGCAGATTCCGGAGCCGCTGCACGCTGGATTCATGCAGGAGGCGGCGACAACCATGGTGGGGATGCACGACTTCACCTCCTTTACCGACCACCAGGCGATCAAGAAGAAATCTCCGCTGGTCATGGTCAGCCAGGCCAAGGTCACGGAAACAGAGGATCTTATCCTCATTCGTATCGTGGGCTCGCATTTCCTTTGGAAGATGGTGCGTCGCATTGTCGGGGTGCTGGCCGAGGTTGGCAAGGGGCAGCTCACTGTGGCTGAGGTGGCCCATTTTCTAGAGGAGCCGGTGGTGCTGAAAGAATACACCGCGCCGAGTCAGGGGCTTTTTTTTGAACGGGCCTTTTACGACCAGGAGGAGTTGGATGGATTTCTGGCCTCGGAGGATTTGCGGTCCGCCTTTTTCTGATGGGTTTTTTTCGGTGCGTGCTTATTGTCTGGTAAAGCAAAAAAATATCAGAGAGGTGGTCGCATGAAGATAATCGGACAGATTGTGGAGAATGCCGGGATTCTCTTGCTGGGGTTTGCCTTGGTGAGCTTGCTGAGTGCGCCAGGGGCCGGTGCGGTGGAAAAATCCAAAAAAGCGATTTTTGCCGGGGGGTGTTTCTGGTGCATGGAAAAACCCTTTGAGCAGGTTGATGGGGTGTTTTCGGTCACCTCCGGCTATATCGGGGGAAAAACGGAAAACCCCACCTATGAGAACTATAATGCGACCGGCCATATTGAAGCGGTTGAGATCGTCTATGATCCGGCCAAGGTCAGCTACGCAAAACTGCTGGATGTCTTCTGGCGTCAGATTGACCCCACCGATAGTGGCGGTCAGTTTGTTGATCGCGGCCACGCCTATACCTCGGGGATTTTTTACCTGGACGAGGAGCAGCACCAGCTGGCCGAGAAATCCAAAAACGAGCTGGCCAGCCGCAGGGTCTTTGCCAAGCCCCTGGTGACGCCAATTCTTCCGGCAACCCGATTTTATCCGGCGGAAGAGTACCATCAGGATTATTACAAGAAGAACCCCATCCGCTACCACTACTACCGCAACGGTTCCGGCAGGGATCAGTTTTTGAATAAGATCTGGGGGGACGAGAACCGGGCTGGTAAAAAATGGAGCGAGACGGAATTACGTCACCGACTCACCCCCCTGCAGTACAAGGTCACCCAGGAGGAGGATACCGAGCCGCCATTCCGCAACGAATACTGGGATAACAAGCGGGCCGGGATATATGTGGATATCGTTTCCGGCGAGCCGCTGTTCAGCTCCCTCGATAAATACGATTCGGGTACGGGTTGGCCGAGCTTCAGCAAGCCGCTGGCTCCGGAAAGAATCGTGGAGCGAGAAGACCGTAAGCTCTTTTCGACGCGGACCGAGGTGCGCAGCCGGGAAGGCAATTCACATTTGGGGCATGTCTTTAACGATGGCCCGCCGCCCACGGGGTTGCGCTACTGCCTCAATTCCGCAGCCCTGCGGTTTATCCCCGTGGCTGAGTTGGAAAAAGAAGGCTACGGCGAGTTTCTTCCGCTTTTTCAGCAGAAATAGCGGAAGGAGTTGCTCCTTGTCTGCGGCAAACTCAGTCGTGGTCGTGATTGCAGCCGCATCCGCAGCCAGAGACCGGCGCTGATCCCTTGTGGAAAATTGCCAGGCCGTCGGCGATCTTGTCTTTAAGTTCTGGCGGGGCGTTTTCCAGGCAGTAGATTAGAGCCGCCTCCTGCTCGTCGCTGCCAGGGGTGGCGGTCATGCAGATATGCAGGGCCTGTTCAAATGATTCGAATTCCATGGTATTTTCTCCCAAAAAAGCATTGTGAGCAATTGGTTTTCCGCAGCAAGAAGTACCCCGTCTTTCTCGGGATTGCAAGAGAAGAAACCGCTGGGGGGAGGGCGGGCGCCAGGGGAATGGGTAGCCTCAGCGCGCCCATTCCATGACCCGCTTGACCAGGGTGGCATGGGACTCGTTGTCCCACAGGGCGAGGAAACGCGGGGTCCGGTCGGTGAGGACCGTAAACAGCAGCAGATCCTCCCTCTCGGCAAATCGTTTCAGGCCGCGCACCGCGACTTGGAGCAGCTGGAGAAAGCCCTTACTCTCTTCTGGCCCGGGAAGGAAGGCGTAGATTCCGGAATCGGGGTTGCCGTATTCCTTGACCACCCCACGGAGAATCTTGTGGGAGATCGGCCCGCCCACCAGGGCGAGAAAGATGATCAGTTCCCGTTCCAGGGTCGTGAGATAGTGCAGCGGGATGCTCGCCTCGCCGTATTCCTGGCTCAGGGTTTTCTGGAGCTCTTCATGGATGGTCCGGAGCTTGCGGAAGAGGTTTTCCTGATTCTCCCCTAAAAAAGCCAGGGCTTGGGAGATCATGTCTTGGTTGAGGCCCATTTTGACCTGGAGCACCTCTTCCGGTGTGAGTTCGATGTGGCTGCCAAGTTCCTGGTTGTAAGTGCGGATGAGGATGTTGGCAAGCAGCAGCCCATTACGGTCGGAAAATCCCACCCGGTGCGCCTGGTCGAAGATGTCGCGCAGCAGAATCTTCAGCGCTTCCGCTGGCCTGTCGAGCTGGGCAATGAGGTGTTGCAGGGCGTTGAGGAAGGAAACCCTGTCGTCCCGCGAGACAAGCTCCTTCAGGTAATGCCAGAGGAATTCAAAGACCTTGGTTTCGTATGTGACAAACTCGGGGATATTTTTTTCAAAAGCGCTTCTGCGGAAGCGGCCATTCTGGTCAAAACAGCTGTTGAGCAGCTGAACCAGATGGGCAGCTTGGCTGGCGGTGATCCTGAAATTTCTGGCAATGACCAGGTAATCTTGGGGTTCGAATTTGACCTGACCACGGACCATGTCGCGCATTTTTTTCTTGATCACGGATCGCCGCTTAAAAAAGCTGAGCAGGGCAAAGATTTCTTTGTGTAGCGCTTCGGTCTGTCGGGAGGGAGCTCCGGCTTCCGTGGCGGTCTGATCCTGGGATTCGGGAATATCCAGCGCGTCATACAGCTCGTCTGAGATCAGTTCCAGGCCGGTTTCGATATTATGCAGTGCCTCCTCCCGCACCGTGCCGGGCTGGGGCGCATTTTCGCTCTTGTTGAGAAAATCGGTGGCCAGGGAAAGTCGTTTGTGCAGGGTGCCCATGTAGATATTTTGGTATCCGCCGCTGCTGACGCTGGCAAGAACCTCTGCCACCTGGTGGGGGTTTCTGCCATAGTTGGCGATGACCGAGCGTGAGAGCAGAGCCTGGTTTTTGTTGTCGGTGGTTCCGGTCTGGCCCGGCATGAGGCGTTGGATATTGTTGATCTCGATGGCCGGTTTGTTCAGCTGGGCGTTGAGCTTTGGAAAAGCGAAGATAGCGTTGAATACCGTGGGAAAGGGGGCCAACGCCTCTTTGGGCTCCGGGCCGAAGAGCATGGGAGTGATCTCCGCCACCAGCTTCTGGATCGCCGCCGGTTTGACTCTGTTTATTTTTGCCAGGAGCGTGAGGTTGGGGTTGGGGAGATTGTATTCGTCCAAGACGATGGATGGCGAGTTTTCTGACTGGCCAGCCTCCAGGTAATATTGGCTTAATGCGTGTACAGAGGCCAGGAGGCGGTCTTTGTCGTTCTCGCTGCCAACCTTGCTGTCCACGTGGAGGTGGATGATGCCCAAGGCGCTGAACCCCCTGAAGGCTGTCAGCAATTGACCGGGCAAGGCAGAGCCTGGTTGGCCTGCCATCCGTTTGCCCATGGCCGCCGCAACCTGCAGATCCAGCAGGAGATTGCCGGTGGAGGCCTCGTAATCGGATTGTTCATGTCCAGCGTCTTGGCCGGGAAGGCCGCTGCCCCGATAGCGGATCGAGATGGTTCCGTCAAAGTGAGGATAGCCGGAGAGTTGTTTGATGGCGGCCCACAGGGCGTTGTCTTGATCCTCGCTCTGGCCTGGGGAGGGCGGGCTTTTCCTGAGCAGGATGTCCGCAAGCAGGCAACAGATCTCAATCAGGATGAGGCGGTTGCGGTCGAGCCATTGTTCTTCCGCGCCAAGCAGCTCGAGGAGGGAGGATTCCTGGGTGGGTGGGTCGAGGATTCGTCGGGTGGTGTCAATGCCGGAGAGCTGGGCATAGAGTTCGTTGGCCGAGGCATCTAGGGAAAAGGTAGTATCTTTTGTCTGCACGGGGTTGCCTGTCGGAAGGTTTTCAGGGGAACGGCCCGGAGGAGAGTCTCTGTATTCGCCAATCGCGGGTATTGATCAGGGGCACCATTTTGGCCGCGGAGCGTATAATGACTATTGCATATTACGGCCGTATTGTAAATACCCGGCGGGCCTCATAGAGGTGGTGCTGTGAGCAAGAACCCCGTGTATGCA
>CALMMG010000028.1 GCA_937868185.1 uncultured Pseudomonadota bacterium
GTTTCTTGCGCATCCATGGCGTCGGCGCCCACAAGCTCGAACGCTACGGCGCGGATTTTCTTGCCGAGATTCGGCAGTTTTGCAAGGCGGCGACGGGGGAGGAGTAAGGGTTTTTAGGTGAGGCTCTTTACAAGAGATGCATGCCCACCTTCACCACCACCTTCTTGGTAAAGGCCGGAATCTCTTGGGTCATGAGCGATGGCATATGGGCATCGTGGGGGAACAGGGCCATGAAATTTCCTGGGAAGAGGTCCACCCGCAGCAACCCGTGCTCGGGGCGTTTGTATAGTTCCGCATCCTTTGAAGCGTCATAGGGTGTGTCAATCTCCAGCTCATCGGCCTGACACCAGCCAATGCCTTCTTCTCCCGTAATAACCATTTGAATGTCCAGATACTTCCGGTGGGCCTCAATCTCTGCCGTTTCCGGCGGCCCTGTTTGGTAGCTCATGACAATGGCGAAGAGGTCATCGCCAAGCAGCGGGTACTTCTTTTCTTCCGCGTCGGGAGGCAACGACAGGAGAAAATCAAAGGCCAATTGCCACGCGCTGCCAAGGGGGTACAATTTATGATTGTGCAAACGGTCAACTATCATAGAGATGAATTCCTCATGGGTATTTTCTGGTAAGGGCTCTTCTAGCGCAGCCCCAATTCCAGCTTGGCGGGTACGGCTCCGTCCTCTTCTTCGCTCTGCACGGCAGGGCCAACGGTGATCCGGGCGGCATCTGCGCCGGCGCGGTCCGTGAGTTCCTGGGCGATTGCCTTACCCCGTTGCTCGGCAAGCATCTCGAGCTCCGTTTGGGGCAAGGGGGCAGTTTTTACCAGATATGCAAACAGGGCCTGGTAAAACTCCTGGTCCTCGCTTCCCTTTCCAATCAACGCCAGGGCCGGATTCACCCGTTTGGCCTTTCTGCCTGTGGCGTTTTCATATTCGGCCAGCGCGGTTTTTAGCTTCTCATCTCCGGCCTGGGTTTCCAGCGCCCGTTGGGTCTTGCCGTTGTCAAACGCCACAGGAGCTGGTTCTTCATTCACCCTGAGTTTTTCGCCAAGTTTTTGCGCCAGCGCCTGGCGAAGATGCGCTGTCTTGAGCGCAGTCCCGTCCAATGCCGGATCAAAGCCCCCATGTACGATGAGGAGAAGCTGTTTTTTCTTGTCCAGCACCCTGCTCACCGTTTGGAGCTTTTCCTGCTCCGGAGGCGTCAGATTCGTCCGTCCCGGCTCGAACAGAACCGCATCCGGGTTTTTGGCCCCGCTGCCAAACAGGCTGGCCAGCGCCCGGAATGGTGCGGTCACCACCTTGGAGAGCAGATTGAAGATCGCCTGCCTGATAAGTCCGCCATAGGAAAATTCCGGATGGTCCACATTCCCGTTGATCGGCACCGCCAGATCGATCTTCCCCTGGCTGTCGGTGAGCAGGGCAATGGCCAGATCAAGCGGCAGGTTCATGGCGTTGGGGCTCTCCACCCGATCGCCCAGGGTGAAGTCCTCCATCACCACCGAGTTTTTGCCGGCCAGCTCGCTGTCTTTGATCTTGTACTCAAGATCCAGGTTGAGTTTGCCCGAGGCGATGGCCCGGCCGGCAAAGGTTGCGGTGTAGGGGGAAAGGGGAGCCATGGCCACGTTGCGGAACAGTACCGTAATGTCGGTGAACCGCTTGGGTTCAAAGGGCATCAGGCTGCCGGACGCCTTGGCCTGGCCGAATTCGCCTACCCTGCCTTCGAACTTGAGTGCGGTCCGGCTTGCCGGTTCGCTGGAGATGGAGTTGGCCGAGCCCCTGCACTGATGGATGCGGGTGGCAAAGGGCAGCACCAGGCTGAAATCGGCAAAATCCACCACGCCGTTTTCCAGGCGTACCCGGTCCACCGCTATAGGAAAAGGCTTCTGGTCTTCCTTGGCGGATTGCTTTGCGGGCTGCGGCTGCTGCCGGGTCTCCTGCTTGCGGAGTTTGGCGAGATTGAGGCTCTTGTCCTTAAAGATGATGATCTTTGTCCCCGGTTCCAGCATCCGCACTTCCCGGATGCTGAGGCGGTCCGGGTTGAGGCTCAAGGCCAGGCCGCTGATCGTTGTCTCCTTCCAGGCAAGGAGCCGGTCGCCGGTATCGTCTTCCTTGAGGAGCAAATCGTTGATGCTGGCGTCGCCGTCGAGGGTGAGGGTACCCTGTTGCTGTTCGTTCTGAGTGCGGAGCAGGTGTATATCCGCCGAAAGGCTGCCGGAAACCAGGGCAACTGCGGCATCCCGGTCAACCAGTCCATCCAGCGGTTTGAGGCTGAAGCGTGCGAGGTGCGCCTGGGCCTCGACCCGGTCGCCATTCTGGGAGACGGTGCCTCGCAGCGCTGCCTCGCCTCCCTCTTCGACACCGGTTTTAAGATCGAAGGCTATGGGCTGGGCTGGGTGGCCGATGTCGTTCACCTCGGCGGTGAGGTCGCGCAAGGTGTAGGCGATTTTGGTGGCCTGATCGGTAACGCCGAAGCGGAAGCCGTTTATTTTCAGTTGATCCAGCGAGGTATTCCAGGGAGGCTCTTGGTTGGTCTGCTTGCCGCGTTCCTTGACTGGCGTTGTGGCAGCTTTCGCGGGGGCTGCAAGGCCCAGATTCAGGGCAAGCCCGCCGCCGGACAGGGCAAGATGCTTACCAGAGGCACTCCGCTTGGCCAGGTCAACCTTGGCGCTGGCAAGGGAAAGCTTGGCCAGTTCCAGGGTGAGGTTCATGGGATTGGCGGGGCTGGCGTTGCTGAACCCCACTGTGGAGTCGGCGATGGTGAAGGAGTCGATTCCGATCTGCCAGGGCGGGGTGGGTTCCTCGTTTTCGTCTGGATCGACAAGATCCTCCCAGTTGCCGTGCCCGTTGGCATCCATGCTGGCTGTTGCCGCAAGCCCATGCACAGCGATGGCTGGGAACTCCACCTGATGCTTGGCCAGATCGATTCGGCCGCCCGAGGCGGTGAGCGTGTCGAGTTTCAGGATGGGCTGGGCCGCGTTTGTGCCTTGTACGGCGAGACCCTGGAGTGTAATGGCGACTGGAGTTATCTCAAAGGCAGGTTTTCCATCCGGCAAGGCAAAGCGATAGTCTGCCGTGAGCGCAAGGGTGCCCGTGGGGGGAGCGATATGAATCCGATCCGGGAGAAAGCGCCAGATGGTGGCGGGTTTGAAGTTCTTGAGTTCAAGGGCGCCAGTGGCCAGAATCGGGGCAAGGGACAGATCGCCCTTCCAGGCAAGGGAGCCGCCTTCGGGCAGGGCGGCGGAAACCGCATAGGATCCGCGCTGTTCGGGCAGGGTGGAGACCTTGATTAGCTCGATGTTCAGCGGGTCGATGGCAAAGGGCTGGGGTTTTGCTTTTTTGCTTTGATCCGTAAGGCTGGCCGAGCCGCCGGACAGGGAGAAATGGTGGAAATAGAGGTGGGGCAGGGGCTGTGGTTCGCCAGAAGCAGGGTTCGCTGCAGGGGTCGCCGCCGGTTCCTCTGTCTCTGCCGAGCCGGAGGGGTTCAGCCGCGCCAGGTTGAGGCGACCCTCGCTGTCGAGCTTGAGGTGGACAACGGGTTTTTCAATGATCAGATCGGCAAAGGTCCAAGCCCGGCGGAACAGGCTCTCCGTCTCGAAATCGACGAACA
>CALMMG010000029.1 GCA_937868185.1 uncultured Pseudomonadota bacterium
CACCATGCGTTGCCCGAAATGCGGCTACATCTCGTTTGACCGGCAAAGATCCTGCGGCAAGTGCAGCAATGACTTGACAGCTGTATCTGAACTACTCCAAGGCACAGTGGGTAAGGCTACTGCTCCATTTTTCCTGGGCGCGATTCTCGGAGAACAAGACCCATACGGCGCTGAGCCTACCCCTACCCTCCACGAGGAAGAAGAACCCCTTGACCTGGACGAGCTAGAAGCCGTTACTCTGCCAGCAGACGAGGAGGAACTCGATTTCGCCGGAGCCCCGCTGGATGCGGACGACCTTGAAGACCAGCCCCTGCCATCTCTTGGGTTCGCCGACATCGATGTTTCAGACCTGATGCCACTGCAGGAAGAGGCAGAAGAGCCAGTGTTGTCCTTGGGAAATGAGCAAGAAGAAGAGCTTCTGCCCCCGATCCCGTCCGAGGAGGAAGAGGAGCTTCTGGCCCCAGTCCCGTCCGAGCAGGAAGAAGAAGAGCTCCGAGGCATCGAGTTTTCCGGCTTTGATTCCAACGAGACGCTCTCCAATGAGCAAGAGAGTTCCTTTGATGATAGCCGTGAAGATAGGGCAACGGAGCCCGAGGACAATGCCGAGGATGAGGAGATTATCGACCTCTCCTCCTTGATGGATTTTGATGACACGCCAGCACAATCGGCGGACAAGGAAGAAGATCACGATATTTTCGAGCTTTCCCTTGAGGATGAAGAAAATGCCCCAACCCCCGTCGATGCGCCCAAAAAACCGGAAAATGCAGCGTCCGACATCGCGGATCTCAGTCTGACCCTGGAAGATGATGACCAATAGGGGGAGAGACACGTCCATGCCTGGGGAACCCACTTCCCAGCCGCAATACGCCGGTTTCCTGGCCCGTGGGATGGCCATGGGTATCGATATCCTCCTGATCCACCTTCTCTATTTCTGCTGCCTGTGTGCTGTGGCCGCGGACCTGTGGGCGCATTCTCCTCACTGGCTCACCCTGATTCCTACCATCCTCTTCTGCCTGCTCCTGTTCCTGCTCACCTTCCCCCTGTTTGTCGCCGTCTATTTTCTGGCATTGCATGGCTGGCAGGGGCAGACTCTCGGCAAAATGTTCATGGGCCTCAAAGTGGTACGGGTCGACGGCGGAGAGGTGACCCCGGGCCTCGCCTTTCTGCGTTTTATCGGCTTTTGTCTGTCGATCCTGCCTTTGGGGCTTGGGCTTTTCTGGAGTATTATCGACCGGGAAAAATGCGCCTGGCACGACCATCTGGCCGCCACCCGCGTGGTCTTGAAATAATTGTGCTCGTGAAATAGGTTGACAAGCAGGTCAGATTTCAATATATGATAGCTACTTTTTTGCCGGGATAGCTCAGTCGGTAGAGCATCGGACTGAAAATCCGAGTGTCCCTGGTTCGAATCCTGGTCCCGGCACCAAGAAATTCAAGGGGTTACAGCTTACCAGCTGTAACCCCTTTTTTCGTTCTGGTCGCCCTCTAGTCGGCGCGGACGACTTTAAGCTCATATTTGCTTTTCATAAGTTGTTTTAGTGTGTTACGTGAGTATTGTGTCGATATTAAAGCCTGGCAAGAGGGCATAGGCCTGGACTCCAGATTTACCAGAAAAATCCACTTTTCACTGAGGCATTGAACAGAGACGCGGATAAAAAAACTTGATAATTTTTCTTAGTATCCATAGCATTGGAGATAATAGGCCATACCTTACAATTTATAGAAAAATCTACAGTCTCGGTGTGATTATGAAACCTTCTGAAACCCATGCGGCACCTCGCAACACCAAGACCATCTCCCACCAGCTGACGCTTTTAGTCTCAATCACTCTTCTGAGCATGATACTTCTGGCCGGATATTCGATGTACATGCTCCGTGGCACAACAGATACGATTCGCCTGGCCGAAAGTAAAGCCAGGGTCAACGGAGAGATTTACAACAGTATCATCCAGGGAAAGGATGTGATGGCCGATGTACTGCCTCCTCCGGCCTACATTCTCGAGGCATTCCTTGTGGCCTCCCAGCTTTCTGACGCAACGAGCAGTGCGGAACTTCAAAAATTTTCGGGGCAACTGGCGCAGCTCCGAAAGGATTACGATGACCGGCATTCGTTCTGGATGCAAAATCTCACCAATGCGGCGCTCAAGAACACACTGACAACGGAAGCCCATGAGCCGGCCATGCAGTTTTTCGAAACCGTTGACAAAGAATTCCTACCGGCTATCACCAGAGGCGACAAGGCTGCAGCAAAAGAGATTCTCAAAACAAAGTTAGCTGCCGAATACACACGGCAAAGAATCTCCATTGACAAGGTTGTCTCCCTTGCCTCCGAGAATAACGCCGCAAAGGAAAAAGAATTGCAGCAGGTCTTGACGGACAGTGAACATGAGGTCATTTCCGCCATGCGTTTCGCCACAATATCGACCTGCGTTGGTGTTGCGCTTCTTGTGATTATCGCCGCCTTCATCGGCTGGTGGATTTCGTCTCAAATCACGCAGGGGATCAAGCGAGTCGCTCTGGAGTTGAGCGAAGGAGCAAGTCAGGTGGCGAGTGCAGCAGGCGAGGTCTCCTCCTCAAGCCAGACCCTGGCGGAAGGCGCCTCCCAGCAGGCCGCGGCCGTGGAGGAAACCTCCGCCTCCCTGGAAGAGGTGGGGGCCATGATCAAGCAGGACTCCGACAATGCCCGCCAGGCCGACGAATTGATGAAGGAGGCCAACCAGGTTATCCATGACGCCGATGAATCCATGAAAAAGCTCACCGCCTCCATGGAAGAAATCTCCGCGGCCAGCACCCAAACCCAAAAAATCGTGAAGACCATCGACGAGATCGCCTTCCAAACCAACCTGCTGGCCTTAAATGCCGCCGTGGAGGCTGCCAGGGCCGGCGAGGCCGGGGCAGGATTTGCCGTAGTTGCTGACGAGGTTCGCAACCTCGCCATGAGGGCGGCGGAGGCGGCGAAAAATACCTCGGCCCTCATCGAGGGCACGGTGCAAAAGATCAACACCGGCAACGCCTTGGTCAGCGAGACCAGCGAATCGTTCTACGTTGCCGCCCAGTCCACCACCCGGATCGGCACGATCATCTCGGAGATTGCCGGCGCTGCTAGCCAGCAGGCCAGCGCCATCACCCAGGTCACCAAGGCCATCCACGAAATCGACACCGTAACCCAAAGCAACGCGGCAGCGGCGGAAGAATCCGCCTCTGCCTCCGAAGAGCTCAATGCCCAGGCGGAAATGATGAATGGCTCGGTGGGTCAGTTGCTGGAAATGGTGGGCGGTACGGAAGGCGCAGCACATGAACGGCCAGAAAGAAAAACCCTGAAACGCCCCTCCTCTCAGGCCCTAGCAAAGGCCCGGAAAATCGCACCCCCGGCCAGAGAGGCCCTCCCCCCCGGAACGAAGAAGCAGACCAACGCCCAAGCAAAGAGAACAAAGCCCGAGGAAATCATTCCCATGGGCGACGACTTCGAGGATTTTTAAGCACTGTCCCGGTTCTCCTGGTCGTGCTATGGTCGTTTGTGAAAAAAACAAACCATATTGACAACATCACGACTTACTCGCAATAATGACAAACTGTTACTTTACGACAACTCATTTTGATGACTAAGAGGCGCCTGAAACGAGACCAGAACTTAAAGAAAATGAACGTGTCAGCATCGGTTCGAATTGCAATAATAAGCTGATTTGTCGTTGTTTTTAAGGTGACATTGTTGAGTAGTTGCGTCGGACGGAAAATCCGAGTGTCCCTGGTTCGAATCCTGGTCCCAACAGTACAAAAAAAGGGTTTAGTCGCTTTCGACTAAACCCTTTTTTTGTTCCCCTCTGCTCAGGGACAATGCCATGAACCCACAACCCGCAGAAGCGACTCTGCGCCAAATACTCAGCCTGCCGGTCATCGTCGCCGCCCTGGGCTATTTCGTGGATATCTACGATCTGGTGCTCTTCAGCATCG
>CALMMG010000030.1 GCA_937868185.1 uncultured Pseudomonadota bacterium
CAAACCAGAGCAGGGCCAGGGCCGTGGCAAACTCGAAATAGGTGATCTGCCGCTCACCCAGCGTCGCGCGGATCGCACTGGCCTGACGGGCGAAGGCCTCTTTGGAGATAAACCGCTCATCGATCCGGAAACGCTCCCGCACGCAACTCAGGTGCGGCGAGGTGTAGAGCCCGACCTTGTAGCCAGCCTTGGTGAGGATGGTCCGCAGGGTGGTGGAGACAGAACCCTTGCCGTTGGTGCCGGCGACATGCACGAAACGCAGAGTCCGGTGCGGATTGCCCACCGAATCGAGAAACTGGTTCATACTCTCAAGGCCCAGCTTGATCTTGAAAAACTGCAGGTTATCGAGAAAGGTCCAGGCTTCCTGGTAATCCATTATTGCACCAACTCCAGCTTGGCATAGTCAAGATGCAGAGTCTTTTTGCCGTGCCGGGCAAAGAGAACCTCCAGCGATTTGGGACTGACCACCTTTTCCACCACGCCCTCCCCAAAAAACGGATGCCGCACCCGGTTGCCGAGTTTGATACTCGGGGCGGACGATGAACCGGAGGGGCTTGCCGAAGATGCAGATTTGAGCGGCGGGATGCTGTAATCCGGCCGCTCCTCCTGCCCCCCAC
The DNA here is from genome assembly GCA_937868185.1 of uncultured Pseudomonadota bacterium. Lineage (GTDB taxonomy): Bacteria > Desulfobacterota > Desulfobulbia > Desulfobulbales > Desulfurivibrionaceae > Thiovibrio. The sequence continues at coordinate 618 of CALMMG010000030.1, forward strand.
CATAGGCGGAGGATTGGGACTGCCAGGCCGCAGGGGAAGGCGACTGGGTCAGGGCATGGGGCAATTCCTGCAAAAACGGGGAAGGCCCGCCCGCAGCCGCGGAGGAGTCGTAGGACATGACCTCCTGGGGATAGACCAGATACAGCTGCTTGCGGGCGCGGGTCGCGGCCACATAGAGCAAGCGGCGCTCCTCTTCCCGGTGCGCGGGCAGCACGGCCTGGGCCGAGGGAAAGCGGCCCTCGGCCAGGTTGATGATAAAGACCGTGTCCCACTCCAAGCCCTTGGCCGAATGGATGGTGGAGAGCACCAGCCGCTTGCCGCCGTCCGGTTCCAAAGCGCCGGCCTGGGGCGGGTCGAGGGAGGCGTCATCGAGAAAGGATTGCAACTCAACATAGCCGCCCATCACCCTGCCAAACTCGTCCAGATCCCTGCGGCGGCGGGGATAATCGTCGTGGTACAACCGCTCGAAGATCGGCTCGTAATAATCCATGATCCGCTCGAACATCTGGCCCATGGACATGCCCGACTGCCGCAGCGCCTCAAGCATCTCCAACAGATCAGCCAAACCCTCTTTCCAGGTTTTGCCGGCCGGGTATTCCCGAAGGGCGGCCAGCGGGTCTTCCGCGCTCTTGACCCTACTCAGGATGTTCTGGGCCGTCTTGGGCCCCACCTTGTCAAGCTGGAGCAGGAGCCGGTTCCAGGAGAGATGGTCATGGGGGTTGGCCACCACCCGCAGGTAGGAGATAACGTCCTTGTTATGGGCCAGCTCGTTGAGTTTGAGGCCACCGCGTTTATCAAACTCGATCTGCCGGTGGGTCAGCTCCAGCTCCAGCTTGTAGGAATGGAAGCCGGAGCGGAACAGCACCGCCATCTCATCAAGAGGCTCGCCCGCTTTGTGCAGGGCCACGATCTTTTCCGCCACATAGCGGGCCTGGGTGGCCTCATCCCTGGCCCCGTAGACCACGGGCTTTTCCCCGCCCGTGATGTTGGTGAACAGGGTCTTGGTGTATTTTTCCTGGGCCTTTTCGATGATGGCGTTGGTCAGATCGAGGATCTTCTGGGTGGAGCGGTAGTTCTCTTCCAACCGGATCAGGCGGGTGTCGGGAAAGAGCGAAGGGAACTCCATGATGTTGCGGAAATCCGCGCCCCGGAAGCTGTAGATGGACTGGGAATCATCGCCCACCACCATGACATTGTTGTGCTTTGCCGCCATCAGCCGGACAATGGCCGCCTGAATAGGGTTGGTGTCCTGGTACTCATCCACCATGATGTGGCTGAAACGGTTGGCCAGCTCGGTATGCACCTCGGGAAACTCCTCCAGAATCCGACGCCAGTTCACCAGCAGGTCGTCGTAATCCATGAGGCTGTGCTCAAGCTTGAACCGCTTATAATGGAGGGCAATGGTCTGCAGATCGTCGGCAAAATCATGAAAATGGCCGTACTCGGCCTCAACCAGCTCCTCGATGCCCAGCCCCTTGTTCACCGACTTGCTGAGGATGGAGATCACCACCCGCTTGGAGGGAAAGCGCTTGTTCTCGCCGCCCAGGTTCAGGGAGGATTTGAGCAGATTGACGATGCCCTCGGCATCGGACTGGTCGATGATGGTGAAGTTGGCCGCATAGCCGAGATGGCGGCAGTAGCGGCGCAGCAGCAGATTGGCCGTGGCATGGAAGGTGCCGCCCATCACCCGCCGGCAGGAATCATCGAGCAGCAGGCTGGCCCGGTGCAGCATCTCCTGGGCCGCCTTGCGGGTAAAGGTCAGCAGCAGGATCTGCTCCGGGGGCACGCCCTGCTCGACCAGATGGGCCAGACGATAGACCAGGGTGCGGGTCTTGCCGCTGCCTGCCCCGGCAATGACCAGCACCGGACCACTCACGGTGGTCACCGCCTCGTATTGCGCCTCGTTCAAGGCCTTACGGCTGATCTGGCTGGCGGAGCGGGCGGGCTGGGGCTTTGACTGTGGTTCCATGGGAAATAAGGTGGGTTGCATGGCGGCAACTCTAACACAACAGCAGGCGGGCTTTCGACAAAAAAGTTTTAATTTTCATGCCTGGCTGGTAAAGTAACTCGTTACAAAAATCAGACACCAGCAAGACAACTTTTTACATATTTTCAAGGGAATAGCCATGAACAACGTACAGGATATCTTCACCCCGGAAGCCCTACAAACCCTCTTTTCGCCCGAACGGGCCAACGCCTTCTTCGACGCCCTGTTCGGCGACGCCGAAGAAGGGGCCTACGACATCCGCTTAGTCTTCAAGGGGCAAGCAGCCAACACCCTGACCTTTGGACTCGAACTCCACGAGCGCCCAGGCAGATGCCTGGCCTGCAACCTGACCTACGGCCTGCCCGAGGTCTTCAGCCGCCATCCCATCATCAACATCAAGGGGCTGACAGCGGAAATCGACGCGCTCCTCGGCGACAGAGCCACCTGCACCGACTGGAAACTCGGCACCACCCAGACCGTTTCCAAAAAGCTGCATGTTATTCCGCTGATGATCAACTTGGCGTGAAGAGAAATCTATCTCTGCCATCATAATTTTTTTTGCGTGATAGCCAGAACCGTAAAATAACCTGTTGAGCGTTTGAGGAAACATAAAACTATGTTTGGGTTCTTCAAGAAAAGGCTTTTCAGGATGATGATCAGATATGTAGATGTCATAAAACTTGCGGTTTATGCTAAATTGCGGCCCGAGCTTGAAAAGCAACACGCTCAGGAAACAGCAGGGCAACTCTCGGGTGCAGTAGTGAATCGGCTATTCGGAAGCGCTGTCTCCCCTGCGCACGTAAACTTACCATCCACACTAATCGATAAACTTGCGACTGATTTCCTCAAGAACGAAAAAGATAAAGATTTACTCCATGGAATCGTAATGTCGTTGCGAACACTAATGACAGTTGAAAGCGATGCCCGCAACACGGAAGCAACGAACCGAATTTCAGACACAGTGCAATGGATCAAAACTATTATCCCTCTTCCCCCAGAGGCACCTGACCCAAAGATCATGAAACACTTAGCCGCTATGCTTCAATCTCGATACTGTTAACATGAGGACTTTCCCTAACAAACCAAACAGGGACGGGAAATTTCCCCATTGGCACGCAGCCGAGCACCGGAAAAGCTGCCGAAAAGGGAGGTTGCACTGTTTGAGCGCAGCGAGTTTGCAACATCCCGGCAGCTTTGAGGAGCACAGGGCATCCCGCCAACGGCGGGACAAGTGACACGGGTGCCCTTTCTTTGGTTCGTTTCTTTGGGCAAGCAAAGAAATGAACAACCCCATTTATTCACGAACCAAACGAACTCACCGTGCCTCTCTTCAACTCCCCAACCGAACTAACAACCAGCGCCACCGATGCCCTGCTGGCCATCGAATGCACCGTGATCATCGCTGTCCTCCTGCGTAATGCGACCACGAATCGCTGGCGAACAACCCTCTGGTGCTGGGTATTCACCCTCCTCGCAATTGCGTCCTTTCTCGGCGCCCTGGCACATGGCCTGGAGATGCCGAAATCCATTCGCACAACCCTGTGGACGCCTCTCTACCTGAGCCTGGGGATTCTTGTGGTGCTGTTCATCGTGGGGGCTGTTGCTGACTGGCAGGGGCGGGCCGTGGCCAAGCGCCTTGTCCCCTGGGGCATCGGCATGAGCGCGGCCTTTTTCGGACTGACCGCGCTGCTGGGCGGAAAGTTTATCATCTTTATCGTTTACGCGGCTACGGTTCTGCTGAGCGCCCTAGCCATCTATACCTTTCTGGCCGCCACCCATCGCCTGAAAGGCGCCGCCGTCGTGGCCATGGCAATCCTCCTCAATCTGGCTGCGGCCGCAGTACAGGCAAGCAATCTCTCACTCCACCTTCTTTTCCCCTTTGATCACAATGGACTCTTTCACCTGGTCCAGATAGTGAGCACAGCGATACTCGGGCTGGGAGTGCACCTCGGCATGAAGTCCGCGCAGAGATAAGTGTTCCGCGAACGCGGCCTACCACAACCTCTCGAAAAACCGCCCCACCTCACCGGGCCGATGCGCATCAGACCCAGCCACCAGCGGAACCCCTAAGGCAACAGCCTCGTCGATCAGTGCGCGCACCGGATACTGCTCTCCCCGGTGGGAAAACCCGGAGGTATTCACCTCCAAGGCCATGCCCTTCTCGCGCATCCCCTGGAAAATCTCGCTGATCTGACGCTGATGCGCCCCGGTAAAATGCACCTCGGGATGATGACGGAGCACGGCATCGAGATGGCAGAGCACCGTGCCGGGCAGGGACTCGACCGCTTCCAGCAGGGTGGCGAAATAGTCGGAGATCACCCGCTCCACCCCCTGCTTACCCAAGGGCTCCAGATTGAGCTTACGGCGGCTCACCACGTTGTAGTGGCGTTCTTTGATCTCGTAATAATGGAAGGAGAGACCGACCCGGTCCCAGGTGTACTGCTGGAGAAAATCAAGAATCGCGGGCACCTGCCTGGGGTTATAGCCCACCTCCACCCCAAGCCCGATGTGAATCCTGTCCCCGTAAACCTGTTGCAGCCGCTGCCCTTCGCAATGGTAGGCGGCAAAATCCTCTTCGGAAAGCCAGGTGTCCTCGGGGTAGCGGATGCCGCATTCCAGGTGCTCAAGAAAAATAAGCTCCTCAAGCCCCTTACCAATGGCAGCGACAACGTACTCCTCCATCTCGCCGGTGGCGTGGTGGCAGAGCCGGGTGTGGACATGGCCGTCGCTCTTGGGATTGATCAGCATCGGTTTACCGAAGCAGGGGGACGCGGAAACTAGGCGTTGCCGCGGGGGAAGAAATGCAGCACCCCGTCGATCTCCGAGGTGTCGCAGACGCGCCCCGGCCCAAGCTCGACAAACTGCTCAATCCCTTCCATGTTGATGGAAAACTGCTGGCCATCCGGCATGTGGTACACAACCGTCCGAACCTTGGTTATATCAATGGGCGATCCAGCCACTCTCATATTCATTCCTCACCAAAATCCTATAAAAAAACAGAACATCGCTGTCCTGTAATTTAGTCATTGATTAAATTATGGCAAGCCGCCTGTAACAAATAATCAGTACGTCTTGCGAGCCAATACTTCGCGGGGCTTGGAGCCGTCCGCCGGGCCGACCACCCCTTCCTTTTCCATGAGCTCGATCATCCGGGCGGCCCGATTGTAGCCCACCCGCAGGCGCCGCTGCACCATGGAGATGGAGGCCTGACCCGACTCGCAGACCAGGGCCACAGCCTCATCATACTTTTCGTCCGACTCCCCACCCTCGTCGCCCTCGCCAGCCTCAGCCTCCTCGGCCAGCTTGAGCACGGATTCATCGTAGCGCACAGCGCCCTGCTCCTTGAGAAAGGAGACAATCCGCTCGGTTTCTTTTTCCGAGATATAGGCGCCGTGAATCCGTTGCAGCTTACTGGTGCCGGGGGGCATGAAGAGCATGTCGCCGGCGCCCAGCAGGTGCTCGGCCCCGCTCCCATCCAAAATGGTGCGGGAATCGATTTTGGAGGAGACCTTAAACGACATCCGCGTCGGGAAGTTGGCCTTGATCAAGCCGGTGAGCACATCCACCGAGGGGCGCTGGGTGGCGAGGATCAGGTGCATGCCCGCAGCCCTCGCCATCTGGGCCAGCCTGGCCACGGAATCCTCGACCTCGCGGGAGGAAACCATCATCAGGTCGGCCAGCTCGTCGATGATGATCACGATCAGGGGCAGCTTGTCCACCGCCTCGGCGTTGTAGCTGGCCAGGCTCTTGACCTTGGCCTCTTCCATCAGCTGGTAGCGGCGCTCCATCTCCCGTACCGCCCAGAGCAGGGCCCGGCTCGCCAGCTTGGGATCCACCACCACCGGGTGCAGCAGGTGGGGGATATCCTCGTAGCAGGAAAGCTCGATGCGCTTGGGGTCCACCAGCAGGAGGCGAACCTCCTCGGGCGTGGCCCGGAAAA
>CALMMG010000031.1 GCA_937868185.1 uncultured Pseudomonadota bacterium
ACATTATTCACAAAAAAAGTGTCAATTTTTTTTCACATGCTATATTTTATCAATACTTATTGGAATGTCATGTATTATTGTGGCCTGGCTGCCATCCGGAGGGCATCCCCTCCGTCCGACTGAAAAAGGTTTTCACATGCCGAGAGACGCAAGCACGGACAAACCCCTGGTTGAGCTGGTGAATGTCACCAAGATCTATCCACCTGATGTTGTCGCCGTAGAAGACGTTTCCCTGCGAATCTACAAGGGAGAAATCCTTTTTCTCACCGGCATGAGCGGAGCGGGCAAAACGACCCTGATCAAACTGATCTGCCGCCTTGAAACCCCCACCCGAGGCCTCATTGAAGTAGCAGGTCGCGACCTTTCCCAGATCAGTACGGCCGGCGTCCAGCGCATGCGTCAAAAAATCGGCGTTGTCTACCAGGATTTCAGGTTGCTAGACAAACAAACCGTGCTGCAGAACATCGCCATGGCCATGGAGGTGACCTATGCAAGCACCAAGGTCATTCGAACAAGGGTCGATGAACTGCTGGCCATGATCAACCTCTCCGACAAACGAGACAAGCTTGCAGGCGAACTCTCCCGCGGAGAACAGCAACGGGTGGCCCTGGCGCGGGCGGCCGCCAATGGCCCGAGCCTGCTGCTGGCCGACGAGCCAACCGGCAACCTTGACCCTGCGGCGACAGAGCTGGTCATCAATCTCTTCCGGCACTTAAACGAAAAAAATGGCTCGACCATTGTGGTCGCCACCCATGACCCATCGATTTACGCCGACACGGAGCACCGAGTTATGGCGCTGAGCAACGGGCAACTTTCCGCCCATCCCAACCGTTCGCCACGGCAGATCGAACTTTTTGAAGCGTAGCCGCCGCTAAGCCCAGAGCTTCAGGGGCAAAACCGCTTTCTTTTTCAAGGAGTACCAGACGATGCAGTTTCTGGCCTATATCTTACGTCAAACCGGGAAAAATCTCAGGCAAACCTGGGGGACACAGGTCATGACTCTGCTGACCGTGACCCTCTCCGTGCTTATTTTTGCCTTTTTCTTTCTCATTTACATCAATATGATCAAGGCCAGCGCACGACTTGGTGACGATGTCCGCCTTATTGTCTACCTGGACCAAGAGATCTCGAAAGATCTCCGCCCGGAAATCGAAAAAAAGATCCGTGATTTTGGGCCGGTGGAAAACATCGTCTTTGTCTCCCGGACGGAGGCCTTTTCCCGGCTTAGTACTCAACTGGGCAAAGAAAAAGATATTTTAAACGACCTGGGCCCCGACTTTCTTCCACCCTCCATCGAAGTGTATCCCCTGAAAAACCTCACTGATCTCACCAAGATCAGCCAGTTTTCCGACTTTCTCCTGACCCTTCCCCACGCGGCCAAGGTCCAGTCCGGCAGCGACTGGCTCCGTCGCTTCGGCTACTTCACAAATCTTCTCCAGATCGTGGTTCTGTTAAGCGGGAGTCTGCTCATCATCAGCATGACTTTTATCGTTTCATACACCCTCCGTCTCACCGTGCTTTCCAGACAGGGCGAGCTTGAGATCCTCAGGCTGCTTGGCGCCACCAGCGCTTACATCCGCCTGCCACTCCTGCTCGAAGGCATGCTGCAGGGGCTTCTGGGCTCAGGTTTGGGCCTTACCGCACTGTATGTCCTCTATCAATGGATTGCCAGCCGTTTCAGCGGCCCAGGGTTCTTAAAACTCTTTGATTTCGCCTTCTTCCCTCCGGAGCTCACGGCCACAATCCTGCTGGCCAGCATCGTCCTGTGCACGGTCGGCAGCCTTTTTTCAATTCGCAGATTTATCCGCATCTGACCCATGATTTCCATTCTTCGCCGTCCATACCTTCCTGTCTGCCTGTTGACTCTAACCTTGGCCATTTGCCTCGGCCAACGCCTTTGCCTGGCCGCGGAAACAACACCCGTGGACTCCAAGATTATCGAAGAACAAAAAAAATTCCAGCGCCTGAAGAAAGGCATCGAAGATCAGAAATCCAGGGTACAGACCACCAAGAAACAGGAAAGCTCTTTGCTCACTGAGTTGGATCGGCTGAACGGACATATCCAGAATGAAGGCGACAAGCTCACCCGTCTCAAGAAGGATTTGAGCAAACACGAACAACTCATGGCGACCAAACAAGATGAGGCCGCCCAGGCAAAAGAAGCCAAGGAATTGGCAAAACGCCATATCAAAAAACGGCTCAATTCCTTTTACCGGATGGGAGATGTCGGCGTGCTCAATGTTATTTTTTCCGCCAGTGAGCTGCCAGATCTTCTTGCCTTTCGCGAATATTTCGACGCCTTGCTCAAGAGAGACCAGGACGTTATCAGAGAATATCGGGAAAAAGTAGAAACGCTTGAAAAAACACAGATTAGCCTCCACCAAGAAAAACAAGCTCTGGTAGAAACCATCACCAAGGTCAAGGGACAGGAAGAGCAGCTGGCGTCCACCCGCGAAGAAAGAATTCGCCTGCTGCAAAAAGTGAAAACCGAGAAAAAACTGTACCAGATGGCGTTGAATGAACTCGAAGGGGCGGCAGACAGGTTGACCAACACCCTTGAACAGCTCAAAACAGAAGCAGCTAAAGCCCACCAGAAAGAAGTGCGTCCCAAAGAGACCCGCCAGGCCGCCACCCATAAATCCCGTTCGGACAATCTCGGCTTTGCTGCCCAAAAAGGTCGCCTCCTGCCGCCAGCACCGGGCACAGTTACAACCTTGTTCGGCAAGAGCGTCCAAGAAAAATTCGGCATTACCACCTTTGCCAACGGCATTGACATCAAAACAGCGCCGGGCACGGAAATTACCGCCATCTATGAGGGCAAGGTGATCTATGCCAAATTCCTGCGCGGCTATGGCAACCTTCTCATCATCGACCATGGCCAGCAATATCTCAGCCTTGTTTCCCGGGCCGCGAAGTTTTTCAAGGAAGAAGGCGACACGGTTACCAGAGGTGAAGTGGTTGGCATAATGAGCGACCAGGAAGGTTTGCTGGGAGAAGGCCTCCATTTTGAAATCCGCCATGGGACAACGCCAGAAAATCCACTGCAATGGGTGAACAACGCCAAGCTCACCATCAAAGCAACCCCCAAAGCACACCACTGATCTTTGACCTGCCAATGCAGATAAATCGTTGTTTCCCGGCCTGAAACATGCTATAAATAATAATTATTGCCTTCCTCACAGACAACACCAAATCTACTTTTGGCATTTTTCGGTTAAGGACCATTCATGAAAAGTTCGACAAAACGTTCAGTTATAAAAATTATTGTTGTTTCCCTCTGTGTAGCCTCCGGTTCGTTGCTGGCCTGGAATTACTCAACCGTCACCGCGACAACCCAGGACACCTACGAAAGTCTTGAAGCCTTTTCCAACGTGCTCAATCTGGTACAGGAAAATTATGTCGAAGAGGTAGACAGCCAGAAAGCCATTGAAGGGGCGATCAAGGGCATGCTCAACACTCTGGACCCTCACTCTTCCTATATGAAACCAGATGATTTCAAGGAATTGCAGGTTGAAACCCAAGGGAGTTTCACCGGCATTGGCATAGAAATAACCATGAAGGACAACATCCTCACCGTTGTCTCTCCCATCGAAGGAACCCCTGCATTTGCTAAAGGGCTTAAGGCCGGCGATAAAATCGTCAAGATCGGCGAAGAACAGACCCAGGACCTGAGCCTCATGGAGGCGGTAAAACGGCTCCGTGGTCCGAAAGGCTCGGAGGTGACCATTTCCATCCATCGCAAGGGCTGGCCCGACATCAAGGAGATCACCCTGGTCCGCGATATCATCCCCATCCACAGCGTCAAATCGAAAATGCTGGAACCAGGATATCCCTATATCCGCATCATCAATTTCCAGGCACAAACCACAACTGATTTCAAAAAAGCTTTCGCCGACCTGGAAAAGCAAGGAAAGGTCAAAGGGCTCATCGTGGATCTTCGCAACAACCCGGGCGGGCTTCTTGACCAGTCCGTGAAGATTGCCGATATCTTCATCGACGAGGGCGTGATTGTTTCCACCAAAGGCCGGATCAAGGAGCAGAACTCGGTATTCTACGCCCGCGACAACAACCCAAAATACACCTTCCCCCTGGTGGTGCTTGTGAACGAAGGTAGCGCCAGTGCCTCAGAAATCGTAGCCGGCGCCCTGCAGGATCACAAAAAAGCGGTGATCATCGGCGCCCAGACCTTTGGCAAGGGCTCAGTGCAGACCATTATCCCCATGGACAGCGGGGCAGGCCTCAGGCTAACCACTGCCAGGTATTACACCCCCAGTGGCCGCTCGATCCAGGCTACGGGTATTACCCCTGATATCATCGTCGCTTCCCCCACGAACCAGTCTGTCGAAGCTGACGACAAAGATGATGATCAGGACAAAAAACCAAAATACCTGCGGGAAAAAGATCTGAAGCATCACATCGGCAATGGCCTGAAGGAAGATGTGACTCAAAAAGACGAAAAGGCAAAACCCGAGGAGAAGCCAAAAACCAAGGGAAAATCCCCTGCGACAAAAGAAAAGCCGCAACCGGATGATCTGGATCTGAGCAAGGATCAGCAGTTGAACACCGCACTCACGCTGCTCAAAGGTTTGAACGTTTTCGGCAAAAAGTAAAGCAACGAGAAATACAGAAAAAAATCATGACGCAGCCTTCATGGCTGACAATTGATCATAAAAAAAGGAGAGGCTCAGCCCTCTCCTTTTTTTATTTATAATCGATTATTTTCCACAACAACTTCCTGTGGCAACCTGCTCATAATAGTCACGACCTGCCAGATCGTTGATCACCACTGCCGGAAAGTTTTCCACTTCAAATCGGAAAAGGGCTTCTGGCCCGGCATCGGCAAAAGCAACCAGCTCGGCTTTCTTGATACATCTGGACAAAAATGCCCCGACCCCGCCAATGGCAGCAAGATACACCGCGCCATGCGCCAACATTGCCTGGCGCACCTCGGCAGAACGGGCCCCTTTGCCCATGGTCGCAACAAGCCCCAACGCAAGCAGGCGCGGGGTGTAGCTGTCCATCCGATAGCTGGTGGTGGGGCCTGCCGCGCCGATTACCCGACCAGGTCGGGCCGGACTCGGGCCGACATAATAAAGCAGCTGGCCCGCAAGATCCACCGGCAGCTCTTTTCCCTCATCCAGCAGGGTGCAGAGCCGACGATGGGTCTGATCCCGGCCGGTGTACAAGGTCCCGCTCAGACTTACCAGTTGCCCAGCCTTAAGCGAGGCCAAGTCCTCCGAGGCAAAAGGCAAACGCACTCTGGGCAGATTATCAAAGAATGCAGGCTCACTGCGCAGTAACGACATAATCCGTACCAACCCTCAACCATTCAACTTCTAAATTACAATTTCCTTATGCCGATGGGCATGGCACTGGATATTGATTGCCACCGGCAGGCTGGCGATATGGCAGGGAAAGATCTCCATATGCACGGCCAGAGCCGTGGTGATCCCGCCAAACCCGTGAACCCCCTGGCCGTGGGCATTGATTTCCCGCAACAGCCTCTCTTCGAGGGCGGCTACATCCGTGCGCACGTTCCTCAAGCCAACCGGCCTGAGCAGGGCTTTTTTGGCCAGCAAGGCGGCCTTTTCAAAGGAGCCACCAAGGCCGACCCCAACAATCATCGGCGGACAAGGATTTGAGCCTGCGGCCACCACCATGTCGATCACATGGCGAACCACCCCTTCCGTTCCATCGGCAGGAGGCAGCATGACCAAACTGCTCATGTTTTCACTACCACAGCCCTTGGGGAGAAAACGGATGGTAAGACGGTCGCCCGGAACTACCTCAAGATGCACCACGGCCGGGGTGTTGGTTCCAGTATTTTTGCGGGTCAGCGGATCACAAACCGATTTGCGCAGATACCCTTCCTCGTAGCCAAGCCGCACCCCTTCCTGCAATGCCTCGTTCAGGTCGCCCTGTATATGGACCTCTTGGCCGAGCTCAAGAAAAAGGATACCGGTGCCGGTATCCTGACACACCGGAATCCGTTCCCGGCTGGCAATCTCAGCATTGGCGAGAAGAAGGTCCAAAATATTCCCGGCGAGCTCCCCGGTTTCTCGGGCCCGCGCAGTACGCAGCGCCTCCAGAATATCCGGTTCTAGGTCATGGGCTGCAGCAATGGCCAAATCACGGACCACCTTACGGATTTCGGTGCTATTAATCTCTCGCATGGGCCAGAAGACACTTAAGGGTTGAGGCTACGATTACGCAGGGCCAGACTCTGTTGCCTGAAGGTATGCTGGATAATTTTCTCCCGGTCTTCCTCCAGAAGAAAAACAAACTCCAAGCCGACCCGAAATTTACAACCAAGCTCGTCCCCTTCCGGGGCTGGATCACAGGCAATAACCTTACCAAAGGAATACACATAGATATATCCAGGGAGCAGAACAAGGTGAATTTCCACAATCTCATCCAGCCGCACCGGAACATCGCTACAAAAGGCAATGCCATTGGCGCTGATATTGACCTTACGCATGATCAGGGCATCCAGGGGACTCTCTCCCCCTCTGACCTGCTTCAGCATGATATTCATCTTGTTATCCAGATGCTGCAGATAATCCGCCAGGTCCACATCCCGCTCCCGCAGCTTGGCCAAGGCGCTCTGGGCACCGATAAACATCAAAATATCGGCAAGTCCTTCCTGGTTGTAAGGAGAAATCCCCTGCTGAAAATCATTGGCAACAGCCTGCATCTTTTCTGCGGAAACCGGATGAATTGCCAGCATCACCCTGTCCGTGACCCGAACCGACTGTCTGCGATTTAAAGATTCCGTCATGTCTGCCCCCCACCCCGTCAAATGATATCGCTGTTTCTGGCTATCTGCCAAGACCGAAAAAACGGCCACATCCTGCTCCCACCGAATCAAGACCGCCTCGGCGGCAAGATTAAATCAACCCTTGTCGTGCTTGAGCAGATCTTCCACTTCTCCCTGCATGACAAAACTGTGTTCAGCATCTGGATACACGCCATCCTTGACCTCCTCCCGAAAAGCAGCGATGGCCTCAGCGATCTGGGGAGCCAGATTCGCGTACCGCTTCACAAAACTGGGCACGAATTTTTCAAACATCCCCAGAAGATCATGGCTGACCAACACTTGACCGTCGCACTGCACCCCAGCCCCAATACCGATGGTGGGGATGGCGATGCTTGCGGTGATCGCTGCGGCCAGCTTGTCGGGAATACACTCAAGCACAAGGGCGAAAGCCCCGGCCTCCGCCAATCCCTTGGCTTCCGCCAACAGTCGCCGGGCCGATTGGGCATCACGGCCCTGTACCTTGTACCCACCCAACGCTCCGGCCGTCTGCGGGGTCAGACCGATGTGGCCCATCACCGGGATACCTGCCCGAACCATGGCCGCCACAGTCGTGCAGATTTCAAGACCGCCCTCCAGCTTCACCGCGTCGCAGCCCGCCTCTTTCAAGAAACGACCACCGTTGCTGATAGCCTCCCGCGGATCAACCTGATAGGAGAGAAAAGGCATGTCGCCGACCAGAAGCGCCTGCTCCACCCCATGCTTCACCGCCCGGGAATGGTGCAGCATCTCCTCCATGGTAACCGGCACCGTGGACTCATAGCCAAGGGCCACCATACCAAGGGAATCTCCGACCAAAACAATCTCGACCCCGCTGCGGTCCAGGAATCTGGCAAAGCTGGCGTCATAGGCCGTCAGCATGACAATCTTGTCACCACTCCCCTTTTGGTCGATGATATCACGAACTGTCCGTTTTTTTCCGATCATATGTTCATGTCCTTCATCACCCTGCCGCCCTTAAAACGGCAAACTGGCCGCCTCGCCGTTACCCGCGTCCACATCCTGCCTTTTGGTAAAAGGTCTGCCAAAATGTTCATACGCCGCCTGGGTTGCCATTCTGCCCCGTGGGGTGCGCATCAACAAACCCATCTGAATGAGAAAGGGCTCGTAGACATCCTCCAGGGTGGTCTTTTCCTCGCAGGCCATAGTGGCCAGAGTTTCGAGACCGATAGGACCGCCCTGGAACTTATCGATGATTGTAAGGAGAATCCGCCGATCCATCTCATCCAACCCTTCCTGGTCCACGCCCAGCATGTTCAACGCCTCATCCGCCACCTGGGCCGTGATGCTGCCCTGGGCCTTGACCTCGGCAAAATCCCGCAACCGCTTGAGGAGCCGGTTAGCGATCCGCGGGGTGCCCCGAGAACGGCGGCCGATCTCCAAGGCTCCGCCCTCGTCCATGGGCACGCCGAGGAGGTGGGCCGAGCGTTTGACAATGGTCACCAACTCATCCGGCGTATAAAAATCAAGACGCAGCACCATGCCGAAACGGTCCCGCAAGGGCGGGGTCAAAAGGCCGGTGCGGGTGGTCGCCCCCACCAGGGTGAAGCGCGGCAGATCCATCTTGACGCTGCGCGCGCCAGGGCCCTGGCCGATGATCAGATCCAGCTGATAATCCTCCATAGCCGGGTAGAGAATCTCCTCCACCACATGGTTGAGGCGGTGGATTTCGTCAATAAAAAGCACATCGCCTTCCTGAAGGCTGGTGAGGATGGCGGCCAGATCCCCGGCCCGCTCGATCACCGGCCCAGAGGTGACCCGGATATTGGCGCCCATCTCGTTGGCGATAACGTAAGCAAGAGTGGTCTTGCCCAGACCGGGGAAGCCATGCAGTAGCACATGGTCCAAGGCCTCACCCCTGGCCTGCGCGGCCTTGAGAGCAATACCAAGATTGCTCTTCAGCTGCTCCTGGCCGATGTACTGGTCAAGCAATTTTGGCCGCAGCGCATGATCAACCGGCTCGACCTCGACCGCCACGGGAGAAACCAACCGTTCTTCGTGATTCACGCCAAGGCCCTCAAAGTTTGCCGGAGCAGTTCTTCCAGCCGCATGGCAGCAAATACCTCAGCCCCTACCTGCTGCCTAACCGTAGCGAGTGCTTCTCTCGCCCGAACCACGGGATAGCCAAGATTGAGCAGGGCGGAAATAGCATCGTGGACGCGCTCATCTTCGCCCGGGACAATAAGACCGGGAGAAGAGGCGGACAACGCCTCGGGCACAAACTGCACCTTGTCTTTCAGCTCAAGACAGAGGCGCTCCGCGGTTTTCTTGCCCACCCCTGGCAGCCGGGTAAGGCG
>CALMMG010000032.1 GCA_937868185.1 uncultured Pseudomonadota bacterium
AGGTCGGCAAGCAGGTGGTGATCATCGGCGCGGGCAACGTGGGCTGCGATGTGGCCTGCGAGGCGTACCGGTTGGGAGCCCAACAGGTCACCCTGGTTGACATCCAGAAGCCCCTGGCATTCGGCAAGGAAAAGGCGGCGGCCGAGGCCTTGGGCGCCAAATTTCAGTGGCCGGTCCAGACCAAGGAAGTCACCGCCGAGGGGCTCATTGACGCGGCAGGCCAGCTCATCCCGGCCCAGACCGTGATCATCTCCATCGGTGATGTCCCTGCTTTGAAATTCCTGCCCGACACCGTTGAGGTTATCACCGTCGGCGGCGCAGGCTGGATTAAGTGCAACGCTGCAGGACTTACCAGCGATCCGAAGATCTCGGCTATCGGCGATGTGGAGCGGCCAGGTCTGGCCACCAACGCTCTGGGCGCGGGCAAGAAGACCGCAGAAGCCATTCTGGCCGGATTCAAGGGCGAAGAGTGGAAGGATTTCAGCATACAGCTCATCCCCCAGGCCAGCCTAACCTCGGCCCATTACACTCCGGAACCCTGCCCCGGTTCTTCCGAGGCGGCCGAAGCGGAGCGCTGCATGAGCTGCGGCACCTGCCGCGACTGCCACCTCTGCGAAACCATCTGCCCGACCCAGGCCATCTCCAGGCAAAAGCTGGACGGTAAAAACTACCAGTATGTCTCAGACCCCGACAAATGTATTGCCTGCGGCTTTTGTGGCGACACCTGCCCCTGCGGTATTTGGGTAATGCGACCCTTCTAGATTGCTCCACAGCAAATCCAAAAAAGCCCTGGCTGCAAAGCCAGGGCTTTTTTATTGGTTCACAATTTACCTAACCCCAGACTAGACCACACCGTTCGGCCTGAGCCTGACGAATGGCAACTCCCATGCCATTATATGGTAACCGGAGGACATCTCTTTCCTGTTCCTGGCACGCTCTGTCCACCCATGGTTGTTTCCACAACACCTCCCAACTCTCACAAAAAAAGGGAGGCCCCGGATACCGGGAACCTCCCCTACTTACTTCGCTGATATCGTAGTGCGTACTGCTTCTATGCCCTAAAACTTATGACACTTGGAGCAGGCATACTTCCCAACATGCTCCTTATGCACTTCCTGCGAGGATGCCGACTCCAAACTGTGGCAACTCTTGCAGAGGGTCGAGGTGACGCTGACCAACCCAGTCGGAGGAGCGGTATGACACGATGAGCAGGCAAACTTGGAGCGATGCGTGTCGTGTGTTCCCTCCCAGCTCAAGGTCTTTTTCTCATGACACATGGTGCAGCCTTTCACCGAGGTAGGCATGGTATGGTAGCCCAACTGGGTGAACGGAACCATCAGGTTATTGTGACCGGTCATGGAGCCATGACACTCGGCACACTTCGGCGCCAAGGTCTTCGGATCAACACCGTGGGTGATCAACATCTCGGCATTGGCGTTGACCATGGTGTAGCTGCCGGTCATGCCCTGATCCTTCATGCCCTTCTGCACCGCCTGGTTGAAATCTCCGGTCATGAACATCCACATAATTGCAGGCGGGATAATCCGGCCATCGGAAAGCAAGGGGATGTTGGTCTTATGGTTCTTGATCGGCACAATCTTGGACTTGCCGTCGAAGATCTTGCCGTTGGCCTTGGCCATGGTGTAAGTGCCATCACTGTTTTTGGTGATCTTCTCGCCCACGTTATACACATAGGAGGTGCCGTCAAACCAGCGGTATTCAGGCTTCACGTTAGCAACCTTAACCTCGGTGCCGATCCAGCCACCCTGGCCGTTACAGAATCCAGGATTCCATTCCGGCTTAAGCCAATCGCGGGACATCTCGGTGGCGCCGCCCTTGGCAAAGGTCTTAATATGGCAAGTTTGACAAGCAACCTGGCCGGTAGCATGCCGGTTCAGCTTGGTGTAGTTAGCATCGGTGCTTTTATGCGGCGAGGTCCCGTGACAGTCCTGACATTTCGGATCCGGTGCCTCGGTCTGACGCAGGTCAATGCCACGGCCGGAGATCTTATGACCGCTTACGGCATGACAATCCGCACAAGTAAGATTCCCACGGGTTGGGGACATATGGACATCCTGAGCATCAGTAGGAGCCGCAGTATTGACACCCATATCGCCACGCTTGGTCCAATCCCCGCCGCCAGCCTTGGCATGACAGCGTAGACAGGATTTCCGTGTGGGCATATGCACGGTTTTAGCAAGGCCAACCATGGTGGTGCCTGCGGGCATCAAGGCGTAATCGGGCTCGGTAAAGTAGTTGCCCTGTGCGTCCCGCAGACCAAAAATATAGGTTTTGACCTTCCCCAGGTAGTCGGTGATAGTCATGGCCGTGGACGGGTCAGGCGTTGTTTTCCGCTGATAGGTGTCGTTATGACACATCAGACAATCCACATCGTTGAGCGAAGGCGCGTGCGGCGCATTGCCGTCAGCCCGGACATGGCAGTTGAAACAGGCGCCACCCGAAGACATAGCGTAGGTGCAGAAGGTATTGATCCCTTTCACTCCCTTACCCAGAGTCTGATTAGGCGCATTGGTCAACTCAGGAGTCTTACCGGCCCACTGCATGTGCAGGCTGTTGAGCATGCCCTGCGCCTGGGTCGGATGACAGGCAATACAGGTGGCCGGCCCGTTGTAAGACGTAATGCCTGCATGGGCGCTAGCCGCGCTGGTGCCGGTCGGGGTCGTCGTAGTTGGCACGGTCGTCGCACCGCTGCAGGTCTTGCCGGTCTTATACAGGGTTACCGCATCATATACTGCGGTGCTTACCTTACTCACGTTGTGCCCAGTCCATTTACTATTGGTACAGCTCACTCTGGAGCTTTTGTCCGAATGGCATTTCAGACAGGTTGTTTTCAGCTCCGTGGCCGCGTCAATTGTGGCCGCATGGGCTCCTCCGGCCAGCAACGTGAACGCCGTCGCTGTAAAAAGAAATTTTTTCACTTTCTGTCCCTCCTGTTTTTGGGGGAAGAAAATATTTCCCCACCCTTTTTCACTGCTTCTCCAGAGCCGAAACTTCTTATCACCTGACGGCTCCCTAGACAGGGCATATCAAAACACCCAACTATCGATAGCAAAAATACCCAATCGTTGATGGTATTACCACCTATGATATTTTGTTACAACAAAAAAAGGGAGGCCCCGGAAACCGGAAACCTCCCCCCACTTACTGCTTAGATACGGTATTGCCTACTCGTACTTACATCTTAGTACACATGACAAACCGTGCAGGCTTTACCTTGCTGCAGATGTCTCTTATGCACCGACTGGGAGCTACCAGATTCCAAACTATGACAGGTCTTACATAGAGTCGATGTCGGCGCAACCAGGCCTTTCGGGGCCTTACTATGACATGCATAACATTTCAGAGCACTCCGATGTTTGTCATGGTACTGCTGCCAAGCTAGCGATTTCTTGCTGTGACACATGGTGCACCCTTTCGCCGAGGCCGGCATCTCGTGATAGCCAAGGGCAGTGAAAGGAATCATCAGGTTGTTATGACCCGTTCCGGTTGAGGTGCCATGACACTCGGCACATTTCGGGGCCATGGTCTTGGGCTCTACCCCATGGGTGACAAGCATCTCTGCGTTGGCATTCACGTAGGTGTAGCTGCCAGTCATGCCTGCGGCTTCCATGCCTTTGGTCACGGCCTGGTTGTAATCGCCGGTCATAAACATCCAGAGGATCGCGGGCGGAACAAGCCGTCCGTCTGCCAGGATGGGCATGATGGTTTTGTGATTCTTGATGGGCACGATCTTGGACTTGCCATCAAAGATCGTGCCGTTTGCCTTGGCCATGGTGATGCTGCCATCGGCGTTCTTGGTGATGGTTTCGCCAACGTTGTACACGTAAGAGGTTCCGTCAAAGAAACGATACTCCGGCTTCACGTTGCCAGCCGCGATCTCCTCGCCGACAAAGCCGCCCTGTCCGCCAAGCTGACTCGCACGCCATACCGGAATCCGGAAGTCGCGGGACATCTCGGTGGCGCCGCCCTTGCCAAAGGTCCGAATGTGACAGACCTGACAGGCAACCTGGCCTGCGGCATGCACGTTCATCTTAGCGGTGGTTGAATGCGGTGCAGTACCGTGACAATCCTGACATCTCGGATCAGGCGTCTCGGTCTGACGCAGGTCAATACCACGACCACCGATCTTGTGTCCACTTACAGCATGACAATTAGAACAGGTCAGATTGCCACGGGTTGGGGACATATGCACATCCTGGGTATCGGTTGCGGCAGCAGCCGTATTCAGACCGATATCGCCGCGCTTGGTCCAGTCCGCGCCACCGGCGGTGGCATGACAGCGCAGGCAGGATTGCCGGGTGGGCTTGTGAACATTTTTGGCGATATCAACCATGGTGGTGCCGACGGGCATGGCCGCATAGTTGGGCTCGGTGAAGAAGTTGCCGCTGGTATCGGTCAGACCGAAGATATAAGTCTTAATCTGGCCAAGAACATTGGTCACGGTCTGGGTTTTGGTCGGGTCCATGGTGAATTTGCGCTGGTAGGTGTCGCTATGACACATCAGGCAATCCACATCGTTCGCAGAAGCAGCATGCGGGGCATTGCCATCGGCCCGCACGTGACAGGTAAAACAGGTGTTCCCCGAAGACATGGCATAGGTGCAGAAGGAGTTGATCCCCTTCACCGCCTTGCCCAGGTTCTGGGTGGGGGCGTTGCTCAGCTCCGGCGTAGGGCCGGACCATTTCATGTGCAGGCTGTTGAGCATGTTCGTGGCCTGTGTCGGATGGCAGGCGATACAGGTGGCCGGGCCGTTGTAGGCCGTGATGCCCGCGTGGGCCGGCAGGACCACCGCTTGGGCATGCGTGGCGCCGCACAGGATGACCAGCGCGGAGGTAGCAAACAGAAATTTCCTCATAAAGTGTCTCCCCTTGCATTTTTTCACAAAAACCTTTGTCCCTCTCTTCTACTGCTACCCCTGTGCCGCACCTCCTTCTCTCTTGGCGGCTCTGTTGGCGGGGCAGAATCGCCTTCAATCCTCATACCGGAAAGCACGCATTACGCCCCAATTACATTGAGAAACATACCCAACCAGGTGAACAATTACCACCTGCGACATTTTGCCGCAACAAAAAAAGGGAGGCCCCGGAAACCGGGAACCTCCCCTACTTACTGCTAAGCTACGGTACTGCTTACTGCTCTTACGGCATGATATGACAGGTCGTGCAAGCATAGCCCTTCGGGATATGCTTACCATGCACATATTGAGAAGTTCCGGTCTTCAGACTATGGCAGGTCTTGCACAGAGTCGAAGTCGGGCTCTTCAGGGCCGTCGGAGTTGCGCTGTGACATCCGGTACACGCAAACTTGGAGCGATGCGTGTTATGCATGGACTCCCAACCAGCGGTCTTCTTACTATGACACATGGTGCAACCCTTGGCCGAGGTGGGCAGCTGATGGTAGCCCAACTGAGTAAACGGCACCATCAGGTTGTTGTGACCGCTGTATGTGCCATGACATGTGGCGCAATTGGGCGCCATGGTCTTGGGCTCAACCCCGTGGGTGATCAGCATCTCGGCATTGCCGTTCACATAGGTGTAGGTGCCGGTCATACCCTGATCGAGCATGCCCTTCGCCACAGCCTGATTGAAGTCGCCGGTCATGAACATCCACATGATCGCAGGCGGAACAATCCG
>CALMMG010000033.1 GCA_937868185.1 uncultured Pseudomonadota bacterium
AGCGAGTTTGCAAAGCCCCGGCAGCATCGAGGAGCGCAGGGCATCCCGCCTTCGGCGGGACAAGAGACACAGGGTGCCTTTTCTTTTGGTTCGTTTTCTTTGGGCAAGCAAAGAAAATGAACAGAGAAACGAAGCCTCTTCCTCGGATTACTGAGAGTGATTGGTATGCAGATATTTCTTTACGAATCAACCGAAGTCAAAACCACGCTCTGCCTGGGCTGACTAGCGCTGAACACCGTTTCCACCCCCTCAAGAAGCCCCAAAGCAACAAGCCGCTTGACATTCCCGTTACCCTTCCCTCGATAGATGGACTCGTCCGCCTTGGCGAGACTAAGACGATGGGCTTGCTGGGGTGGGCGGATGGAAAGCTCCGCGCGAACCTGGTTGAAGAAAAGCCGGGAAAGAACCAGCTCACCAAAGGCCGGATGATACGGCCCTGCCAGCATGGTTTCTTCCAGCGAGGCCGAGGGCTGCAACCCCATGCGCACCACGGGAATCCGTTGCGCCTGAAAAATGGCCCAGAGCCGACCAGCCAAGGCCACGGCCCGCGATAGGGAAAGAGGCTGATACTCCCCCTGGTGATACAGTTCCGCCAGGGGACTGCCTGAAATCACCAAACAAGGATAGAGCCGGACCATATCCGGGCCAAGCGCTGCCGCCGCATGACCGCTGGCCAGGGCCGTGGCCGTGCTGTCGCCGGGCAGGCCCAGCATGAGCTGAAGCCCCACCTTAATCCCCGCCTCCTTCAGGCAGGCAACCGCCGTCCGCACCTGGGCTGCGGTGTGCCCTCGACCACTGGCGACCAGCACCCGATCATCCAGCGACTGAGCGCCCAGCTCCACGACCCCAATCCCATGCTCCCGCAGAAACCCGGCAATCTCCGGGGTCACATAATCCGGCCGGGTGGACAATCGCAACTCCCGGACCTGGCCCGAGGCCAAAAAAGGCTGCGCCGCGCCAAGCAATTCCTGCTGCCGCTCCATGGTCAATCCGGTGAAGCTGCCCCCGTAAAAAGCCACCTGCACCGGGGCCTCGGGATGGCGGCGGGGCCAGGCCAACTGGGTGCGGATGGTTTCTTCCACCTCGCGGGCAGTGACCATGCCCTCCGGAGCGCCGGTGATACTGCGCTGATTGCAGAACAGGCATTGATGGGGACAGCCCTGATGGGCGATGAAGATGGGGATGACAAAGGGCGGGGGCATTGGCTTAGGCGAGATTCTTGAGGGCCATGGCAGCGGCCTCCTGCTCCGCTTCCTTCTTGCTGCGGGCACTGCCCTGACCAAGGATTTCCTCCCGAAAGCGGACCGAGACATGGAAGGTCTTGTTATGATCCGGGCCTTCGTCCCCTTCCAGCACATACCGGGGGCCTTCGTTGAACCGCTCCTGCAAAAGCTCCTGGAGCGAACTCTTGGCGTCGGCCAGGAACATGGTCTGCTGCCGGTCTGCAAACCAGGGGATAAAATGGCGTTCGACAAATTCGGTGGCCGCAGGGTAGCCGCCATCGAGAAAAATGGCTCCAGCCACGGCCTCAAGGGCACAGGAGAGGATGGAGGCCTTTTCCCTGCCAAGATTGGTATCCTCGCCC
Source organism: uncultured Pseudomonadota bacterium (assembly GCA_937868185.1). Classification (GTDB taxonomy): domain Bacteria; phylum Desulfobacterota; class Desulfobulbia; order Desulfobulbales; family Desulfurivibrionaceae; genus Thiovibrio. The sequence continues at coordinate 1,586 of CALMMG010000033.1, forward strand.
TTGCCCAACATCAGATACCGACCCAGATCGAGATCGCGCGCCATCCGGGCCAGGTGCCGCTCGTTGACCAGGGCCGCCCGCAGCCGGGTGAGATCGCCCTCCTGCATCTCCGGGAAATGCCGAAAAAGGGCATAGCCCACGGTGAGATCGAGCACCGCATCCCCCAAAAACTCCAGGGTCTCGTTGTCCTTCTGCATGTGCCTGCCCTGTTCAAAGGCATGGGAGCTGTGGATCATGGCTTTGTGCAGATGGGCGCGGTCTTGGAAATGGTAGCCGAGCTTTTCCTCAAGCAGGGTCAGGTCTGGCGGCGATGTTTGGCTCAGGGTATTGGTAGTCACGGTAGGGTACGGGTAAGGGGTAATCTATGAGGGTGTCACCCCTCTTGCCGAGGAAACACCATACTCCAGCCGCTAAAAAATGGCAACGGATCACCCTGCCCGACACGGGGCTTGCGCCCTTTTTCCTTGCCTGCCGCAGGCCGGAGCAGCGCGCACATTTTCCCTTGTCAAAAAAACGATCTGCGTTTAAGATTGCCCCCACCAAAAAGGCGGCGTAGCCAAGTGGTAAGGCAGTGGTCTGCAAAACCATTATTCAGCGG
>CALMMG010000034.1 GCA_937868185.1 uncultured Pseudomonadota bacterium
TGCTGACCCGCAATGAACGCAACGCCATCATCCAGCACGGCACCATGACCATGGTGCGCAAATCCGTGCTGCAAGAGGTTGGGGGGTGGGCAGAATGGTGCATCACCGAGGATGCGGAACTGGGACTAAAGATCTTTGAACGCGGTTATGAAGCCACCTATATCTCCAAGAGCTATGGCCGGGGGTTGATGCCGGATACCTTCATCGATTTCAAGAAACAGCGCTTCCGCTGGGCCTACGGGGCGGTGCAGATCCTGCGGCGGCATGCCAAAGCCCTGCTCTTTGGCCAAAAGACCGCCCTCACCCGGGGGCAGCGGTATCATTTTGTCGCTGGCTGGATACCCTGGCTGGCGGACAGCCTGAATATGTTCTTCACCGTGGCCGCCCTTGGCTGGTCCACCGGCATGGTCTATTTTCCACTCCAGATTGACCCGCCCCTGGTGATTCTGTCGATCATGCCGCTCACCCTCTTTGTTTTCAAGGTGGGCAAGATGATTTACCTCTACCGGACCAGGGTCGGCGCCACAGCGGGGCAAACCCTGGCCTCGGCCCTAGCAGGACTCTCCTTGTCCCACACCATTTCCCGGGCAATCCTCCTTGGTTTTGTCACCAAGGACATCCCATTTTTCAGAACCCCGAAACGGGCCAAACGGCATGCGCTATTGCAAGCCCTGCAATCAGCCAGGGAAGAAGGACTGATCATGATCGCCCTCTGGCTCGCAGCCTTCTGCGTCGTAGTGTCGCAGGGATCGGAGACTGCGGATCTGATGGTCTGGATCATGGTCCTGCTGGTCCAGTCAATCCCCTATCTGGCGGCGGTGATCATGTCCATGGTGAGTGGCTTTTCAAAGACCGAAGAAAAGATCATCAGTAGTATCACGGCATCCCCGACTGATGTGCCTGAACCGGAGAGCAACACCTGAAGCAGGCTGCGCTCCAAGGAAACCCACCGCCGATGCCTCCCCAAGACTTGCCCCGCAGAAAGACAGGGTTTTACCGTCAAGTCCCTTCGTTTTGCCGCCTGGTCATCCGCTGGTTTGTCCTCGGTATTGCCGGCACGATGGCGATTACCATCCTCTTCCGCTGGGTGCCGGTACCATGCAGTTCCTTGATGATCCAGCGGCAGATCGCCTCCCTGTGGGAGAAAGACAAGGAGTACCACTTCCGCTACCACTGGGTCGAAATGAGAAACATTTCCCCCTACGCACCCCTCGCTGTAATCGCCTCAGAAGACCAAAAGTTTTTCAGTCACATGGGTTTTGACTTTGACGCCATGGAAAAAGCCTGGGAACACAACCAGCACCGGAAACGAGTACACGGGGCAAGCACCATCTCCCAACAGCTTGCCAAGAATCTCTTCCTCTGGCCGGAAAGAAGCTTTCTCCGTAAGGGGATGGAGGTCTATTTCACCCTGTTGCTTGAGGGCCTTTGGCCCAAACGACGCATTCTCGAGGTCTATCTCAACATAGTGGAGTTCGGCCCAGGCCTCTTCGGAATCGAGGCTGCGAGTCAGGCCTATTTCCACAAGCCCGCAGCCAGACTCAATAGCTCGGAAGCCGCCATCCTGGCGGCAATCCTCCCCAGCCCCCTGCGCTCAAACCCGGCCCGGCCCTCCGGCTACATCAGCCAACGGGCCGGGCAGATCCAGCAACAGATGCGGCTCATGGGTGGCCCTGCCCTACTCAAACCCCTCGGCCAAAATCCTAAGAAATAATCTTGCTTTCCTGCTCATCGAGGCTGATGTGCACCTCTTTCCGGGTAAAGGGGCAGCGGAAGGCAAGCCGATGGGCGACAAGCTCCATGCCGGTGCTGTTCTTGTTCCCGACCCCGTACTTTGGGTCGCCAAGAACAGGATGGCCGAGCATGGCAAAGTGGCGGCGAATCTGATGCAGACGTCCGGTCTTAAGGGTGACTTCGACCACAGAGGTGTTGCTGGCCGAATCATAGGCGGTGACGGTGTAGCAGGTGATAGCGGGCTTACGGTCCAGAGGCAGCTCAATTATTCCCTGCTCTGGGCTGGGATGTCCGAGCACCGTCACCCGGTACTGCTTTTCGATGACGTTGTCCTGCATTAATTGGGAAAGCTTGGCCGCCGCCGTCTTGCTGTGAGCCAAGATCATCAGGCCCGCCACCTCCCGGTCAAGCCGGTGCACAGGCAGAACCGGCCGCTTCAGCCGAAAATGGACCTCGACCTGGCGGACCAAAGAGCAATGGTCGCCGTAATCCGTTCCCTGGGCGAGCAAGCCGGCAGGTTTCAGCCAGACACTGTAATGGTGGGCATCGTGCAGACATTGGGCCACGGGAGGTTTCACCGCAAGAAGCCGCGGGTCGTAAGACAATTCAAGAATATCGCCTGACACCAACTGCGCGGTTGCCTTGCGCAGCCGTTTCCGCCCGCCCCTTTTCCCCGTCAGCCAGACCGCCCCCTTGCACATGGCGTCTTTCACCCGGCTCTTGGCAAGCCCCGCCCGCGCCGCGATCAGGTCGCAGGCCGTCGTACCGACATCCTCGGGGGTAATGATGATCCGCAGGGTAAACGCTGCCGGAAGATGCGCTGCCTCTGGGCTGTTATCTGAAATGCTCATAGCCTCGATAGCTGATCTCCCGGCGCTGCCCCGCCTCTTCAATAAAAACACCTTGACCCTCGACAATACGCCCCACCGCAAAAAGCTCTCGACCGGTTTGGGCCCTAACCAGACTGGACAGCTCAGCCACCTGCTGCTCGCCTACGGTAAAGAGCAACTGGTAATCCTCCCCTCCAGCAAGCGCCCAGTCAAGAGGAGACTGGCCACAGATTTTTGCCGCCTCGTGCAGCAACGGCGAAAGGGGAATCTTATCCGCCACCACCACTGCCGCGACCCCGCTCTCAGTACAGATATGGGCCAAATCCGTGGCCAGACCGTCGGAGAGATCCTGCATAGCATGGACCACACCGCTCTCGGCCAACACTCTGCCTAAGGCTACTTGGGGAACCGGGTCCAGATGCGCGGAAACCAAAGGCTGCCAGCCGGAATCATGAGACAATCCCAACCGACACAGGGAAAGACCCGCCGCGGCCTCCCCCAAAAAACCGCTGACCAGAACCACATCCCCGGCCCTGGCGCCTTTTCTGGTAATCAACTCGGCCTCGTCCATCTCCCCGAGTACCGTGACGGAGAGCACACTCTCGTGCCCACCCTGCACCGTATCTCCGCCAATCAAGACAACCCCATACTCAGCAAGCACGGCGAGGAAACCGGCCATGAAGGCATCCAACCACTGCCCCCCGAAGGCCGAAGTCAACGCCAGGGAAAGCAGGGCAAAGCGGGGCTGGCCACCCATGGCCGCAATATCGCTGATATTGACTGCGGCCGCCTTTCGACCCAGCGCAACAGGAGGATGCCAGCTCCGATCAAAATGAACCCCTTCCACCATGGTATCGGTGGTAACCAAACTGATCCGATCCGGGCCTGCTTTGTAGACCGCACAGTCATCGCCGATCCCGACCAGAAGATCACCAGAATTCCCCGCCGCCTGCCGGATACGGGCGATAATCTCTCTTTCTCCTACGGGCCTAGACATGCGCATCCTTATTTTTTCATCAAGCCGTTGTATCAAGCGGGATAAAGAGCCGTAATGAACTAGTCAAAAAAATACAAATAATTCGCAACGGCTCTTAAGTTTTTCTAAAACTATCCCGATCAGCAAGCCAAAGGACAACAAGGAACCAATCATGCAAGTAATCTGCTGCGTCTGTCACAAAACAAAAAAGCATAACGGCTGGGCAAAACAGGCTGCCCAGGCCGGGGGACAGCTCTCACACGGCTATTGCCCCCAATGTTACCAGCAGATGATGGAGAGGGTTGAAAACTTCTTTGCTATGAACGGCTGCCGCAAAAGCGCCTGACCCGCCACTCGCTCTCCTACTTGATCACCGTAAGGAAAGGCTTTTTCTTTTTTCCAGGCTCAAGTTGTGCCCCGCTTTTCTTCTGCGCCAACTCCCCGCCCCCGCCAAAATCGATGGCCTTGACAAACCGCTCCTCTCCACCCATGGTGAATAATTCCTGGCCGGTAAACTGCGGCGTACGCAAAGTCCAGGCGACCTTCTGTGGGGGAATGGTCAACAACTGCAAATTCACCTGCCACCACTCTTCTTTTTTATTATAATCTCTCTCGATCGCGGTGACCAAGGCATACATAATCCGTTCGGCCACGATCAGGACAATATCTCCGACCTGGGTAGTTTCCTTGAAGACAAAAATATTTTTCAAGTCATTTACAATTTTTTCTATCATGGAGATGTCTCATAAAAAGGGAACAAAGGCACGGGTCTATCACAAGAAATGCAAGATAGCCAATCAGCGAAATTCTTTCAACCAGAACGCGCAAAGCAATGTACCACGGATCACCACGCTTTCCTGTTGTTCTTTTGAGACTTTTTTTGTTTAATCCGGCATAATATTTTCTTCGACAACGCCTCTCTTTTGAAAAAAGCACCGAGGCACATACCACATTTTTCCTGGAACTTTTTATCCGGTGGCGTGTCTTTATAATATACAGAAAAAATAGCCCTGGTCTTTTAGGGTAAGCGGATTACGATGCCATACCAAGAAGCACCCGAACTTGTCCGCGCCTTCCGTCAAGGAGACCATCAGGCCTTTAACCGACTGGTGACGCTCTACCAGAGAAAAATTTACAATCTGGCTCTTGGCTATGTAAAGCAAGAAGATGAAGCTAAGGATCTCGCCCAGGACATTTTCGTCACCGTGTTCCGGCAGATTGACAAACTGAAAGACGAAAGCAAGTTCGGGGCCTGGCTCTATCAACTGGCCTTGAATCACTGCCGAAACCGTTATCAAAAACTGCGCCGCCGTGGATTTTTCAGCAACCAGTCCCTTGACGATCCGGACACAGGCCTGAACCTAAGCTCCGGGGCCACCCCGGAAAAAGATTATGAACGGCAGAACACCGCACGCCTGGTGAGGGAAGCCATTGCCTCCTTGGCTCCAGCGGAAAAAGAAGTCATTCTTCTCCGGGACCTGCAAGAGCTGTCGTACGAAGAAATCAGTGAAATCCTTGATCTGCCCATGGGCACGGTCAAGTCGAAATTGAACCGGGCCCGCCTAGCCCTAAAAACCCGCCTGAAACATTTTCTGTAAACGGTCCGCCTATGCAATGCACTGAAGCCCAGCCGCTCTTCACCGATTTCGCCGACAACACCCTTGCCCGCGAGGAGTTGCACGCCCTAACCGACCATCTACTCGGCTGCCCGGCCTGCGCCTTGGAATGGAAAGGATTCCAACAGACCCTCAGCCTGGTGCACAGTCTTGAGCCACAAGCGCCCCCCGCCGATCTGCTGCCGGGCATCCATGCCAAACTGGCGAAAAGAGGGATTTTCGACCGGGCCTGGGCTTTTGTCGAGGCCCTGAATTTTTCCCTCTCTATCCCCACCGCCGCAGCCATCTTCACCATCGCCATGCTTGCCGGATTTCTCCTAAAAACCTCCCCCCTGGAGCAGCCCACCATCTTCCCCGCTCGTTCTGCCCGCCTCGGCGCTTTACAGCAAGGAGAGGTTCGCACGCCCAGACGACTTCCCATTGCCCAGAACGCCATGTTTGCCGTGTCCCATAATGGAGGGCAGCAAGGCGGGGACCTGGTGCCCCTTACCCGGACAGCCCTGGCGACCCACCTGGTCCCGGAGAATGACGCCCCCCACCTGTTATCCCCGGATATGCATGTACTCATCGAGAATATCGGCCACGACAATCAGGTCGCGCTCTTTCGGGAAATGTTGCACCGAAACTGGCAGCTCCACCGCATAAGCACCAGCCTGTTCCTTGTCCATCTTCCCCAGACGGAGCTGGGGGATTTCCATGAACTCCTTAGCCGCCATCATTTCGCCCTGATGCCTGCAGCGGCAGCGGAAACAAGATTCGGCGGCGATAAGAAAATATTGACCGCAGCCATCCGCTTTCAATAAAAAAAATGTTCTCTGGTTTTTTTTAGGAACTTTTACCTGGCAGACTGTGTCTTAAAAAACATGATGCGCATCCTTCAAGCATCTCTTCTTTCTCTCCCTTCTTCCCCAGAAGGGCTCTTTCCTGGGACCGCAGAGCCGCCCTGCTCCTGCGGTCCCGCTTTTTTTTCAGACAAGGGTGCACACACACCGGGCTTGACATCCCAAAAAAGAGATATAAACAATAAAGAATATGCGTAACCCTACCAACTCCGCACCGATATACCATTTCTATAGCGCTCAACACACCAAGGAGTACGCCATGATGCCCCACTTACCAACCTTCTCCCGCCGCCACCCCGCTACCGTTTCCCTGGCCTTCCTGCTCATAGGGTTCTTTCTCACGATACTGCCGGGAATAAGCCGGGCAGGAAGCAGCTCCCCGGAAACCTTTGCCGACCTGGCGGAGAAACTCAGCCCTACCGTGGTCAATATCTATACCACCCAAATGGTCAAGGCCTCCCGCTCGCCCCGTGACCTGTTCAATGACCAGGATATCCCCGAGCCCTTCCGTCACTTCTTCGGCCCCTCCCCCTTTGGCCAAGAACAGCCCCAACAGGACCAAAAGCGGACCAGCCTCGGCTCTGGGGTAATCATCTCCAAGGATGGCTACATTGTCACCAATAACCATGTCGTGGAAAACGCCGACACCATCAATGTGCGGTTAACCAACTTCGAGGAATACGACGCCAAGGTCATTGGTCGCGACCCGAAATCAGATCTCGCCCTGCTCAAGATCGCGCCAAAGAACGGGTTGCCGGTGACAGCCTTCGGGGATTCGGACAAATTGCGGGTGGGTGACTGGGTCATGGCCATCGGTAACCCCTTCGGCTTTGAACAGACCGTAACGGCCGGAATTGTCAGCGGCAAGGGCAGGTCCCTGGGCAGCGGCCCCTACGAAAGTTTCATTCAGACAGACGCCTCCATCAATCCCGGCAATTCCGGCGGGCCGCTCTTCAATCTCAAGGGCGAGATGGTCGGAATCAATACCGCCATCTACAGCCGTAGCGGTGGCAATATCGGTATCGGTTTCGCCATTCCGGCCAACATGGCCAAAAATGTTATCGATCAACTCAAGGAACATGGCTCGGTGGTGCGCGGCTGGCTCGGGGTGATGATCCAGCCCGTCACCCCAGAGCTTGCTGCCCAGTTCAAAATGGCGCGGCCCATCGGCGCCCTGGTGGGCGAGGTCTCCCCCGGCAGTCCAGCGGACAAGGCAGGCATCAAGCCCGGTGATATCATTGTCGAATTCAACGGCAAGGAAATCTCCCAGGTGAGCATGCTCCCCAATCTGGTGGCGGAAACCCCGGTGGGAAACAAAGCGGAGATCACCCTTTCCCGAAAAGGCGCGCTGAAAAAGCTTCCCATTGTCATTGCCAAACTCAACGAGGAACAGATCGCTTCAACTGAGTCCGCCGACGCCCTCAACAAAAACCTGGGTCTGGGGGTGCAGGATCTTACCCCGGAAATTGCTGCTGCCCTGGGCATTACCGACAAACACGGCGTGTTGGTCACCGGGGTTGAACCTAACTCCCCCGTGGCCTACGCCGGTCTGCGCAAAGGAGACCTCATCCTTGAGGTGAACCAGAAGCCCGTGCGGGATGTAAAAGCTTTCCTCAACGAGACCAAAGGATTAAAGTCAAAATCAACGGTTTCCTTTTTTGTCAAACGCGATGGGCGCACCCGCTTTGTCGGGCTGAAACTCAAGTAATCAATACCAAGTACCCTACACAAGGAACAAACATGAAAAATCTGCATGGTTTCGGAAAACGTTTGGGCTGCCTTGCCGCCCTGCTGAGCATGTTCAGCCTGGCCACCGGTTGCACCTATCAAGACCGGGTCGCCCCGCTCAACCTGCCGGATGCCAAAAATGGCGGCATCGTGGTGGGAGACGGAGTCAAAATTTCCGCCCTGGCTTTCAGCGATGACGACGCCGCTAAGAAAGCCTTCGGCTTTGGTGCGCGCAATGCCGGCCTGATGCCCGTACAACTCACCCTGCAAAATGACAGCCCGGAGAAGGTGCGAATCAACCCCGAGCAGACCTTTCTTATCGATAACAACAACCGGGCCTGGCCCATTCTCTCCCTGGAGAAGACTTATCAACGGACTTCAGGGCATGTCGATCTTGGGGAAACAGCCAAAGGCGCGGCTAAGCCATCTCTGCTCATGGGTGCGGCCGGCGCGCTGGCCGGGTTGGCCGTAGGGGTTGTCACCGGCAAGAATGTCGGAGAAGCAATGGGAACCGGCGCCGTGCTTGGCGCGGCTGGTGGGGCGATGATTGGGGGGGCAAAGAGTTACAGCGAGAGCGGAGAAAAAATCAAGGATGATCTTGCCGCCAAAACCCTGCGCAACGAAGCAATCCTGCCGCACCAAATCGCTTACGGCGTTCTTTTCTTTCCGGGCATGCCGGGGGAGGAAGCGGACGGGGTAAAGGAACTGCGGCTCTCCGTAACCATTGGCAACACCCCGCAGGTTGTCATTCTCTATCCTGCGATCAAATAACTGCTTTGCATAGGGCTGATGCTGCCTTGGCGGCTCAGCCCTGTCAGCGAGCGGCGTCCGCTAACGCAACCTGGGCAATGGCCGCCCGGACCTTGTCGAGGTTCTTGCGGCCAGGCTCGAACTCCACCCCTGAATTGAGATCTACAGCAAAGGGACGCGCCTGCCTAATCGCCTCACCCACGTTTTCGGGGGTGAGGCCGCCTGCCAAAACAACCGGTCGAGGAGACGCCAATCTTTCCAGCAGATGCCAGTCAAAGCTCTGCCCGGTTCCACCGGCGATCTTTTCATGAAAGGTATCAAATAAAAAGCCGGAAACCTCTCCGGCATAAGATGTCAAGTCCTCCGTGGCCAGAGAAGGCTGCACCCGAAAAACCTTTATCACCCGACAGTTGATTTCCGCGCAGTATACAGGTGACTCTGCCCCATGCAACTGAACCATACTCAGGCCGCAGTAACGGACAATCTCGTTCACCGCCGCAGCCTCCTGGTCGACAAAAACCCCCACCGCATCAACAAAGGGCGGCAAGCTTTTCACAATTTTCCGGGCCCGTTCCGGATCAATGTACCGAGGGCTTTGCTCGACAAAGATCAGGCCGATTGCATCCACGCCAGCGGCCACCACTGCAGCAACCTCCGCCATCTCCCGCATCCCGCAGACCTTGATCCGCGTTCTGGCATTCATCCCCTTCATCCTTGCTGCCCGCCGACCAACGCCCGCAGGGCCTCGGCTGGGTCTGCAGCCCGCATCAAGGTTTCCCCGACCAGCGCCGCCTTGACCCCATGTTCCGCAAGCCGTAACATATCCCGATGGTCACGAATCCCTGATTCGCTGACCAGGGGAATCTCCGCCGGAATCATCTTCTGTAAACGGAAGGTGGTGTTCAAATCCATAGAAAAATCGCGGAGATCGCGGTTGTTGACCCCGATCAGGCGGCTATTCGCGGCCACGGCTTTTTCAACCTCCGCCTCGTCATGCACCTCCACCAGGGCATCCATGCCAAGCTCGGAGGCCAATCCCAGATACTCTTGCATCTGGCTGGTCTCGAGAATGGCGGCAATCAGCAGAATCGCGTCGGCGCCATAGGCCCGCGCCTCCCGGATCTGCAAGGGATCAATGATGAAATCCTTACGCAGCACCGGCAGGGCAACCACCGCCCGCACCGCAGGGATATAGGCAAGCGACCCCTGGAAGAAATCCACATCGGTGAGCACCGACACCGCTTGGGCACCGCCAGCCTGATAGCTGCGGGCGATGGCCACCGGATCAAAATCAGGCCGAATCACCCCTTTGGAAGGAGAGGCCTTTTTGGCCTCAGCGATGATGGCCACGCCGGAGAAATCCGTCAA
>CALMMG010000035.1 GCA_937868185.1 uncultured Pseudomonadota bacterium
GGCCGATATTGCCGTCTGCCCCAAAGTTCTTCCAAATCTGCCCGTAAAGCTTGAGCTTGACATCACCAACCGGGAAAGAAACATCGCCGTACAGATCGCCGATGTTGAGCGCATACTTGTTGACATCGACATTATTCAGAAAAAAGGTGGAGCTGGCCTCGTTGACCAGAGATTTACTGTAGGTCTGGTAGCCTGCGGCCAGAGTATACTTGGCATCACCCACTTTACCCTTGTACCCACCCTGACCAGCCGTCAGGGTGGCCATATTATCAGCATTGACATACTTGGCGCCGTAAACACCCAGGGTGGCAAAAACACCCTCCTTCTTGCCGTACTGGGCGGTCAGACCGGCCAGCCGCACATCGCTGTCCAAAAATACCCAGGAGCTTTCGAAGGGATTCTCGGACTGACCGAGGATGAAGGTGAAATCGTCCAACTTGTGCTTGGCATAGGCGTAATCAAGATTGATAGCCATGGTCTTAAAGGGCTTGGTATCGCTCCAGGTGTCGTTGGTGCTGGTCGGATCATCACTGCCCGTGGCCAGACCTGCACCGATCTGCCAGTTCTCAGCCTTATTCTCCCAAACGCCGCCGAGCCGGAAGCGGGTCCGCACCCGGTCACGGTTGGAAATATCCGTAGCCGTCTGCTTTCCATCCTTATAATCCTTGTCCAGGAGTTCGTAACGCACCCGCAAATCACCATTGATTTTGAGCTGGTCAATAAATTCATTGGCCAACACGACCTGTCCTTTCTTCTCCTGCTTTCCTTCCAGAGCCTCGATGTGCTCCTGCTGGGCCGCAACCTTGTTGCGCAGATATTCCAAGTCCTTCATAATCTGCTCATCGCTTACACCTGCGCCGGCCAAAGCCGCCGCGGGCAGGGTGAGGCACAGGCCCAATGCTGCTACCGCTGATAATACCTTTCTCATGTCTTTCTCCTTTCTCCGTAACGTTTATAAAAATTGCGCCGTAACAATAGGGAAATGGAAGGAGGCAAAACTCCAGCCATCGCCGCATCCGAAATGTACGGAGAGCCTACCGGGGAAATATTAGAGAGAGATCATCCTGCGGTTAAAGGGAGATTAAAAAAAGGTTAGCAAAACGAGGCGAATAAATTCGGGCTTGCGAAGATGTATCTTCTGTTCATCTCCTAACGAAACCCTAATAAAAATCTAACAATCAGGGAGCATAGTGGGGGGCAGATGTACTGAGCAGATCACAAACCGGCATAAGCCATCTGTACCTTCACTTAAGGAGAGACAAACATGACGATGCACAAAAGTTTTTTTACCAGTGTCACCAAGGCTGCCTTGGCAGGCTGTCTGGTTGCGGTCACCGCCACCAGCGTTTTTGCCAACCCCATCACCGTGGACCCGAAAACCCCCGTCTATAAGAAAGTGAGCGGTGTTTCCGGCAATCTCGACAGTATCGGCTCGGACACCCTGAACAATCTGATGACCTACTGGGCAGAGGGGTTCCGCAAGGAATACCCCAATGTCCGCATCCAAATCGAAGGCAAGGGTTCAAGCACCGCACCGCCCGCCCTCATTTCCGGCACCTCTCAGTTGGGGCCCATGTCCCGTACGATGAAGGCGGAAGAGGTTGACGCCTTCACCAAGAAATACGGCTATGCCCCGACCAAGATCGGCGTCGCCCTCGACTCCCTGGCCGTTTTCGTCAACAAAGACAACCCGATCAAAGAGCTGAGCCTGCAGCAGGTGGACGCGATCTTCTCCAAAACCCGCAAAGGCGGCTTGGCCGAAGACATCACCACCTGGGGCCAGGTAGGCCTTACCGGTCCTTGGCAGCAGGCGCCGATCAGCATCTTCGGCCGTAACTCCGCTTCCGGCACCTACGGCTACTTCAAGGAACATGCCCTGTCCAAGGGCGACTATAAGGATACCGTCAAGGAACAGCCCGGCTCCGCATCGGTGGTCATGGGTGTGACCGAGGATCGCAACGGCATCGGCTACTCCGGCATCGGCTACAAGACCTCTGGGGTCAAGGCCATTGCCCTGAGCACCAAGAACGGGGAAAAATCCCACGACGCCACCTACGAAAACGTCCTGAACGGCAGTTACCCGCTCTCCAGAACCCTGTACATCTATGTGGCCAAGGCACCCAATAAACCGCTGCCCCCCGAGATTAGCGAGTTTCTTAAGTATGTACTTTCCAAGGCTGGCCAGGACATCGTTATAAAAGACGGCTTCCTGCCCCTGCCTGCAAGTGTCCTTGAAAAAGAGCTGGCTAAACTGAAATAACCCACCCCTCCGGCCACGGCCGGAGACAGTTCACCTCCCCAACCCCCCGGGAAGATCTGCCTACTGGCAGCGACCTTTCCGGGGGGCTTCCCGGTAGAGGCTATACGCACGACCCAGCACAGCAAGGACCACCATGCAGAAACTCGACAAACAATTCATAAAGAAAGTTCGCCGACAGGATCGCTTGGCCACCCGAGCCATCACCGTAGGCGGCTTGCTGGTCATTGCCAGCGTCATCGCCATTCTGGTCCTGATCGTCCGGGTAACCCTGCCGCTCTTCCGGCCGGCCAGCGCCACGGTCAGCCACCGCTTTCACGCCGGGTCAAGCCTCGCCCCGATTCTTACCGTGGGGATGGACAACACCCAGGAGGTGGGATTCACCCTGGACAACACCGGGCTTTTTTCCTTCTACGACCTGGCCAACGGCAAAACCTTGCTCACTCTTCCCGCCTCAGCCCGCAAGGCAAAGGTCCAATCCGTCGAGAGCACCAAGAACAACATCTTTGCCCTCCTCTGGGAGGATAACAGCGTGACCGTTTCGCGGGTGGATTTCCGCTCGCTCTATGCCGAGAACGGCCAGCGCACCATCCAACCGGAGATCACCCAGGTGGGGGAATATCCACCCCGGCAGTATCCGGCCCAGGTCAAGAGCGTTGCGATCCGCGCCCAGGAGGGGCGACTGACCGAGGTTGCCCTTCTGGCAGACAACCGATTTCAGATTGATCGGGAGGTCGTCACCACCGACCTCTTCGACAATGAGAAGAAAGAGAATTCTTCTTTTCTGATCGGTGAGGAGTTGCCGGGCAAAATTACCGCCTTCACCGTGGACGAGAAAGGCGCCACCCTGTTCGCCGGCACCGATACCGGCAGCCTGTTGCGCTGGGACCTCCGGGAAAATGGTGTAGCCACGCGCACCGATAATGTGGTGGCCGTAGCAGGAGATAAAGGGGTCACCGCCCTGGCCATGGTTTTTGGCGACATCTCGGTGGCGGTGGGCGACGCCCAAGGCGGTCTTGCCACCTGGAGCCAAATCTGGACCGGAGAGGGAAAAGATCGGGTACAGAGACTGCGCAAAACCCATACCCTGGCCAGCCACCAGGCCCCGGTGGAGCGCATCATCCCCTCCCGCCGCTCCAAATCCCTGGTCTCCCTTGGCAGTGACGGCCGGACCCATTTTGACCACATGACCAGCGAAAATCACCTGTTGGATCTGGATTCCTCCCTGACCCTGGCTGGCATTTCCGGCCAGGGCAACAGCCTGATCGGACTCACGGCGGACAACACCCTCATCGTCTGGTCCATCGATGCCCCACACCCGGAGATCAGCCTGAAAACCCTGTTCGGCAAGGTTTGGTACGAAAGCTACGACAAGCCGGAGTATGTCTGGCAGTCCTCCTCCGGCTCCGATGATTTTGAAGCAAAGTTCAGCCTGGTGCCGCTGCTGTTCGGCACCATCAAGGGCACCCTGTACGCCATGATCTTTGCCGTGCCCCTAGCCATCTTCGGCGCGGTCTACACCAGCCAGTTCAGCACCCCCACCTTTAAAAAGACCGTTAAACCGGTGGTGGAGATCATGGCCTCGATCCCTTCGGTGGTCATCGGCTTCCTCATCGCCCTGTGGCTGGCGCCCATTGTCGAAAAAGCCATTCTCTCGGTAATCCTGTCCGTGCTTTTTCTGCCGCTGATCTTCGTCGGGATCATGGCCGCACTCAGACCTTTTTATAAAACGCCGACCCTGCAAAATTTCTGCAACGGCCACGAATTTCTGCTGCTGGCGCCGGTCATCCTTCTGGCCACGGGGTTGGCCATGGGCATTGCCCCGACGGTGGAGCAGCTGTTGTTTGCCGGCAACTTCAAGCAATGGCTCTATAACGACCTCGGTCTACGCTATGACCAGCGCAACTGCATCATCATCGCCTTCGGCCTTGGCATTGCCGTCATCCCCATCATCTTTTCCATCACCGAGGATGCCATTTCCAACATCCCGCCCAGCCTGACCGCGGCCTCCCTGGCCCTGGGCGCCAGCCGCTGGCAGACGATCTGGCGGGTGGTGCTGCCCTCGGCCAGCCCCGGCATCTTTGCCGCAATCATGATCGGCTTTGGCCGGGCAGTGGGGGAAACCATGATCGTGCTCATGGCCACCGGCAACACCCCGATCCTCGACTGGTCGATCTTCAACGGCATGCGGACCCTGTCGGCCAACATCGCCGTGGAGATCCCGGAAGCGCCCATGGGCGGCACCCTGTACCGGGTGCTGTTCCTCTGCGCCTCCATGCTCTTCGCCCTGACCTTTCTGGTGAACACCGGGGCAGAGTTGATCCGGGAACGGTTGCGCAAAAAATACGGCCGCTATT
>CALMMG010000036.1 GCA_937868185.1 uncultured Pseudomonadota bacterium
GGTCTGGCCACGGTGCAAAGGATCATCCATCGGCATGGCGGCAGCATCCGGGGGGAGGGTGCGGTGGGAAGTGGGGCAACCTTTTATTTCTCTGTGTAAAAGAGGGAACAACAGATGAGGGAAAATATGATTTTATTGGTTGAGGACAATCCTGATGATGAGGCCCTGACCCTCCGGGCCTTAAAGAAAAACAACATCTTAAACGAGGTGGTGGTGGCCAGAGACGGAGCGGAGGCCTTGGATTTTCTCTTTGGCACCGGGGCGTATGCGGGGCGTGATTTGAAGATCATGCCCGAGGTCATTCTGCTTGACATCAATCTGCCCAAGATAAACGGTCTGGAGGTCCTGAAAAAAATCAGGGCAAACGAACGAACCAGGCTGCTGCCCGTTGTCATCCTGACCACCTCCAACGAAGAACAGGACAAGCTCAAAAGCTATACCCTGGGGGCCAATAGTTTTATTCGCAAACCTGTTGATTTTCAGCAGTTCAGCGAGGCGATCCGGCAGCTGGGTGTGTATTGGCTGGTGTTGAATCAGGCACCTCCCGTGGTGCAGAGGTGAGCCGTGGCCGATAGTCTGCGCGTTTTGCTGGTGGAAGACTCCGAGGATGATGCGGCGCTGGTGGTGCGGGCGCTGAGCAAGGGAGGGTTTGCGCCAAGCTGTGAGCGGGTGGATACTGCCGCCGCCATGGAGGCCTGTCTTGCCAAGCAGGAGTGGGACCTGATCCTCTCCGACTATTCCATGCCGCAGTTCAATGGGATGGCGGCGTTGGAACTCATGCGGGCAAAGGGGCTTGATCTGCCCTTTATCCTGATTTCCGGCGCGGTTGGCGAAGAAACCGCGGTGGAAATCATGCGGGCTGGGGCCTGTGATTATGTGATGAAAGATAAGCTGTCCCGGCTGGCGCCTGCCGTTATTCGAGGATTGCGGGAGGCAGGAAACAAGAAGGCGCGACAGCAGGCGGACAGGGCCATCGATGCTCTGGTGCGGGGGATGGTTGGCACCATGGGGGTGGAGTGTCTTGATCGGATTATCGAGGGCTTATGCGCTTGGCTTGGTGCAGACTATGGCCTTATTGGTACCTTGGTCGATGGGCAGGTGCAGACCCTTTCTTTCTATCGCCAGGGGGAGAAGCAGGAAGACTTCAGCTATCCTTTGGCCGGGACCCCCTGCGAGGTGATTGCCCGTGAGGGCTACAAGAGCTATCCCAAGGATCTCCGGCGTATTTTCCCTGAGGACAAGGATCTTGAGAAGATGGGGGTTGAAAGCTGTGTGGGCATCGTGTTGCGGGATGGGCAGCAGAAGGTGCTGGGGGTGCTCAATATCTTTTCCACTCAGGAGATGCTGGCGACGGAAAGGCTTCCTGAAATCATGGAGATCGTGGCGGTCAAGGCGGCGGCCGAGATAGAGCGTTTTCGAGAAGAGGAAGAACGGCGCGGGCTTGAGGCGCAGCTGCGGCAGGCCCAGAAGATGGAAGCCATCGGCACCCTGGCCGGAGGCATTGCCCACGATTTCAATAACATCCTCGCCGCAATCTTGGGTTATACCGAACTGGCTAAACAGGCAATGATCCCGGAAAGTGAGCCGGACCACTGTCTTGCCGAGGTACTGAAGGCGACCTATCGAGCAAAGGACTTGGTGCAGCAGATTCTGGCGTTTAGCCGTAAAAGCGAGCAGGAAATGCAGCCCCTGCGCATCCAGAGTGTGGTCAAGGAGGCGCTCAAGCTGTTGCGGGCCTCCATCCCGTCGAGCATTGATATCCAGCAGCGGATAGATTCCGATTGTCACCCCATCCTGGCCGATCCAACCCGGATTCATCAGATAATCTTGAACCTCTGCACCAACGCCTCCCATGCCATGGAGGCAAAAGGGGGCACCTTGAGTGTGCTTCTCGACAATATTGCCTTGGGGGAAGAGGCAGCCCGGGCCCAAGGGCTTGCGGCGGGGGATTATGTTCTGCTGGTGGTGAGCGATACCGGGCATGGCATGGGAAAAGAGGTGATGGATCACATTTTTGAGCCGTATTTCACCACCAAGGAGCAGGGCAAGGGTGCAGGCATGGGGCTAGCCATTGTCCATGGCCTGGTAAAGAGTTTCGGCGGCATGATTTCCGTGGCAAGTACCATCGGCCAGGGGACGACCTTCAGAGTTTTCTTTCCCCAGGTGCAGAGCAAGGCTGGGGAAGAACCCCCCCACGAAGGCGCGACCTTAGCGAGGCGGGGCAGTGAGCGTATTTTTGTCATTGATGATGAACAGGCCATTGTGGCCATGGAGAAACTTGCCCTGGAACAGCTTGGCTATCAGGTGCAGCTCTTTGCCGACAGCGAGGAGGCGCTTGTCGCTTTCCGCGCCGATCCCCAGGGTTGTGATCTGGTTATCACCGACCAAACCATGCCCCATCTTTCCGGCATGGATCTGGCCAAGGCATTTTTGGCGATCCGTCCGGATCTGCCCATCATTCTCTCCACCGGCTACAGCTCCCAGGCCTCGGAAGAGGAGGCCGCCCAGGTCGGGATTCGTCGCTTCATCATGAAGCCGGTGAACATCGCCCAGCTGGCCGGTGCTATTCGGGAAATCATGGATCAGCAGTAGCTAATTCCTCCGTTCCTCGCCTTCTTTTTTCAAAGTGAAGATTTTTCCACTCTGTGCTATCCTTGCGCCTGAAATTTTGCCTTGAAATTTTCTTGTAAATAAAGGAGTTGTCCCAATGAGCGTTGAGCCCAATAAAATCATCTATTCCATGGTCCGGGTCGCTAAGTTTTACGACAAAAAACCGATCCTAAAAGATATCAGCCTCTCCTATTTTTATGGAGCCAAGATCGGCGTCTTGGGCATGAACGGCTCGGGCAAGTCGTCGTTGCTGCGGATTTTGGCGGGGGTGGACAAGGAGTTTAACGGTGAAACCCATATTACCCCGGGGTTGACCGTGGGCTATCTTGAGCAGGAGCCTCTGCTTGATGAAGGCCGCACCGTGATCGAGATCGTGCGCGAAGGAGCGCAGGAAGCCGTGGATCTCCTGGCCGAGTTCGAGGAAATCAACAACAAGTTCGCCGAGCCCATGGATGATGAGGCCATGGACAAACTTATCGCCCGGCAGGCCGTGGTGCAGGAAAAACTCGACACCCTGGATGCCTGGGATCTCGATGCCAGGTTGGATATGGCCATGGACGCCCTGCGCTGCCCGCCTGGAGAGACCGAGGTTTCGGTGCTCTCCGGCGGCGAGAAACGGCGGGTGGCCCTCTGCCGTCTGCTCTTGAAGAAACCCGACATCCTGCTGCTCGATGAGCCCACCAACCATCTGGACGCCGAAACCGTCTCCTGGCTGGAGCAGCATCTCCAGCGCTACGAAGGCACGGTCATCGCCGTGACCCATGACCGTTATTTTCTCGACAACGTGGCGGGCTGGATTCTGGAGCTGGACCGGGGTCAGGGCATCCCCTGGAAGGGCAACTACTCCTCCTGGTTGGAGCAGAAGGAGAAGCGGCTGGCCAAGGAGGAAAAGGAAGAGTCTAAGCGGCGCAAGACCCTGCAGCACGAGCTGGAGTGGATCCGCATGAGCCCCAAGGGCAGGCACACCAAGTCCAAGGCCAGAATTCAGGCCTACGAGGAGCTGCTGGGCAAGGAGGCGGAAAAGCGGACCCAGGATCTGGAGATCTACATCCCGCCCGGACCGCGTCTGGGCAAGATCGTTATCGAGGCGGAGGGGATCAGCAAATCCTTCGGTGACCGGCTGCTTTTTGAGAACCTGACCTTCTCCCTGCCCCCCGGCGGCATTGTCGGGGTGATCGGCCCCAACGGCGCGGGCAAGACCACCCTGTTTAAGATGATCACCGGCCAGGACCAGCCCGATTCCGGCACCATCCGCTTGGGCGACGCAGTGAAGCTCGCCTATGTGGACCAGTCCCGCGACGTGTTGGATCCGGAGCAGACGATCTGGCAGGCCATCACCGAAGGCCAGGAAACCATCACCATGGGCAACCGCGAGGTGAACTCCCGGGCCTATGTGGGTAGGTTCAACTTCTCCGGCACTGACCAGCAGAAAAAGGTGGGGCTCCTCTCCGGTGGGCAGCGCAACCGGGTGCATCTGGCTCGGATGCTTAAGGAGGGGGCCAACGTCATCCTGCTGGACGAGCCCACCAACGATCTGGATATCAATGCCCTGCGCGCTCTGGAAGAGGCGTTGGAGAATTTCGGCGGCTGCGCCGTGGTCATCAGCCATGACCGCTGGTTTCTCGACCGCATCGCCACCCATATCCTCGCCTTTGAGGGGGATTCCCAGGTGCTCTGGTTCGACGGTAACTACTCAGAATACGAGGCCGACCGCAAGGCCAGGCTGGGCGAGGCCGCAGCCCAGCCCCACCGGATCAAGTACCGTCACCTGACTCGGGTCTGAAACTGGCTTTCCTAAAGACAAAAAACATGACAGTCAAGGCATCGGCTGTCATGTTTTTTGTGTAACATTGTCAAGATGTTGTGCGCCGTTTGATGGAGGCAAGGCGCAGTTCTGTGTAACCGGTGTGATAGGTTTATCTGCTTGGATTATCTGGAAAAAAATAAAAAAAGGCGACTTCCTCGTTAGTTTTTGCATATAGTGAAATCAGGTAGTGTTGCGCAGCGTTATTCTCTTTGGGGGAGAACGAATGCATCCAAGCGGTTCACTCAAGACATTTCTGCTACGTCTCTTGGTGCCTGGCACCATTAGAAGGAAAACCCTGGCTATTCTCGCCGTCACTTTTCTCTCTTCTTTTCTGCTTCTCCACACCGTTTCCCAATATGTTCTCTTGCAAAGTTTCAAAAAATTGGAAATCCACGCGGCCAGACATTGTCTGAGTGAGATCGGCAATGATCTTGGCGCAGATATCGAGGGGCTGGATATCATCACGCGGGATTGGGCCTGGTGGGACGATGCCTGCGCTTTTGTGGCCCACCCAACCGCTGAATTCATTGCCACAAATATGGGTGATGAAACCTTTATCGGCATGAAGGTGAATATGATTGGCTTCTTCGCCCCGGATGGAAGGGTGGTCTCCCTGAAGCTCTATGATTCCAAGCTGGGGAAGCAGGTGCAGGTTCCGGCGGCTATGTTGGAGGTTTTACAGGAAAACCAGGGTCTGGTCAGGCATACCGACCCGAAAGGGGTGAGTAAGGGGATTGTGGTTTTCCCCCAGGGACCGATGCTCTTTGTCTCGCGCGCTATCCTAACCAGCAACCAGCAAGGACCGGTGAGGGGCGCCGTAGTTTTTGGCCGTTTTCTTGATGCCGAGGGAATACATCGGCTTGCCCAAAGCGAAGATGTCTTTCTCAAGGTTACCCCGCTGGCCGAGGCAGAAAATAGCCCGCAACAGCGGGAAATTATCAAGAATATGCAGGCCTCCGGGGAGAAGATGGCCATTCTCGCCAATGGCGAAAAGAGCATGGCCGGCTTCATGCTGGTGGATGATATTTTTGGCAAGCCAGCTCTGCTGATGGAAGCGACCTTGCAACGGAGTATTCAAGAACAGGGGGTGCGAACGGTCACCATCTTGCGCTGGCTGTTTTTGGCGATAAGTGTTGTGGTCTGCCTGGTGGTGATTCTTTTGCTCGACAGGATGGTGGTCAGGCCGATGCTGCGGTTGAGTGATTCGGTTTCTCGGATTGGTGCAGAGGCCGATGGCAGGGTCGGGGTGGAAGGCCCGATGGAAATCAAGCGGCTGGCGGCCTCCATCAACATCATGCTGGAAGGGGTGGCGCGCGCTAACCAGCTGCTGGGAGGAAAGAATGCGCAGCTGGCCCAGAAGATTGCCGAGCGCAAAGAGTTGGAACAGGAGCGGGAGAAGCTGATTGCCGAGCTGCAAGAGGCCTTGGCCCAGGTAAAAACCCTGAGTGGTTTTCTGCCAATCTGTGCGTCTTGCAAGAATATCCGGGATGATTCAGGATACTGGAAGCAGATTGAGGCTTATATCAGCGACCATGCGGATGTGACCTTCAGCCACGGAATCTGCCCGGATTGTGCCAAAAAGCTCTATGGGGATTTTCTGGATGTGGAGGCAGTGCTGAAGCAGAAATGATCAGGGGCGGGTGAAAACGGTGAAGGTGTATGGCTCAGGCCCTTCCAGCCGTTCTGTCGAGATTTTGCGGAATTGCTGGGGGGCAAACTCGGGGAACAGGATATCTCCCTCCACCTCCCGGTCGAGTACGGTGAGATAGATGGCCGTAGCAAGGTCCAGCCCCTCTCGGTAAATCTCGCCGCCTCCAGCAATGAAGATTGTTTCCGCCTCGGGGCAGAGGGCGATGGCCTCGTTCAGGCTTGGGGCCACCAGACAGCCTGCAGCCTGATATGTTGGGTTGCGGCTGATGACCACGGTCTTCCGGCCAGGCAGGGGGCGACCGATGGACTCGAAGGTTTTTCTCCCCATGATCAGGGTGTGGCCCATGGTCATGGC
>CALMMG010000037.1 GCA_937868185.1 uncultured Pseudomonadota bacterium
GGTGGACGGTCCGGCGCTGAAGTTGTAAATTCTCTCGGGCATGATCTTCTCCTTTATTAAATATATGGTATATAGATGTCTTATTCGTTGATAATGCTGTTTTTTTCAGCACGAGATTTACTCTTGTGCCAGCCAGAAACAAGCTTGTATTTGTACCGGAAACCAGCCTGAAGAACAATTCTTTTCTTTGTCATATATAAGGATGCGCCGCAAACCATGGCAGGCTCTGTTATAGAAACGCCAATCTCCGAACCCGTGCTTATTCTCATCGGTCCGACCGCCGTGGGCAAGACCGCGCTCTCCCTCGCCCTGGCCGAGCGGTTTTCCTGTGAGATCGTCGGTCTGGATTCCATGCAGATTTACCGGCACATGGACATCGGCACCGCCAAGGCCACCGCTGAGGAACGCGCCCTTGTGCCCCATCATCTCCTCGATATGGTTGATCCCGATGAGGAGTACCATGTGGCCCGCTATGTGGCCGACGCCACCGAGGCGTGTCGGCAGATCATCGCGCGGGGCAACCGCCCCCTGCTGGTGGGCGGCACGGGCCTCTACCTTAAGGGCTTGCTGGAGGGGTTGTTTGAGATTCCTCCTGTGCCGGAATCGGTGCGGGCCACTCTGCGGCAGCATTTGCTGGAAGAGGGGAGGGCGGTGCTTTTCGGTGAGCTTGGTCAATGCGACCCCGAATCCGCCGGACGCATCCATCCCAACGATACCCACCGGTTGTTGCGAGCCCTTGAGATCTTCCTGGCCACCGGCAAACCTTGGAGCGAACATCTCCGCGAGCAGCAGGTGCAGCCTGCCTTGAGCAAGGTGTTACAGCTTGGGTTATTGGCTGAACGAACCGCGCTCTACGAACGGATCAACCTCCGGGTGGAGCAGATGGTTGCCGAGGGCTTGCTGGCTGAGGTGGAAAAATTACTGGCCATGGGGTATGATCCAAGTCTCAAGGCCATGCAGTCCATCGGCTACCGGCACATGGTCCAGTTTCTTCAGGGGGAATGGGAGTGGGACGAGACCCTTTTTCTTCTGGCCCGGGACACCCGGCGTTATGCCAAGCGGCAGATGACTTGGTTTGGTAATGATCCCGACATCCATTGGTTTGCGCCCACCGATGCGGGGCCGATTTTCGAGTGTATCGAGTCATTTCTTGCCGGAGCACAAGGGGAGTAAAGGTATCGCATGAACATTCCAAATCTTCTCACCATCGGCAGGATTCTGCTTATCCCCCTTTTGGTCATCTTTCTCTTGGATGGCAAGGAGCTTGCGGCCTTCTGGGTTTTTGTCCTGGCTGGCGTCACCGATGCTCTAGACGGGTTCCTGGCCAGGGTGCTGAAACAGAAAACCGAATTTGGCGCTTTTATCGACCCCATTGCCGACAAGCTGTTGCTGATCACTTCCTACATAACCCTGGCGGTGCTGGGTGTTTTGCCGAAATGGCTGACCGTGATCGTGGTGAGCAGGGATGTGCTCATCTGCGGGGGGATCGGTATTCTCATGCTCTATGAACGAGACTTCAAGATTAAACCGTCCTTGGTCAGCAAGGTGACCACTTTCCTGCAACTGCTCACCGTGGTGTATTACCTTGGTCATGAGTATCTCCAGGGTGTTTTCCCTGTGGGGAGTTATCTGATTTATGCCACCGCTGGTTTCACCATCCTCTCTGGAACCCATTACATCATCCGGGGCTTACGTATTCTCGGCGACCCCGAGGCAGCGGCTCCGCTCCAGGCAAAAGAACAGCAAGAATAGTTTCGCTCATCCGCAGCAATACAATTAAAACATAAAGTAAAACATAAAGGATATTTCTTGTCCAGAATTGAGAAGATCTGGGAGATAGCTCCCATCGATCACGCCCGCGTAAGCCTGTTGGCGGCCGAGTTGGAACTGCCCGAACCGCTGGCCGCTATTCTTTTGGGTAGAGGGGTGGAAAGCCGGGCCCAGATGGCGCGGTTTTTTGCGCCTTCCCTGGCCGATCTGCCCTCGCCCTTTCTCATGAAGGGGATGACGGAGGCGGTGGCGGTTGTCTTGTCGGCTCTTGCCAGGCAGGCTCCGGTGATTGTCTATGGTGACTACGATGTGGATGGCACCACCGGGGCCGCGCTGCTTTTTCTTTTTCTGAAAAATATCGGATTTTCAAACGTATATGTCTGCCAACCTCATCGTTTACTTGATGGATATGGGCTGCATCTTGAGGCGATTCGGCGAATCGTACCACCAGGGGTTTTGGCGCAGGCACCTCTGGTAATTACCGTTGATTGCGGTATTTCAAGCAATACTCAAGTTCGGCAGTTGCAGGATCTCGGCTGCCAGGTTGTAGTTACGGATCACCATCAACCCCCCGAGGAATTGCCAGAGGCTGAGGCGGTGTTGGATCCGCAACAAAAGAAGTGTGGGTTTCCTGAAAAAAACCTGGCCGGAGTCGGGGTTGCTTTTTATCTGGCCATGGGAATCCGAAAGGCGTTGCACGAGCAGGGGCTCTTTAAGCAAGGGCAAGAGATTCCCAATCTCAAATCCTACCTTGATCTGGTTGCCGTTGGCACCGTGGCAGATATGGTCCCGTTAATAGGGGTAAATCGTATATTAGTTAAAGCAGGACTTGAGGTTTTGGCTGGTTCTGTTCGACCCGGATTTGCGGAACTCGGCCGGGTGTCAGGCATCAGCGGCACCGGGGTAACCTGTGAGGATGTCGGCTATCGGATCGGGCCTCGCCTCAATGCTGCCGGGCGAATGGGGGATGCCGGTCGGGCTTTGGAATTGTTGATTTCGCAAGACCAAGAGGAAGCCAAAAAGCTTGCCCAGGAATTGAATACGGAAAACGAACTGAGGAAATCCGTGCTTGAGGCAATGTGTCAGGAGGCGGTTATCCTGGCTGAAACGGCTGTTAAGGCTGGGAAGAAAGGGCTGATTATTGCCGGAGAAGGTTGGCATCCCGGGGTGATCGGCATTGGCGCGGCCCGAATGGTCGAGAAGTTCAATCGGCCCACGTTGTTTTTTACTCTTAAGGATGGCATGGCAAAAGGCTCTGGGCGGTCGGTGTCCGGGGTGAATCTGTACGGATTACTTAAGGAAAGGGATGAGCTTTTTGTAGCCTTTGGCGGGCATGAGGCCGCCGTGGGGTTGACTCTGCCTGCAGAAAATCTCCCGGAACTGGAAGCGCATTTTCAGCAACGACTGGGCGAGATCGTAACGGATACGATGCTTGCCCCCAAGGTTGGCATCGCCTGGCATGAAGAGAATGGCAGTATCTTTGCGCCGGGATTCCTGCGGATGTATGAAAAAATGGCCCCATTTGGTATGGGGAATCCTGAGCCGGTTTTCAGCGCCCAGGGGTTGGCGGAGAAACCCCGTGAGGTTGGCGTCAATCATTTGAAATTCACCGTGCGATTCAACGGTGCGATTCTGGACGGCATTGGTTTTGGTCTGGCCGGAGATTTTCAAGGTCTTATTGAGGGTGGCCAACCCTTGAATGTGGCCTTCAAGCTTCGCCGTAATACTTTCCGCGATAAAACCAGCTGGCAGGTGGAAGCGGTGGATTTCAAGCAGTTATCAGTCTGATTTTATTTGTTTTTATTTTACTATACATAATATACATTATGCGACGTTGTGTATTGAGGTGAAACTTGAAGCTGGTCGAGCCACCCTTTCACAAGCATTTTTTCTGTTTTCTTGGTAAAGAATTCCCTGTTAATGAAGCGGATATTTTCGGGTGGATCTGTATCGCACCGAATCACATTATTGAGAGATGGGGATGGTTATGAATCGTGATATCTATCAGGAGCCCTTGGTCAGCCGTTACACCAGCCGCGAGATGCAGGAGCTTTTTTCTGAGCGTACCAAGTTTGAAACTTGGCGCCGCTGCTGGATCGCCCTGGCCGAGGCCCAGCATGAGTTGGG
>CALMMG010000038.1 GCA_937868185.1 uncultured Pseudomonadota bacterium
GGCTTCTCCTTGGTAACCGGCACGGGAATCCCGTGCTGTGCCGCATAGGCCATGAGCTTGGTCCGGGAGTTGAGGTCCCAGATCCGCCAGGGGGCGATGATGGTCAGTCTGGGGTTCAAGGCCAGGTAGGTCAGCTCGAAGCGGACCTGGTCGTTGCCCTTGCCGGTGGCGCCGTGGCTTACCGCATCGGCCCCTTCCGCCTCGGCGATCCTTACCTGTTCCCGAGCAATGACCGGCCGGGCCAGGGAGGTGCCCAGCAGGTAGGACCCTTCGTAGATGGCGTTGGCCCGAAAGGCTGGGAAAACATAGTCGCGGACAAACTCTTCGCGCAGATCAGAGATGATCACCTTCTCGGCGCCGGTGGCCATGCCCTTGGCCCGGACCTTGTCCCAGTCTTCTTCTTGGCCGACATCGGCAGCAAAGGCTACGACCGGGACTTGATACTCTTCCCGCAGCCATTTGAGGATAACCGAGGTGTCCAGCCCGCCGGAATAGGCGAGAACGATCTTGTTTATATTGTCAGCCATTGGCCGTGTTCTCCCAGTGTGCAGTAATGATTCAGTATTTTAGGCCAGATGTATGGCCAGGATAGCCTTGTGGATATGGAGCTTGTTTTCCGCCTGGTCAAAGGCCACGCATTGCACCCCTTCGAGGACCTCTTCGGAGATTTCCTCGTCGCGGTGGGCGGGCAGGCAGTGGAGGACAATGGCCCCCGGTCTGGCCTGAGCCACCAGCGCACTGTTTACCTGGTAGGGGCGGAAGACGGCAAGCCGTGCTTCCTGTTCACTTTCTTGCCCCATGCTGGCCCAGACGTCGGTGTTGATCACATCCGCCTGGTGCACCGCCTCCACCGGATCACGTACCACCCGGATGGGCTGGCTCGCTTGAGCTTGGGCTGCCGCGAGAATGGCGGGGTTGGGATCATACCCTTCCGGGCAGGCCAGGGTCAGGGCGAAGCCGAAACGGGAAGCGGCCTGAATCCAGGAGTTGGCCATATTGTTGCCGTCGCCCAGCCAGGCGATGTGGAGCTTTTCCACCGGGCCTTTGTGCTCGATCACGGTCATGATGTCGCTCAATATCTGGCAAGGATGGTGCAGGTCGGTGAGGGCGTTGATCACCGGCACCGAGGAATACCCTGCCAGTTCATCGACAATGGCTTGGCCATAGGTGCGGACGACCATGCCGTCCACATAGCGGGCCATGACCCGGGCCATGTCCTTGAGGGGCTCGTTGCGGGCCAGCTGGGTGTCCCGGCCGGAAAGATAGATCACCTGGCCGCCCAAGCCATACATGGCCGCCTCAAAGGAAACCCTGGTCCGGGTGGAGGGTTTTTCAAAGATGAGGGCCACGGTTTTTCCGGCCAGCTGCTGATGGCGGACTCCGTCCTTGGCTTCTTTTTTAAGGAGCAGGGCCTGATCGATATAGGCGGCCAGCTGCTCTTTGCTGAAATCCTGTAATGCCAGTAGGTGCTTTGTCA
>CALMMG010000039.1 GCA_937868185.1 uncultured Pseudomonadota bacterium
AGTCCTCCCATGGATTCCATAGGACTGCTCCTTGTAGGTAGTGAAAAATGAAAACTGATAAACGGTTTAACGCAACGACGCAGAGGCGCTGGTATGCGTAACCAAGAAATTTACCTATTGTTCTGTTCTCGTGACTGCGGCAACCAGTATTGCACACAAGGCCTCTGGAGGCCCCGCTAGCGGTACTTGCTGCTGTTCCTTGCTGGTCATGTCGCGCAGCACCGCTTCGCCCTTGGTAAGCTCTTCCTCGCCCAAAATGAGGGCAAAGCGGGCCTTGGCCCGGTCCGCCTGCTTCATCTGGCTTTTTAGGCTCTTGCCCTCAAGATCCATGGCCACTTGCAGCCCTTTGCGTCTGAGGAGGTGCACCAAGGGAAATGCCCGGACTGTGGCCTCCTCGCCCAGGGCGGCGACAAAAAGGTCTGTGGTAGTCTCAGGGCAACCGTCTGCGTTCTGCTGATTCAGCAGGAGGACCAGCCGTTCCATGCCCATGGCAAAGCCGATGCCGGGCATATTTTTGGCTCCGCCCAATTGTTCCACCAGTCCGTCGTAGCGGCCCCCTGCCCCCACCGCGCTCTGGGCGCCCAGGGCATCGGTGACGAGTTCAAAAGTGGTGCGGGTGTAGTAATCCAGGCCGCGGACCATGAAGGGGTTCACCGTATAGGGAACAGCCAGGAGATCAAGGCTTGCTTTCGTTTGTGAGAAATGGTCGGCGCAGCCTTGGCAGAGGTGGTCGATAATGGCTGGTGCGGCCACATACTGCTCCTGGCAATGGCTGCTCTTGCAGTCCAGCACCCGGAGCGGGTTCGATAGGCTGCGTCGCTGGCAATCTTCGCAGATATGCTCCTTGCGTCCGGCCAGGAAAGCCACCAGGGCTTCTTTGTAGGCGGGGCGACAAGCCGGGCAACCCAGGGAGTTGATCTGCAGGGTGGTGGTGAGGCCAAGCTCTTCAAGGATCAGCCAACCCATGGCGATCAGCTCGGCATCCAGGCGGGGATGATCCAACCCCAGCACCTCGACGCTCATCTGATGAAACTGCCGTAACCTCCCCTTCTGCGGGCGTTCGTGCCGGAACATGGGGCCGATGGTGTAGAGGCGTTGTACCGGAAGCTTGGCCTGCAAGCCATGCTCGATAAAGGACCGCAGCACCGAGGCGGTGCCTTCCGGCCGCATGGTGATAGAGTCGCCGTTGCGGTCACTAAAGGAGTACATCTCTTTTTCGACAATGTCGGTGGCCTCGCCGATGGACCGGGCGAACAGCTCGGTTTTTTCCAGGATCGGTACCCGAATCTCGGTGAAGCCGAAGCGGTGGAAGATATCCCTGGCGGTTGCCTCGATATGCTGCCAAATCCCAACCTCATCGGGGAGGATATCCTTAAAGCCTTTCAGGGCCTGAATGCTCATCGCGTGTCTCACCTGCACCGAAGATAAAAATACCCAGGAGTTTCGCTGGGGAAAATACACTAATCAGAGAAAATTACAGAAAAACAGATATTCTTATCCCACCTCTTGCAAAAAGTCAAGAGAGGCAAGTGGGAGAACATGGCGAAGGTATTGAAAATGAAAAGATTGGTATGACGCGGTAAAGCTACCAGCCATCAGCGAAACAACAAGAAAAAAAGCCCTGCCGGAATTTCCGGCAGGGCTTGAGGTGAACAGTAACCAACTAAGAGGTTATGCAAAAAGGCATAAGCAATATTAGAAAGTCATGGTCAGTGAGTGGGTCAGGATGTAGACGTTCTCGGCGTCATTAGCAGTGGCGGTAGATTTGAAGAAATCACCGGTGTCGAGGTAGCCGAAATGCGCCTCGTAGGTCAGGTTGTCGAGCAGCTTGTAGGCAGCGCCCACATTGTACTCCCAGCCGTACGAATCATCGCGATTGGTGTAACCAGTAATTGCTGCCTGATCCGCCTTGGCCCAGCCAATGGCGCCGTGCAGGGTCAACTGGTTGGAAACCGCATAGTCGGCTGCGGCAACAATGGCATGGATGCCTGCCGTAGTCAACAGTCCGGTATTGCCGCTGAAGATATCGGTGTTCAGCATGCCGGTGTTACGACCGGTGAGGATGTAGAGGGGCTCGAACATATCGCCCGTACCGCTGGCAGCGGCAGTAGATCCAACAAGAGCCGCTTCACGGTCCGTGGAGTTCATGTCCTGGCCTTCGGCATAGAAATACATGAGGCTTGGGGTCAGGGCGTCGAACTTACCGCCGACCTGTAACATGCCTGCCCAGGAATCATAGTCTACGGAAGTAGCGGCTGTATAATCCACGCTCCCAAAGTAGTGGGTCAGCTCGGCGTTAACAAAATAGTTGTCCATCTTGTACTTGCCGTAAGCAGTCAACTCCTGTTTGACGTCTTTGATGCTAGCCTGAGCCACACCAAGAAGCGCGCTATCTTCAGTCATGTTGCGACCATAAGCATAATGGAGACCGGAATCCAGACTGTCGCTCTTGTAGTACACACGGGCGACATACTTATCGGTGTCTTTATCGCTCTGATAGGTGGCAGAAGGTGTAAGAATCGCCCCTGTCTGCTGATCCTTGCTCTTTTCGATGTAGAACAGGGTGGACCAAGGTCCATCTGCCAAGAAGGAAGGGTACAACATAACACGGTCGGCGCGTTTGTCGGAATCCATGAAGTTGGTGCCGTAGGTGCCTGCCGGGGTACGACCAAAGCGCATGTTGCCGATGGGGGAGGCATAGTCCATGTACAGCTGGTGGACATATACGTCATTATTGTTGGCCGCAGTGCTCGCGGTATCAGCCGAGCTACCCCACATGGTGTCGTCTGCCAAACGGATAACAGAGGACATGGAAATCTTGTCGTTCACCTTCATGGTCGGTTTGATCTCGAAGGTGTGCAGCCAGTAAGCATCGCTTGGATTGTCTGAGACTGCGGTAGTAACAACACCGGCGCCGCGTGCGTCGGAAAGATAGGCGCCTTCAACCAGGTACTTACCGCTCATCTTGAACTCAACGGCTGAGGCAGTGGAGGCCAATCCCGCGATCAGGCCCAGTGCTGCGACTGTGGATAATACTTTTTTCATTTCTTATCTCCTTTGATAAGTCTTAATAAAGAAAACAACTTACACTCCTTAGAGCAAATTTAGAGAGGGAATGTCAAGTTTTTTTTACCGTAGTGTAATTTTTTTTACCGCATTAATTGGGGGATTCGTTTCCCTGTTCCTGCTTTTTGGTGAAATCCAGCTGATAGATGAGCATGGTTGAGGTTTGGTCGGAGAACAGATCAAGCGAGCTGCTGTCCAGAATCAACCCGACCAGCAGTTCCGTGCCCTTTTTGTCCGCGTTGGGCCGGAGAAGGTAGTCCACGATATAGCCGTCGATCTTTCTGGTCCGCCACAGCTCGGAAAGGGCAAGGCCGTTCCAGGTGAGGGCGTGGATCTCGCCGGAGGGGTAGTTTTTCATGTTTTCAAAAAGACGTGACG
>CALMMG010000040.1 GCA_937868185.1 uncultured Pseudomonadota bacterium
TCTGCGGCGTGAAGGGGGATAACCCCTTTGAGGAATCCTTCCGTTTTGTGCTGCCTGGTTACAACGTGCGCCCTTTGGAACTCAGCGGCGCCCTGGGGATGACCCAGATACGCAAGCTCTCGGAGTTTGTGAAAGTCCGCCGGGAGAATGGAGCCAAATTCCTCCGTCTCATGGAGGCCTTTCCCCAGCTTCAGATCCAGCGCGAGATCGGGGCAAGCAGCTGGTTTGGTTTCAGTATGGTGGTGCGGGAGGAGGCGGTGTTTTCCCGGGAGGATGTGATCCGAACTTTAGATGGTCACGGCATTGAGTGCCGTCCCATTGTGGCGGGTAATTTTGCCCGCTGTGAGGCTGTTCGCTGGCTCGATGCTACGAACCACGGCGCCCTGGCCCAGGCAGACTGGATTGATCGCAACGGCCTGTTCATCGGCAATCACCATTATCCGTTGGATGAACAGTTTGTGCTTCTCGGTGAGGCGCTCAAGAAATTGTCCTGCTGAAGGGCCGCTGATATTCTTTCTCCACAGTCTCCGTTGCCATTATGAAAACAATCTGGTCCGCTCCCCTGCAAGAGTCCTTGCCGAACAAAAATTCCCCGGTCCTTTTCCTGCCCGGATGGGGATTCTCCGGGCAGGTGCTTGAGCTGGCGGATAAGCGGTATTCCTGGGCAAGTCCTGCGGCTCCGCTGGACCCCGCCACTGCCCTACCGGAAATTCTTACCTTTCTCACTCAACACAATCTTGACACCATCCACCTGGTCGGCTGGTCCATGGGTGCTTCCCTGGCTTTTGATTTTGCCTGTGCTTTTCCCGAGAAAGTGGCTGGTCTGACCTTGATGGGCATGCGGGCTTCCTGGCCTTCCTCGGAAATCGAGGCCATCCGCCACGGCCTTGCAACCGATCCTCCGGCATTCTTGCGGGATTTTTACCGCAAAAGCTTACTTGGCTATAAAAAAGAATACCGCCGGTTTGTGGCGGAACAGCAGGAACCGCTTTTGGCATCTCTCGATATGCAGGTTCTTGGTCGGGGTCTCGACTATCTGGGACAATGGCGTCTTCCTGTCCAAGGCCAGCAATGTCCGGTTTATTGCTGGCACGGGCGGCGGGACATTATCGCGCCGGTGGTGGAACAACCCCTGATCCCCGGGGCCAGCACCACCATCATTGAGCATGGCGGGCATGCCATTTTTCTTGACCGGGAGTTTGTCCCAGGTGAGTGAGTTCAGGAAACAAAGAATCCGGCAACGGTTTTCCCGCGCCGCCGGGACCTATGACGCCCATGCCGAGGTGCAGAAAGATCTGGCCCTTCGCCTGCTCCGGGAGCTTCCTGAGGGCAGCGGGGAGGAAGGGGCCAAGCGTATTCTGGAGATCGGTTGCGGCACTGGCAATTTCACCGCGCTGCTTGCCGACCGTTACCAGGAGGCTCGGATTATCGCCCTTGATTTTGCCGAAGGCATGGCGCGACTGGCTGAAAAGCGGCTGGGCGGCAAGAGCAATGTTTCCGTGCTTTGCGAGGATGGGGAAAAGTTTTTGGCCGCCTGCCCCGACGCCTTTGATTTGATCTGTGCCAATTCCACCCTGCAATGGTTTGATGACCTCGCTGCGGCCCTAAGGCAGATTGGCCGTTTGCTCACTGACACAGGGTGTTTTGTCGGGGTGCTCTTCGGCCCCCGAACCTTCACCGAGTTGACTCAAGGGTTGAGCCAGGTTTTTGGTCAGGAGGTGCGCCTGCCGCCCCATGGCTTTCCCGTTAAAGAGACGTTGGAGAGTATGCTGGGGGAGATCTTTCCGCATTTTTCTGTGCAAGAAGAAAGCAGGGTCAGAAACTACGATTCGCTTCTTGAGCTGTTGGACCATATCCGCAAGACCGGCACCGGCGGCGGTCAGCTGCCGGGCGCTTTGACCAGGGGACGGCTGCGTCAGCTTGATGCCTGGTTTCAGGCAACTTATGGCGGGTATCCTGCCACCTATCAGGCCTTTGTCGTCAGGGGGGAGAAATGAGCGCGATCTTTGTGGCCGGCACGGATACCAATGTGGGCAAGACCCATGTCTGCGGGCTGCTCCTTGATTTTTTCCGAAAAAACGGAAGTGATGCTGGCTACCAGAAATGGGTGGCCACCGGGCCGGGATTTCCGCCGGATGACCTGCGGGAATGCCTGCGCATGGCGCAGCTCCCTCTTGTTACGGAGCTGGTCAGTAGCCAGGTGGTCTATCATTTTTCCCTGCCTGCCTCCCCCCATCTTGCCGCCGAACAGGCAGGGGCGGTCATCGATCCGGAGCGAATCCGCACGCGCTATCAGGAGATGCTGGCCTGTCATGAGGTGCTCATTGTCGAGGGGGTTGGCGGGTTGATGGTGCCGCTCAACCGGGAGCTGTTGCTGGTGGATTTGCTTCGGGAGCTGAAGATTCCTACGCTGGTGGTGGCGAAGAGCGGCCTTGGCACCATTAATCATACCCTGCTTACCCTGGAGGGTCTGCGCCATAGGGATATCCCGGTGCTCGGTGTGCTGTTTTCCGATGGTGTAGCGGAGGAGAATGCGCTGCTGGTTGAGGACAATATGCGGACCATTGCCGAAATGGGGCAGGTGCAGGTCTTTGGCCGCCTGCGGCACTGCTCTGATTCTGGTCAGGCCCGCTCGGGCTTTGTTCCGGTCGGTGGGGCGATTGCCGAGGCCTTGGGGGTCTGATCCCGTCTTAACGTAGCAGGATTTACTCCGCCGTCGCTCCCAGGACAGCGGCGAGCTTGTCGGCGGTGATGGGTTTTTCGATCAGGATGACGTCCGGGCCAAGAACTCCGTGGTGGGCGATGGCGTTGTCCGTATAGCCGGACATATAGATGACCCGGGTTTCCGGCCGCTTTGCCGTGATGGCCTCTGCCAGCGCCTTGCCGTTTATGCCGGGCATGATGACATCGGTGAGCAGGATGTCGATCCGCCCGGCAAAGGAGTCGCTCACCTGTATGGCCTCCGCGCCGCTGCTTGCCTCAAGCATTGTGTAGCCAAGGGGTTGCAGGATAGCGGTGACCAAGGATTTGAGCGAGGGCTCATCATCAACCACCAGGATGGTTTCGTTGCCTTTGGGTAGGGGCAGGGGGGATGATTCTGGGGTTGTTTCCACCGGTCCTTGGGCAACAGGCAGAAAGATTTTAAAGGTCGTGCCCCGCTCCGGGACGCTGTACACGAAAAGGTGGCCTTCCATCTGTTTGATGATCCCATAGGCCATGGCCAGTCCCAACCCGGTTCCCTTGCCCCGCTCCTTGGTGGTAAAGAACGGATCAAAGATCTTCTCCTGGGTTTCCCTGCTCATCCCCTGGCCGCTGTCACTCACCGAAAGAACTACATACCTCCCCGCCTTCACCCCTTCGTGGGGCTTGGCATATTCCGTGGTCAGCTCCCGATTTTTCGTTTCGATGATCAGGCTCCCGCCCGTGGGCATAGCATCCCGGGCATTGACCGCCATATTGAGAAGCACCTGCTCCATTTGGCCCGGGTCAATGAGTACGGTGTCGTCCTGAGCTGAGGCGTGGACCTCCAGGGAGATATCTTCCCCGATCATCCTGCCCAGCATCTTGGTGAGATTGTGGATGATCTGGTTCAGGCTGCAGGGCCGCAACTGGACTAACTGTTTGCGGCTGAAGGCCAGGAGTTGCCTGGTCAGGGTGGCTGCTCGGTGCCCGGCCTCGTTGATGGTCTGAATCTTTGCCCTGGCCGAGGTATTCTCGGCCAGCTCCAGCAGCAACAACTCCGTGTAACCCAGGATAATGGAGAGGATGTTATTGAAGTCGTGGGCCACCCCTCCGGCCAAGATGCCGATGGACTCCATTTTCTGGACCTGGGCAAGCTGATTTTTAAGTGCTTCCTGCTCCGCTGCCGCCTGTTTCAGCTCGGTGATCTCGGTAAGGCTTCCGCGTCGGCCTAAAGACCGGCCTGCATCATCGTGGATCTCGGAGCAGACATGGTTCACCCAGCGGGTTAGACCGGCCTTGGTGATGATCCGAAATTCCAAAGGGATATCCTTGCCCGTGGGATTTAAGCGGTGGACATGGTTGTCCCACTTCTTCCGGTCTTCCGGGTGGAAAAGCGTATCCAGGAGCCCGGGATTGGCAAGGAACTCTTCTTCGGAATATCCGGTGAGCTGCGCACAGTTATGGGAGACGAAGAGCATCTTCTGGTCCGGCGCTCGCCAGAAGATGAAGTCCGAGGCAAAGTCGGTGACGGTGCGGTAGAGTTCCTCGCTCTGTCGCAACTCGGCCTGCTGCCGGTCGAGTTTTTCGAGCATGGTGTTGAAGGCCTGGGCCAAGGTGCCGGTTTCGTCCTGAGCTGCGGTACGGAACAGCCGCGCCTCTCCTTTTTTGTCTTCCAACTCTGTCACATGCTGGGTAAGCGCCAGGAGAGGTCTGGTCAGGTATTGGCTGAAATACCGGATGGCCGCGAAGGCGGCCAGGGTGATGAGCAGCATGCCGGCCAAGAGAACCTGCCCCGCGCGGGTGAGCGGGGCATAGGCTTCGGCTTGGGGGTAATTTGCGGCTAGGAGCCAGCCTTTTACCGGCAACCGTTTGAAGGAGGTGAGCATGGGCACCCCCTCGCGGGTGCGGTTTTCGTCCGTGCCCTCAAAGCCCTGAAGCGCTTGGTCGTAGAGGGGGTTTTTCCCTTCGGGGATTGTCTTGAAGATCCTGGCCTTGTCCGGGTGCATGATCATGGTTCTGCCGGCGGTGAGCAGATACAGGTATCCGGCCTTTCCGATTTTCTTCTCTGAGAGCTTGCCCAGAAGATTAGGCCGCATGAGGTCGAGGCTAGCGGCCAGGATGGCGATGATCTTGCCGTTTTGATCAAAGATCGGCGCAGTCATCATGACCACAGGGTGTTTGTGCGGCTGGGAGGAGATGTAGGGATCGGAGATTACTGGGGCGGAGGTGGTCAAGGTTTCTTTGATATAGGGGCGGAAAGAAAAATCCAGCCCCCGCCGGTTGGGGAGAAAGGGTGCTTCGGCGATGATCCTGCCTTCCGGAGAGAAAAGAAAGACGTGGTTGTCAAAGACCTGCTGGAGTCCGGTGTGGTTGTCAAGAAATTGCTGGGCCGCATCTGAGGCGGCAAGGGCTTTTCGGGGGATCCGTGGGGCAATGGCAATAAGCTGGGCTTGGGCCAGGGAAAGTTTATCATTCAAAGAGTCCGCGATGTCGGAGAGCATAAAAAACTGCTCGGTGGAGATAACCCTCTTGAGCTGTTGCTTGTACACGGAAAGCACCAGGAAGGAGGTGACGCCCATCAGACACAGGAAGAGCAGGGAGATGGCAAGGGTCAGCCTGGTTTTCATGGTCAGCTTCATGGACGGAATCCGTGAGGGGGGAAAATCAAGTGTAGGCGGGAGTAAGGTGCCTATTGATGGGCGGATTGTAGCACGATGGGCCCCAATCCATCAAGACCCAATTGCGCGAGATAGACTGAGACGGGACGGTTTTGCAGGAAAGAGCGCAGAGGGGGTAAACCCGATGGTCTGGGGTTCCCCCGGTGGGGAAGTTATTTCTGACAGCAGCCTTTGCCTTCGCGGGCCTCAGGCACCCCGAGTTTCTTGAGGATCATGGCCAGCGGGCAGAATTTGCTGAAGCCGTACTGGAAGAGGTTGGCTCCGACAAAGGCGGTGAAGAAATACCAGTAGGGGTGTACCCAGGTACCCAGAGCCAGGCTGATCAGGATGAAGGCGCCAGCAAAAACATGAACCCAGTCCGTGATGATCATGAGGGAATCTCCTTTGGTGGTATGGGTGGAAATCAGGAAACCTGGCAGAAGAGTTCCCGCATGGTTTTGATCAGTTCGGTCACCCTTCCTTCCGCGATCCGGTTGAAGATAAAGTTGGCATCCTTGCGGTAGGCGATGATCCCCTGGTTGCGGAGAATGGAGAGATGCTGGGAGACATTGGCATTGGTGGTGTGCACCTCTTTGTGGATATCACCAACGGTCATTTCCTTGTCCTGCAACAGGCAGAGGATCTTCAGGCGGATGGGGTGCGACATGGTCTTGAGGAGTTTGGCAATATCCTCGATATGGTTGTCCTGCATGGAGCTGTTTCCTTACCTGAATTTAAGCTGTGACTGTAACGCCGGTTCGTCTTGTTTGTAAACCGAAAAAATTATCCGTCTTTTCCCCAAGTCACCCGCACGGGATCATCCACCTCCGCCCCAAGTAGCCGGGCGGCATTGCCATTGGTTACTGCCAGCTCAAGGTAGCCGCGGCTGCCGATGAGCGCCAGAACCTGTCCGTTCGGCCTAGAGGCGTAAGCACTGGCCAGGCCGGTCACTTGTAGTTTCTTATGAAAGATCTGGATAGAATCCGGATCAGCTGTCAGCCCGGCAAGATCCCGCTGGTGGATATTTGTGCTCAGGTTGCCGAAATGATCGATGTGGATCACGGACCCGGCTATGTTGCCATGGATCCGATCAATTTGCAAGGTGGGGGATGCAAGTTTTATAAGATTTTCCTTAAACGTCTGGGAGCCAAGGCGGGAGAACTCGGTGCCATTGGCCAAGGCGGCCGCGATTGGGGCGAGAATATCGCGGCCATGGAAGGTCGCGCTGAGCGGAGCCAGATAGAGCTGTGGACAATCAATAGAGATGGCTTCCTCAAAGAGAGGCTCTTGTAGAAAGGGGGACAGGATGCCGTTGTCGGGCCCCAGAAAAATCTGGCCCATGGCCCGAACCGCCAGGAGCTGCCTATTGGTGCCCACCCCCGGGTCGACAATGGCCAGATGGATGGTGGTTTTGGGGAAAAACGGGGCTGCCGCCTGGAGGATAAAACCACCCTGCCGGAGATCCTGGGGCCGGATGGTATGGCAGAGGTCGATGAGGCTGGCCTGGGGAGCGAGACCGAGGATGACCCCTTTGAGTACGCCGACGTATTCATCCTTTAGGCCGAAATCCGTGGTCAGGGTGATAATGGGCGGCATGGTTTTTATAGCTCCATTGTGCTTGAAAAGCGGCAGGTATAATCGGTGTTTTTTTGTGAGCCGGTGCCCCTGCGGGAGAGTGTAATCGAGAATTGGTCACAGGGCGAGTAGGAAAGGAACGGGGGTATCCTGTCCTGACCTTCTCCTGGTGTTTTTTGTCGAAAAATCAGTAGGTTGAAAATTTTTATTGTACAAACTATCCGGATTTTGCTGATAATGGCCCTATGGGCAGGGAAGGAAGAAGCGGGGGGTAAGGAAACAGCGATGGGAGGATGTCTATGATTGGGAGCAATATCTCGGTTGCGAAGAAGATCGGCGGCGGGTTTGGGATCTTTCTGGTTCTGCTCGCGATCATTTCCGTGGGCAGCTATCTCGGCCTGCGGACCATTCAGGGTCATTCCCATGATCTGTTGGAGTACAATACGGACAAGGCCTTTCTCCTGGAAAAGCAAATCGACCACCTCAACTGGTTGGCTAAGATCAACGAACTTTTCTCTCGGAACGGGGTGGCCAAGCTGGAGGTGGAAACCGATGACCACAAGTGCGGCTTCGGCAAATGGCTTTATAGCGACAAGACCCAGGCCATGTTGCAGGTGGGCGGCAAAGAGGCGCAGCTCCTTCAGGCTATCGAGTCGCCGCACCGGAAGCTGCACGAATCGGCCATTGAAATCGGCCGGGCTTATAGCGCCGGGGATCTTGCCCAGGCAAAGCAGATTTACAACACCACGGCGCTCTCCGCCTATGGCGAGATTAAGGGTCTGCTGACCCAGCTCCGCGAGCATAAGGACAAGATGATTGAGGATGATACCGCGAATCTTGCAAAGGTTATTTCTTTCATTAATGTTTCCACTATCAGTCTCTCCCTTTTCGGGTTGGTCTTTGGGGTTCTGGCCGCCACCTTCATTACCCGGGGGATCACCGTGCCCCTGATCCGGGCAATCAATGGCATCACCGAGGGATCGGCCCAGGTGGACCAGGCCTCAAACCAGATTGCCGATTCGAGTAAGATGCTGGCAGAGGGTACCTCGGAGCAGGCCTCCGCCCTCGAGGAAACCTCCTCCTCCATGGAGGAAATGGCCTCCATGACCAAACAGAATGCCGACAATGCCAGCCAGGCCGACAGCCATATGCAAACTGCGAGCAAGGTGATGGCTGAGGCCGGTACAGCGATGCAGGAGCTGACCCGTTCCATGGCGGAGATATCCAAGGCCAGCGAGGATACCCAGAAAATCATCAAAACTATCGACGAGATAGCCTTCCAGACCAATCTGCTGGCGCTCAATGCTGCGGTTGAGGCGGCTCGGGCCGGGGAAGCGGGCGCCGGTTTTGCTGTGGTGGCGGACGAGGTCAGAAACCTGGCCATGCGTGCCGCCGAGGCTGCCAAGAATACCGCGACCCTCATTGAGGGGACGGTTGAAAAGATCGGCGCGGGTGCCCAGCTGGTGGCGAGGAGTAGTGCCGCTTTTTCCCAGGTCTCCGGGAGCACCGAAAAGGTGGTCATTCTGGTCAGCGAGATCAGCGAAGCCTCCAAGGAACAGGCGAGTGGAATCTTGCAGATCAACAAGGCCATTGCCGAGATGGATCGGGGGGTACAGCAGATTGCCGCCAGCGCCGAGGAGTCGGCTGCTGCCGCCGAGGAGCTGCATTCCCAGTGCGGTCAGGCCCAGGAGTATGTCGCGGACATGGCCGGGGTGATTTATGGTGAGCAGGTCAGACAGGTGAAGATGGGGACAACGCAGATCAAAAAAATGAGCGCCGGGGCGGCCAACGGCATCTCCAGGGGGGCGGTGAAAAAAGCTGGCAAGAGCCAGGCAATGCCGACGAAGAAGATGCTGCCGTCAACGTCTGCGGAAGAGGAGAATTTTGCCGATTTTTGACCGGCGAGCGGGCGAAAAGTTGGCCAGCGGGCCATGTTATGGAAGAAAGGGGGGCGAAGAGGGTTCGTGCCCCCTTCTTTTTTGGGCGCAGCACTCTTGCCGGTTGTGTCTCAGTGAACGAGGCGGGAGACCCCGACCATTTCGGTCTGGCTGCGCAATTGGCTCTGGTAGCGGCGCAGGGCCTCCACCGTGGCCGGATTAGGGTGGCCGATGCCCACGGCCTGGCCGTGCTCCCCGGCGAGTTTGATAAGGAGGTCGAGCTGGGCCATGATCTTGTCCGGGTTCTGATCGTTGTCGAGAAAAACGGTGCGGCGCTCTGCCTTTATGCCCATGTCACGGGCAAGGTCATAGGCAACGCTTTTTGGCGCGGTCACACTGTCCAGAAAAAAAAGGTTGCGCGTCTGCACCATGGCCAGCAGGGTCCGCATGGCCTGAGGGTTGGAGGTGAAGCGGGACCCCATGTGGTTGTTGACCCCGATGGCTTTTGGGACCGCTTGCAGGTCTTCGCGGAAGATGGTCTTCATGGTGTCCGGGTCCATGGAGGTGGTCAGGGTGCCGGGGCCGGGGTTCCATTTTGGGTCCATGGGCTCAAGGGGTAGGTGGAGAAGGATGTCTCGTCCCTTGGCTTGGGCCTCCTTTTGCAGCTCTTCGGAAAAGGGGGTGGAGGGCAGGAAGGAGAAAGAGAGGGGTAGGTCAAGGGCGAGCAGAGCCCTGCCGGTGTTCTGGCGGTTGCCCATATCGTCAATGACAATGGCCACCAGAGGTCTGCCCGAACGAGTTGTTTTCTCTGGTTTCCTGCTCCGGGTTGCGATGGGGGGTACTTGCTGGGGCAGGGAAGGTTCTTCGTAGAGAGGGGCAGGCATCTCGGCTTTCTGGGGCAGAGGCTTTTTCTTGGCCTGTTCGCTCAGGATGGGCAGGGTGATTTTCGTTGGCGTGCCTGGATAGAGTACCATGAAATAGAATCCAGCGGCCAGGGTCGCGGCGACAAAAAGAAAGAGGCAGAAGAGGCCAAGACTGTGGCCGCTCTTTTTTTTTGCCCCTTTCCGGGCGGGTTTTTTCAGGGAAATCTTGGGCATGGTTATTTGTCCCGGCTCAAAACATAATGGGCCAGACCGGTCAGGGGCTCTTTGGCCGGGGCCTCGCCAAAGATGGCCAGCCCGGCAAGGGCTTGAGTAAGGAGTGTCTCGGCCTGCGCTCGGGCCAGGGCAAAGCCCTGATATTTTTTTATCAGGGTGTGGGCCAAGGGCAACTGTTGGCTGCGCTCCTGCGGCGTTGCCTTGAGCAGCCCGATGAGCACCTCGCGGTCCTTGGCCTCGGCCCGAGCCAGGGTCTTGATCAGGGGCAGGGTCATCTTGCCCTCCTGGAAATCGTTGCCCACCGCCTTGCCGGTTTTGGCCGGGTCTCCGAGATAATCCAGCAGGTCGTCAACGATTTGGAAGGCCAAGCCCAGGTTGGTCCCATA
Organism: uncultured Pseudomonadota bacterium; assembly: GCA_937868185.1. Lineage (GTDB taxonomy): Bacteria > Desulfobacterota > Desulfobulbia > Desulfobulbales > Desulfurivibrionaceae > Thiovibrio. The sequence continues at coordinate 10,275 of CALMMG010000040.1, forward strand.
GGTGCGCAGGGCGACCAGTTGCTCGGCGGAACCCAGGTTGTGCCCAATGCCCGCCTCGCAGGCCGCGGCAATGAGGGCGGCTGTTTTCCCCATCAGGACCTGGAAGTATTTCTCTTCGGAGATGAGGATCTCTTGGGCGTTGTGCATCTGCATAAATTCCGACTCCACCATCGCGGCGGTGGCGCGGCCGATCAGGGCCATGGCTGCCGGGCCGCCCACCTCGCTGGCCAGGGCCATGGCATGGGCATGCAGATAATCCCCGGCCAGGATGACCGGCTCCATGCCCCAGATGGTGTTGGCGGTTTTCGCCCCCCGCCGCAGGGTGGCATGGTCGATGACATCGTCGTGCAGCAGGCTTGCCGCGTGGAGATACTCGAAAGAAATTGCCAACCGAGCGGTGTCTGCGGGGGGAGGGCCGACCAGGCTTGCGGCCAGGATGGTGAGCAGGGGGCGGATACGTTTGCCCCCCTGGAAGATGGCATGGCGGATGATCTCGGTCAGGAGCGGGCTTGCGACGATGGTCAGGTCTTCTTCCATCACCGCATCGATTTGGATAGCCCTTTCTTTGAAGGTGGCAAGCAGCTCAGCGTTGGTCATGGGCGTTCCTCCTGGAAAAAATCCCGCACCGGGCCAATCTCTCGGCAGATCGGGCTTTGGGGCAGGCTTTTCAAGAAGAGTCTGCCGTACTGCTTGCTAAAAAGGCGGACATCGCAGATGGCCAGGACCCCACGGTCGGTTGAGCTGCGCATCAACCGGCCCACCCCCTGGCGCAGGGTCAGGATGGCGCGGGGAATCTGGAAATCGAAGAAGGGGTTGCCGCCCTCGTTTTTGATCCGTTCCATGCGGGCCATAATAACAGGGTCCGAGGGGACTTCAAACGGAAGTTTGTCGATGATCACGCAGCTCAGCGATTCGCCCACCACATCCACCCCCTCCCAGAAGCTGGCCACCGCCAGGAGGACGGAATGGGTCTGGTCCCGGAACTGCTCCAGTAGCCTGGCCTTGGGCGCCTCCCCCTGCATCAGTACGGGAAAAGGCAGCTGGGCCAGGAGAACCTCGTGGGCACCGCGCATGGCGCTGATGCTGGTGAAAAGCACCAGGGTCCTCCCGTTGGCGGCCATGATCAGCTCCTGCATCAGTCGCTGGGTTGCCTCAGGAAACTCCCTGGCCGTGGGCTCGGGAAACCCCTTGCCCGGCACGAACATCAGGGTGCGTTTTTCATAATCAAAGGGGGTGGCCAGGGTCAGGGTAGGGGTGTCTGGGGGCAGTCCGAGGCGGCTGAAAAAATAGCTGAAGCTGTTGTCCGTGGTCAGGGTGGCAGAGGTAAAAATCACATTCCGGGTCTGTTCGTAGAGAAAGTCTTGCAACTCATGGGCGATGTCAATGGGCGAGGCGGAAATGGCCACGGTTTTCTCCCGCCGCTCGTACCAGTAAACCGAGGAAGGGCTCCGCGCCTCGGTGATGGTGGTGAAGGCAGCCAGCATCTCTTCTGCCCGCCGCTGCATGCCCAGCCAGGACTCTCCATTCATGGCCGCCTTGGTAAGTTGATTGCAGAGCCCCTTGATCTGGTCGGCGAACCGCTGCCGCTCTTCTTCCCAGCCGGGGAAGCGGTCGATGAATTGCAGCAGGGAAAAGCGGCCCCGCTCCCTGGGGAACAGCTCGCTGAAGAGATCGACCTGTTTGGCCAGCGCCCTGGCGGTCTGCACCACCCCTTCCTTGGCGCGGCCCTTCAGGTCGGCCTGGGCTGCGGTCTCCAGGTCTTTGACCAGATCGATCACCTGATAATGGCTGAAGGAGGTGCCGAAGTACTGGGTTGCCACCCCTTCCAGATGGTGGGCCTCGTCGAAGATCACCGATTCGTAGCGGGGCAAAACCTCGGCATGGCCGAATCGGCGCAGGGCCAGGTCGGAAAAGAAGAGGTGGTGGTTGACCACCAGCAGCTGGGCCTGGCCCGCCTTCTTGCGCAGCCGAGTGATAAAGCAGGCGGAACCGTCCGGGCAGTTGGAGCCCAGACACTGGCTGGCCGAAGCGGTGATTGTCTGCCAGAGCGGGGCGTTGTCCGCCAGCCAGGAGAGTTCGCTGCGGTCGCCGGTTTCGGTTTCCTCAAGCCAGTCGGCGACCCGCTGGGTGTCGCGGTCATCGGCCAGTACAGTGCGTTGGGGTGAGGCGAGGAACTGCTGCCAGCGGTAGAGGCAGAGGTAGTTCTGTCGTCCCTTGATGCAGAGCACGTTCAGGTTTGGGGCCAGGTGTTTTTTGATGAAGGGGATTTCCTTGGTGAGAATCTGGTCCTGCAGATTCAGGGTGTTGGTGGAAACCACCACCTTCTGCCCGCTCAAGATGGCCGGAACCAGATAGGCCAGGGTCTTCCCGGTGCCGGTGCCTGCCTCGACCGCCAGCATTCCTGGCTGGTTTGGCCTCGCGTCTTCCGGTAACTCCAGGGTGGCCCCGATGGCTTCAGCCATGCGCAGCTGGCTGGGGCGCGATTCGTAACCGGGCAGCTTTTTGGCCAGGATGCCGTCTGCCTCAAAGATCTCGGCCATGGCCTCGGATAGGGAAGTGGACATCGGGCTCTGCTCTAGGTGTGGATTCAAGGGGAGGTCTCTCCTGTTGACAAGGCGAAAAGCATTCTGCTAGCCTGATCATGGAGAGAGGATAATGCGTCCAGGTTCGGCCTGGGGTCGCGATCGTAGCTAAAGCTTGACATCTATACCATAAGGAGGGGAAATGAACGAAATTAAAAAGATTCTGGTGCCTGTGGATTTTTCGGAGAATTCGCAGAAGATTCTTCGCGCGGCCGTGGATTTTGGTGCCAAATTCAAAGCGGAGTTGGCAGTTGTTTTTGTGGTGCAAAGCTTTGACGATTATTCCGGTTTTTTTGTGCCCCATATGCCCATCATCCAGCTTGAAGAAGAGATGGTCAAGAGCGCCACGGAAAAGATGAAGAGTTTTGTGGCAGAAACCCTCAACGGTTCGGTGCCGCATAGCACGGCGATCCTGAGCGGCGATGTGGTCGAGGAGATCAACCGTTTTGCCGGGCAGGAGAAGGTTGACCTGATTGTCATGGGCACCCATGGCTACAAGGGGCTGGACAAAATCCTCTTTGGCAGCGTGGCGGAGAAGATTGTTAAAACCGCGCCCTGCCCGGTGCTGACCATCAACCCCTACCGCTAGGGGCCAATCAGTTCAGAACCGCGAGAAGCCCGGTGGCTGTCACCGTGGGTGTGCGCGATTCGCCGCACAGGTTGGCAAAAAGGTCGATGAGCGAGGTTCCTTCGTAGGCGTAAAAGCGCAGGGCCTTTTCGTTCTGGCTGCCTTGCAGAAAAGGAAGGGCCGCCCGGTTCAGGTCGTTGCCCGCCCCTTGCAGTTCTGCCAGCAGCTCGGCGGAGAGTGATCCGCTGGCGGCAACATCCATCAGCAAACGGTTAAAATGTTCCTTGGAATCCCCGGTGGCCGCTGCGAATTTATCAACCAGGGCACCATATTCCCCGTTCTCTGTCTGGGTCGGGAGGGCGAGGCTGACCAACTGCCTGGGGGAGTTGCCGGTGAGAGTTTCGTACTCCTCGGCGAGCAAGCCCTGGAGTTCTTCGTGGGTCGTGACCAGCAGGGGGATTTCTGGTGCCTTGGGATCCCGGGTGTAGAGATGGCCCCAGGCCTTGGCCAGCCGGGCTAGGTTGAGTGTCGGGCCACTCATGGTTGTGGTTGCGGCAAGTTCCCGCAGCGTCTGGGCTTCTTCCTCGTCCCCTTCCTCTTCTTCCGTCTCTCCACCCCGGATGGCGGCAAAAAGGTCGGCCTCTTTTCCCGAGAGGGCCGTGAATCCTTGGGCGATTTCCCGTTCCTCTTCCCGGTACATCTCCGCCAACTTCAGGATGAGCATTGCCCGCCAGAGCGCTTCGTCCTTCGCCTTTTGAGGATCAGCAGGCTTTGCCTCGGAACGCAGGCGGGAAGCCAGCGACCCGACCGACGCCTCGTCCCGGTCGCCATGGCCGGCGGAAAGAGAGGCGAGGAGCCCGCCATGGAATTCAGCCTCATGGCCCTTGATTTCCTGGGCAAGCGATTGGAAGCGGGCTTGTTCCTCTCCGGAAAGGTGCACCGGCGTGTATCCCGTCCACAGTTCCTGCTGTTCGGCTTTGCCAGGTAAGGCATAAAAAAAGAGCGCATCGCAGAGGAGTCGGAAGGGTTGCAAGTCAGCGGGATGGGGACTCGTTTCCGGAGAAAAAAGGGCGTTGAGCGATTGTGTCATTTGTAATTCCTGTTACAATGGGCTGCAATTCTCCCCGGGGTGGGGATCATCTCGAGAAAAAATTTAACAACAGGCTGCGCATGCAAAAAATACGGGAGCAGATTTCCTTGGCTATCCTGGTTGTCGTCTATCTGCTGGCCAGTATCCGGCTCTTTCGTGCGAACGATACCGGCCCCGTGCTGGTCATGAAGTCAATCGTGGAAACGTTGATCCACATACTGTCCGTGGCTCCGATCAGCCTGGGCGCCACCTTGCTGATTGTCGCTGTTCTGCAGCGCTTGGTCAAGGAGCGTTTACCGTTTAGCAGAACGCTGCGCCTCTTTCTCGTGACGGCCATTTGTCTGGAGTTTGTCCTCGGGCTTGCTCATTTTTTTGAAATGAACGGGGTTGTTTAGCGGATCAGGGAGTTGCTGGTGTGCCAGCCTGAAGGCGCTGTGGTGTTGGGCAGGACAATGGATTTTTTACCGAGCACCGTACCGGGGTTGGTCACCGCATTGCAGCCGGTCTGGGCCTTGTCGCCAAAGATTGCCCCGAATTTTCGCAATCCAGAACTGATGGGGCCGTCTGGGGTTTTCACCAGCACGTTGCCGCCGGTGAAGCGCAGATTGGCCAGCTTGGTGCCTGCCCCCAGATTCACCTCGTTGCCCAGAATGCTGTCGCCCAGATAGGCGAAATGGCCGGCTTTGGCGTCGTCCAGGAAGATGGCATGTTTGACCTCGGTGACATGGCCGACCACGCAGCGGGCCCCCACCAGGCAGTGGCCGCGCAGATAGGCGCCCTGCCGGACCTCGCTCTGATCGCCGATGATCACCGGGCCCTTGATAAAGGCTCCGGATTCAACCAGCACTCCTTTGCCGATACTGAGCGGCCCACCAGCCAGCACCACCCCGGCCATGAGAACGCTGGCCCCTTCCATTAGCGTGCCGTTGCGGAAAATCTTGAGCTTGCCCTTGGTGGCGTCGCCGAATTCGATGGTGAGATCGGTACCCTCCATCAGCATGGAATCGTGGAGGACCAGGGTGGCAGGAAGCGGGCCGAGGGTCTGCGGCCAGGCGATCTGCGGCCAGGAATACTCCGCCAGATAGCTCTTCAGCCGTCCCAGTGCCTGCCAGGGGTATTCCTCTGTCACGAAAAGAGAGGCATGGGCATAGCTGCTCAGGTCAAAAAAAGAAGCGTTTGTAAGGTTCATCAGGATCGGTTGCCGGTTGTTTTTTGTTGGCCGTCATGGCATGATTGTTATGGTGGTGCCTGTCGCCCCGTGCGGGATATCCTGCCGGTTGCAGGCCTACTATGGTGCAAAATACCGATTTCTTCAAGCATATTTCCGGGTTGACCCTGGCTCGTGGATATCGTCTTGACTTCACGGGGAGGGGTGCTTATGTTGCCACACTTACAACCCTTGTTCTTTCCGGCAAGGCCGGTTTGCCGATAAAATATAACCTGGAGGCATGTTGTGGATATTAATGATTCCATGACCTCAGAGCTGAACGATTTTCATGATTCCGAAGGGCAGGAGATCCCTGGAGAATTGCCGCTCATGGCGGTGCGTGATGTGGTTATCTTCAATTATATGATCATCCCCCTCTTTGTTGGGCGGCCTGCTTCGGTGGGCGCGGTCAACGATGCCATGAGCAAGGATAAGCTTCTCATGCTCGTTACCCAGAAGGATGCCTCTCTGGACGAGCCCCAATCCGAGGATATGTATGAGGTTGGCATGGTCTGCATGATCATGCGGACCCTCAAGCTGCCGGACGGCCGCCTCAAGGTTCTGGTCCAGGCCCTGCGCAAGGCGCGGGTCGAATCCTTTGTTCAGGAAGAGCCCCACCATATCGCCCGGATCGAGCTGATCGAGGATGAAGAGGTGGAGGAGGTCTCCGTCGAGATGGAGGCCCTGATGCGCAATGTCCGCGAGCAGACGGAAAAGATCCTCTCGCTCAAGGGCATCATGTCTTCCGACCTTATGGTTATTTTGAACAACGTGGAGGAGCCGGGGAGGCTTGCCGATTTGGTGGTCTCCAACCTGCAGTTGCGGGTTTCCGAGTCTCAGTCCGTGCTGGAAACCTTCGATCCTGCCCTGCGGTTGAAAAAGGTGGCTGAGTATCTGCAGAAAGAGCTGGAAGTCTCCACCATGCAGGCCAAGATCCAGTCCGAGGCCAAGGAGGAGATGAGCCGCACCCAGCGGGAGTATTACCTGCGCGAACAGTTGCAGGCTCTGAAAAAAGAACTGGGCGATATCGATGACCGCTCCCAGGAGATGGATGAGCTGCGGGACAAGCTGGCCAAATGCCGGATGCCGCCCGAGGTCAAGAAAGAGGCGACCAAACAGCTGAAAAGGCTGGAGACCATGCATCCGGACGCCTCGGAGGCCTCCATTGTCCGCACCTATATCGACTGGATTCTCGACCTGCCTTGGCGTAAGGGCACCAAGGACCGGATTGATCTTAAGGTCGCCAAGGCGGTGCTGGACGAGGATCATTACGGCTTGGAAAAGGTCAAGGAGCGTATCCTCGAATACCTGGCCGTGCGTTCACTCAACAAGACGACCAAGGGACCGATCCTCTGTTTTGTCGGTCCTCCTGGGGTGGGTAAGACCTCGCTCGGGCAGTCCATCGCCCGGGCCATGGGCCGAAAATTCCACCGCCTTTCCTTGGGCGGCATGCACGACGAGGCCGAGATTCGCGGCCATCGCCGCACCTATATCGGCGCCATGCCGGGCAGGATCATTCAGGGGTTGAAAACGGCGGGGGCCAACAATCCGGTCTTCATGTTTGACGAGATCGATAAGGTCGGCGCCGATTACCGGGGCGACCCATCTTCCGCTCTGCTGGAGGTGTTGGACCCGGCCCAGAACACTGATTTCACCGACCATTATCTCAATATGCCCTTTGATCTTTCCAAGGTCATGTTCATCACCACCGCCAACATGGCGGACACCATCCCGGCGCCGCTCTATGACCGGATGGAGGTGATTCGCCTGGCCGGCTATACCCTGGAGGAGAAGATCGAGATTGCCCGCCGCTATTTGGTGCCCCGTCAGATTGAAGAGAACGGCATCACCAGCAAGCATCTCCAATTCGACGATGAGGTATTGTCCAAGATCATCAGCAACTATACCAGGGAAGCGGGGGTACGTAACCTGGAGCGGGAGATCGGCACTGTCTGTCGGAAAAACGCCCGCAAGGTAGCGGAAGGCCACAAGGGGCCGTTCCCCCTCACGGACCGGACCTTAAGCAAGTATCTCGGCCCCCCCAAGTACACGCCCGAGTCGGAAACCGAGATCATCGACCAGCCAGGCATGGCCACTGGCCTTGCTTGGACTGAGGTGGGTGGGGAGATTCTCTATATTGAGATTTCCATCTTGAAGGGTCGCGGCAACCTGACTATGACCGGCCAATTGGGCGAGGTGATGAAGGAATCGGCTCAAGCCGCCCTGAGCTTCTGTCGTTCACGGCTCAAGAAGCTGAAGCTTGCCGATAATTATTTCGAGGAGATCGATATCCATGTGCATGTGCCGGCCGGCGCCATTCCCAAAGACGGGCCGTCCGCCGGGGTGACCATCGCCACCGCGATGTACTCGGCGCTTTCCCGGAAAAAGGTGCGCCAGGATGTGGCCATGACCGGAGAGATTACTCTGCGCGGTCGGGTGCTGCCCATTGGTGGCCTCAAGGAGAAGGCTCTGGCCGCTCTCCGGGCCGGGATCACCACGGTGATCATCCCGGAACAGAACAAGAAGGATCTGGTGGAGATTCCGGAGGATCTTCGCAAGAAGATCAAGTTTGTCCCGGTGAAGAACATGGACCGGATTCTGTCTATTATTTTTACGGACTAAGACTGCGCAAAGGGCAATCGCCTCGCTTCATCGTAAAAAACCGCAGGAGATGCGTTTTTGGGCCAGGGAAGGGGAGTCCGAAAAAAAGGCCAACGTCGGTCCAGCACCATCTGGCGTCTGGCAACCTGGCTCTGTGCCCTTGTCTTCCTGGGTCTGGCTGGCTTCGGACTTTGGCTCTGGTCCTATGCTGTAACCCCCATGCCCATGCGGGAAGGGGGCAACCCGCATGTCCTGATTCCTCCCAAAACAAGCCTGGCCGGGATAGAAAAGATTCTTGCCGAAAACGGGGTGATCCCGCCGGGGCGCGGGTTTTATTGCCTCGCCAGGATCTCGAGACTCAGCCAGCGGTTGCAGGCTGGGGAGTATCTCTTCAGTCCCGGACAAACCCCCTATCAAATCCTCAGCACCCTTGCGGCCGGCGCCACGGTGCGTTGGTCGGTTACCATCCCCGAAGGTGCCAGCATCTATCAGCTTGCCGATATCCTGGCCCAGGGCGGTTGGGGGGAACGGGATCTCTTTCTCAAATTGATGCGGGATCCGGAGATTCTTGCCCGGTATGGGGTGCGGGCGGCAAGCCTGGAAGGGTACCTGTTTCCGGACACCTACCAGCTGGTGCGCGGTCAGAATCCGCAGGAGATCATCGGCCTGATGGTTGAACGGGGCAGGAAGGTGCGGCAGGAATTGGGCGATTTCAACGAGAGCCCCATGGGCCTTTCTCCCCACCAAGTGCTTACCTTGGCCTCCATCGTGGAAAAGGAAACCGCCGCCCCGGAAGAGCGGCCTCTCATCGCCCAGGTTTTTCTGAACCGTCTGCGGCAGAATATGCGGCTGCAGACCGATCCCACCGTGATCTACGGCCTAGGCGATTTTAATGGCAATCTCACCCGGAAAGATTTGGAAACACCATCCCCGTACAACACTTACCTGGTCAACGGATTGCCCCCAGGCCCCATCGCCAATCCGGGCCGCGCCGCTATCGCGGCGGTGCTGCATCCCGCCACAGAATCCTATCTCTATTTTGTTTCAAAAAATGATGGAACCCATTATTTTTCCCGCGATCTGGCCGAGCATAATCGGGCCGTCTGCAAGTATCAGAAACGTGGAAACAACCGCTGATCGCATCGAGCCGATGATCTGGTGGAAACGCCGGTAGCAGATTTCGCTGCCGAGGCATTGCTGCGGATTTATTGTTGCCTAGCTCCCCATACAAAAGGGCGAGTGGGGCAATTCGGTCGTTCTGTTTCGGGTGTGGGTGCTTCGAGGGCTTCAGGCGGGCGGGTAAAGCGTCTTGAGAGCTGAGGCGCATACCAGTGGCATGCGCCTCAGCAACGGAAATTATTCCTTGAGGAAATCGATCTTGCTCTCGGTGGGCGGCATAGTGGCCTCCGGGATAATGCTGATCTCGACCTGATGTTCCTGTTCTAGTTCCATCAGATCTTGGCGTTTCTTGTTGAGGATGTACTGGGCAACCTCCATGGGCAGATGGCAGACCACCCGCTTGACATCCTTTCTGGTCACCCCGGTCTGGATATGCCTGATATGCACCAGGGCCTGGGTTTCCACGGAACGGACCATGCCGCGTCCCTGGCAATGGGGGCAGATTCGGTAGCTGCCCACCGAGACCGGGGCGGCCATCTTCTGCCGGGAGATCTGCATGAGGCCGAACTTGGAGATCTTGGAGAAATCCACCTTGGCCTTGTCGCGCTTCATGCAGTCGCGCACCTTTTTTTCCACCTCGCGGATGTGTTTAGAATCCCGCATGTCGATGAAATCTACAACTATTAGGCCGCCCAAGTCGCGGAGTCTAAGCTGGCGGGACAATTCCTCGGCCGCCTCCATGTTGGCGAGGAAGATTGCGTCTTCAAAGCTCTTGTCCTTGCCGGTGCGGCCGGAATTGACATCAATGGCGACTAGGGCCTCGGTGGGATTGATGACAATGGAGCCACCCGAGGGCAGGGGCACGGTGGGCTGGTAGATCTGTTCGATCTGTTTTTCCACATGATATTGGTGGAACAGGGGCTGGGCTCCCTTATGCAGCTTGGCGACGGTCGATTTGCGCTGGGCAGCGGGCAACAACTCGAGGAAATTGTTGACCTGGGCCAGGGCTTCTTCCGCGTCTACCAGGATCTCGGTGATCTCCGAGGTGAAATGGTCGCGCAGGAACCGGGAGACGATGTTCTGTTCCTTGTGCAACAGGGCCGGGGCCTTCTCGGTCTGGCCCTTCTTTTTGATTTCCTTCCAGAGATTGAGCAGGTAGCGGACATCTTGGGCCAGCGCGGTTTTGGTGATCTCCTGGCTGGCGGTGCGGACGATGTAGCCGATGCCCTCGGGGATGCTGACGCTTTCTATCATCTCCCGCAGCTTGTTGCGTTCTTCCTCGGACTCAATCTTTCTGGAAATCCCGGTGCTGTCGCTGCCGGGCATAAGTACCAGATACCGTCCCGGTAGGGAGAGAAAGGTGGTGAGGGTCGCGCCCTTGTTGCCGGTGGCTTCCTTAACCACCTCAACCAGCACTTCCTGCCCCTTGCTCAAGACATCCTGAATGGGCAGGTCCTTCCAATGGGTGTCTGCCGCAACTTCCGAAGCGTAATATTCCGGATGGATGTCGCCGAAGGGCAAAAAGCCGTTTTTTTCCGTGCCATAATCGATAAAGGCGGCCTGGAGATTAGCCTCCACCGCGGTGACCCTCCCCTTGTAAATGTTGCCTTTGGTCTGCGCCTGGCTGACGGTTTCCACGTAAAAGGATTCCACCCTGCCGCCTTCCAGAAGAACAAGGCGACACTCTTCCGGCTCATCGGTGTTGATCAACAGCTTCAGGGTGGTATCCCCCTTGGTCACCGGTCTGCTTTCGGAGGACGCCGGGGCTTCTTTGCTGTGTTCCGTTTCTTTCCTGGGCCTAGGTGGGCGCTGGCGCGGAGGTCTGGCTGGGGCAGCGGTCTTCGGCCTCTCCGTTGCTGTAGCTGTGGACGGGACGGGTTGCCCTTGCTCGGCGGTTGGTTCCGTTTGCTGGCCTTCCGGCCTGGCGGATTTCGACCGTCGCCGGGGCGGTCTTTTGCGGCGGCGGGGTCTGTCACCCGTGGGGGAGGCTGCCTCGCCCACGGGGCGTGGGGTTTCGCCGGAGGCGGGAACGGAATCCGCTCGGTCTGAAGTCTGGGCAGTCTGGCTGGTGGACAGGCCTCCTTCTTCGCCAGGTTTGCCTGGTTTCTTCAACCATTTGCTTACCCGGGAGAGAATGGAACGGTCTTCACCGTTGTTTTCGGCGCTGTGGCCGTTGGGCCGGTCATCTGTTGGTTTGGTAGTATCGTTTGTCATGGTGATTCGTCTCTATGATGCGGCCGCTGGCGGCCATTTGTTGTAGCATGATCTGCGTGGTGTCCGGGGCCAGATTGAGGGCCTCGCTGACATCGTTGGCAGTGCAGGGGCGTCTTTTCAGCATTTCAATAATTTCGTCTTCGGAAAGATTGCGGAATTTTTCCCGATCCCGGGTAGTGAAATCAACCAGGATCTCCACCGGCCCAGGAATTTGACGGGCAACAGCTTCCAGTTCCGCCTGGGTAAGGGGTTTGGCAAAACTTTCCAGGGGCGGCCGGGCTACGGTGTTGAGCTGCACCTTGTCCGGTCTGATTTTTTCTACAGCCGCAATGAGGGCCGCGATGTCCTCGGGGCTGTCGTTGATCTTACTGGCCAAGAGGATTTCCAGCCAGAATTTTCCGGAAAATTCTTTTCGGAAGGTGATAAGCCCTTCGATCAACTCGGCCAGGGGCGAGCAAGCAGCTGGTCGGTTGATGCGGCGGTAGCTTTCTTCCCTGGCCGAATCCAGGGAAGGGATGACGATATCCGCGGCTAGCAGGTCCTGGCGCACTTCCGGAAGAAAGAGTAGGGAGCCGTTGGTCAGGACCACCACCGGCTTGTCGGACTTTTCCTTGAGGTAGCGGATTACCTGGCCGATGCCGCTGTGCAGGGTGGGCTCCCCGCTGGCGGTGATGGTGAAAACATCAAGGTGGGCCAAGAGTTCCCGATCGGCAAGGACGGTGTCGATTTCCGCCAGCAGCTCGGGCAGCGGAATATACTCCTTGCGGGTACAGGTGTGGGTGGTGGTGGCGCCGATCTCGCAATAGATGCAGTTGAAGTTGCATATCTTGGGGGGGACGAGATCAATGCCTTGTGAGATTCCCAGACGGCGGGAATTAACCGGGCCAAATACATATTTCATGGGGTTTTACGGGTCCGAGGCGAAACGGCTGAGAATAAAGGTCTGAGCATCAAGGGTCGCAGGAGTATTTCCCTCCGCTGGTAGGGGATTTTTTCTTGTTTGGCACAGTAAAACAATCTGGGGCTCTTGGCAAGGCAAATTCGGCGGCAGGAGACTTTTGCCTTGACAGCAGGCGGCGTCCTGCTAGTATTCTCTATTTTTGATGAAAATATGAAAAAATCAGGACAATTGATGGGAATCGACCTATGAAAAAGATGCGTAGTGATGCATTACGGAAAGGGGTGGAGCGGGCGCCGCATCGTTCTTTGCTCAAGGCCATGGGCTATACCAACGAGGAGATTCGGCGGCCGCTGATCGGTATTGCGCATGCCCACAGTGAGATTGTTCCCGGCCATATGCATCTTGACAAGATTTTGGAGGCGGTGAAAACTGGGATTCGCATTGCCGGCGGCACCCCAATCGCCTTCGGGACCATCGGGGTCTGCGATGGGCTGGCGATGAATCACAAGGGCATGAAGTATTCTCTGGCCAGTCGCGAGATCATCGCCGACTCGGTGGAGATCATGGCCATGGCCCACCCCTTTGACGCCATGGTGATGATTCCCAACTGCGACAAAGCGACGCCCGGTATGCTCATGGCCATGCTGCGGGTCAATATCCCGGCCATCATGGTGAGCGGCGGCCCCATGCTCACTGGACGTTTCCGTGGCAAGGACGTGCATCTGGTCAGCGTGTTTGAAGGGGTGGGACGGGTGAAGGCCGAGACCATGAGTGCGGAAGAACTGGACGAGCTTGAAGACCATGCCTGCCCCGGCTGCGGCTCCTGTGCGGGGATGTTCACCGCCAACTCCATGAATTGTCTCACCGAGGCTATTGGTCTTGGGTTGCCGGGGAACGGCACCATTCCCGCGGTGGCTGCGGCTCGAATCAGGCTGGCCAAGGAGGCAGGCATGGCGGTGATGCACCTGCTGGCCGAAGACATTCGGCCTCGTGATATCGCCACCCGCGCGGCCTTTGAAAACGCCATGGCAATCGACATGGCGTTGGGCTGCTCCACCAACACTGTTTTGCATGTGCCCGCCATCGCCAGAGAGGCAGGGGTGGATCTGCCCCTGGCCCTGTTTAACGAGGTGAGCGAGCGGGTGCCCCATCTCTGCAGCCTGATCCCTGGCGGGCCGCATAGCCTGCAACAGTTGGACGAGGCTGGCGGAGTGCCGGCGGTGATGCGTGAACTGACCAACACCGAGGCAGGGCTTAATCTGGAGGTCATGACCGTTACCGGCAAGACCCTGTGCGAGAATCTGGAAAAGGTCCGGGTGCGGGATGCCGACATCATCCGGCCCGTGGATGAACCGTACCACCCCTTCGGCGGCATTGCCGTGCTTTACGGTAATCTGGCCCCGGACGGCTGCGTGGTCAAGCAGTCGGCAGTGGCTGAAGAGATGCTCAAGCACAGCGGCCCGGCCCGGGTGTTCGAATCCGAGGACGAGGCCCAGGCCGCTATCTTAGGCGGCAAGATCAAGGCTGGAGACGTGGTGGTTATCCGCTACTGCGGCCCCAAAGGCGGACCCGGCATGCCGGAGATGCTCTCTCCGACCTCGGCTATTGTCGGCATGGGGCTTGGCAAGAGCGTGGCCTTGATCACTGACGGCCGTTTCAGCGGCGGAACCCAGGGGGCCTGTATCGGCCATGTCTCGCCGGAAGCGGCGGATGGCGGCCCCATTGCCTTTGTTGAGGAAGGCGACCGGATTACCATTGATATCCGCCACAAGTCCATTGAGCTGGTCGTGGCGGAAGGGATTTTGGTCCAGCGGCAGAACAATTGGCAGCCGCCTGCGCCGAAGATCACCACCGGCTATGTGGGCCGTTATGCCAGGATGGTGACCTCCGGCAGTACTGGCGCGGTTCTGAGGGATGATGCCTGCAACCGGTAAGCGGATCTTTATCCCGTTTTTGCCAATTAGAATGACGAACTTATTTTGTAACAACGGCTGAGGGTAAGGACATCGCGCCTGATGGGGAAGACATGGCAGACAGAAGGATAACTCCAGGCGGCGTCCTGTGCATCGTGGTGACCGTGACCGCTCTTGTCGGTCTTGGCCCTGCTCCGGCGTCGGCTCGGCCCATTCCCTGGGAGATCACGGCGGACAGCATGGTCCATCTCAATGACCCGGACAGTATTCTGGCCGAGGGCAATGTTGTTGTGGTTAGGCCCAAGGGGCAGGGGCCCGGCGGGATGTTTATCCGGGCAGATTGGGCCCGTTATGATAAGGTGCGCGGTACGCTCAAGGCCCGGGGCAATGTCTATATTCTGTCGGATGCAGACGAGATTACCGCCAACAGCGCGGATATGAATCTTGAGACCGAGACCGGTATCTTTAAGGATTCAACCATCTTCATGGCTGAAACCCACATGTATGTAACCGGGGAAGAGGTCGAGAAAACAGGGGAGTTCAGCTACACCCTGAAAAAAGGTTGGGCCACCGCCTGTAAGCCCGAGGAGGGCAAAAGTGCTCCCTGGTCGTTTACCAGTACTACGACCAAACTCACCGTAGACGGCATGGCCCAGATGACCAACGCCGTTTTTCATGTGAAAGACGCGCCTCTGGCCTACACTCCGTATTTTACCTTCCCTGCCAAGACCAAACGTGAAACCGGGGTACTCTTCCCGGAATGGTCAAACTCCAGCCGGAGCGGGTTTGGGCTTATGGTGCCGGTTTTCCTCAATGTCTCACCCAGCACGGATATCACCCTCTATCCCGGCTATCTCGCCAAAAGAGGCATCCAATATGGCGGCGAGTTTCGTTATGTGAAAGGCCCTGAGTCCTATGGAACATTCATGCTGAGTTATATGCACGATGATCTTGTCGACGGCGCCGATCCCACGACGGAATATAAAAACGACGGGCTTATCCGGCGAGAGGCCAGCCGGTACTGGCTTCGGGGCAAGGCCAACCATGATTTTGGCGACCACTTGACCGGCAGGCTTGACCTTGATCTTGTTTCCGATCAGGATTACCTGCAGGAATTCAAGCAAGGCTCCTTTGGCTATACCGCGAACAATCTCCTGTTCCTTGATGAGTTTGGTCGGGACTTGCAGCAGGAAACCCTCGTGGAGCGGGAGTCTTCCCTGCAGCTGGTCAAATCCTGGTCCAATATGGTCGCCAGCGCCGAAGTGCGGACCAGACAGAATACACTCAATGACATCGCTCTGGTAGGGGGGCAACAGGTCTTTTTGCCCCGGACGGTCAGCCCCTTGCAGACGCTGCCCCGGCTTGATTTTACCGGGCGCATACCCATCAGCGGGACCCGGATGAGCACGGCCTGGGAGTCGGAGTACGTCAATTACTGGCGGGCAGATGGGATCGGTACCCAGCGGTTGGATCTGCATCCCAAGCTGATCACCTTCCTGCCCCGGGGCGGATGGCTCGAGGGTAAGGTCAGCGGCGGGGCGCGGGAAACTGCCTACCAGGTTGAATCTTATGGAAATTCCTCTTGGGATAAAGCCAGTTTCCAGGACAGACAGGCCTACGATTTTACCGGCAACATGGCAACCATCTTTCTGCGCGATTTCGATCTGGGAAATAGCGGCTGGTTTGAGCACATGGTGCGGCCCAACCTCCTGTATGAATACCTGACCAGAACCCAGGATCTGCCAAGTCTTGATGGCACCCTGAGCACGAATAGCTATTTTGACAGTGTGGATCGGTTGGAGAGAAGAAACTGGTTGACCTGGCAGCTCAATAATTATTTTGAAATGGGTGGCACCACCGAGCGGGGTGGGTTCTGGAACCGCAATCTCGGCCTGTTCAAGATCTTGCAAACCTATGACCTGCGGCAGAAAAATCCGGAAAGTCTAGGGCTGCCAGAGGAAGGCAAGCGGTATGATTGGTCCGATCTCAGGTTCGAAGCGACTGGGTATCCGATGCCAAACTGGGCGCTCGGTTATCAGACCAACGAGAGCATGTACGGGAAAGGCGTGACCCGGTATGAGTTGATCAATCAGTACAGCCTTGCCGGTGGACATACGCTTGGCCTCAACTATCGGTATCTGAAAGACAGCGGTATGGTCGCTCCCTATTTTTACACCGATCTCGGCGAATCAACCCACGACCTGATCGGCATGGTGGGGACGCGTTTGACTGAAACGCTCACCGCTTCTTACTATTTGGTTAAGTCCTTTTCCGAGAGCCATACGGTGGAATCCCAAGCTCGTTTGATCTATCAACCTGCCTGTTGGATGATGGAACTGGAGGCAAGCACGAGTGTCGATGACCACCGAGTGATGCTCATTTTCTCCCTTGAGGGTGTCGGCCGCGTTGCCCGTATGGGGAAAGGCAATCTCTGATTCCTTGATCCGAAAGGCAGGGAAACGCACGGCGGCGCTTGCATGACCACGGCATATTACGATATCTTTAACGGCGATGCGGACGGCATCTGTGCCCTGCACCAGCTTCGGTTGGCAGAGCCGCGGGAGGCCACGCTGGTGACCGGGGTCAAGCGGGATATCCGGCTGCTTGACCAGGTGGCCCAGGTGCGGGGGGCCGAGCTCACCGTGTTGGATATCTCCCTGGACAGCAACCGGACACCCCTGCTACAACTGCTTGAGTCGTGCCGAGTTTTTTATGTGGACCACCACTACGCCGGTGATCTTCCGTCCAGCCACAACCTGATTGCCCACCTTGATCCCAGCCCCGAAATCTGCACCTCCCTCATGGTCGATACCCTGTTGGCTGGTCGTTTCAAGGCTTGGGCCGTGGCTGCAGCCTTTGGCGACAACCTGCACGCTCCGGCTCGTAAGGCCGCGTCTGCCCTCCATCTGACTGAACCTCAGGTGGAGCGTCTGCGGGAATTGGGTGAGCTGATGAACTACAACGGCTACGGCCAGAAGGTGGCGGATCTGCATGTGCCGCCCCAAGTGCTGTATGAGGCGGTGAAGCCTTATACCGATCCCCTGATCTTCTGTGAAGAGGCCGAGCTTCTCGTCCTGTTGCGTCAGGGATTTGCCGATGACCTGCACCGGGCCAAGGCGGTGCCACCCTTGCGGGAAACAGCCCATGGCCGGATTTTTGCTTTTCCGGCGGAAAAATGGGCCAACCGGATAGCCGGGGTATTCAGCAATGAAAAGGCCAGGGAAAGGGTGGATATGGCCCACGCCCTGTTGGTGGACAATGGTGACACTACCTTCATGGTCAGTGTACGTGCGCCCCTTGCCCGGCGAACTGGGGCCGACAGCCTGTGCCGCGGTTTTGTCACCGGTGGGGGCCGGGCTGCGGCTGCCGGGATTAATGCCCTGCCTGCCGTGCAGGTTGAGGATTTTTGTCAGAAATTTTTCGAGGTGTTTTCTCCATGAAGTCTATGTCCCATAGAGCTGTTGTTGTTCTGTCTCTTTTTTTGTCCTGTGGCGTTGTCTCCTGCAGTCCGCCGAGTTTGGTCGGAGGTGGTCCCGGTACGGTTCCGCCGTTGGTCGTCAAGCCAACGCCGCAGCCGGCTGTGCCGTCGCCCGTCGTGCGATTTGAGGAAGGGCAGGCCATTGATCTTACCAGCCCGCGCTATCAGGAGTTATTTCAGGAGCTGGTGTCGCGGCATGGTTTTAGCCAGGAAGAGCTGGACCACCTTTTTGCCGGGCTTACCATCAAGAAACGGGTGCTGGAGCTCATGGACACCCAGTGGGAAGCCAAGCCCTATTTCGATTACGCTCCCCGGTTTATTACCCCACAGATGATCGAGCAGGGCAAGCGGCTTCTCTGTGAGCACCGTGAGGTGCTGGATCGGATTGAAGCCGAGCTGGGGGTTGAACGGGAGGTTGTCGTGGCCATTTGGGGGATCGAAAGCCAGTTTGGCAAGCATAAAGGGGCTTTCAGCATCTTTCAGACCCTCAACACCATGTTTGACGCCTATCCCCGCCGGAGTAAGTTCTATCGGGAACAATTGATCGAATATCTTCTGCTCTGCCGGGAAAACGGGGTTGATCCGCTGACCATCACCGGCTCCTACGGCGGAGCCTTTGGTCAGACCCAGTTTATCCCTTCAAGCTTCCGTCTGTATGCCGTGGACTTTGATGGGGATGGCCGCCGTGATGTTTGGGAATCGGTACCGGATGTCCTGGCCAGCATTGCCAATTATCTCCACAGATTTGGCTGGACCTTTCAGGCGCCGATCTATCGGGAGATCGGTAAGAAGCTGAAGGGGGATAAGCTGGAAAAAGCTTATGCCCAAGGGCGGAAAGGCTTTGTTTCCCGCGCGGAGGTGATGAGGATTCAGGGGGTCGATCTGCCGCAGTCTCCAGAAGACAAGGAGCTCACCATTGTCGGCCTGGAGCTGCGTCATGGCGGCATGCGGTATGTGGCTGGGTACCCGAACTTTCAGGCCATCACCAAATGGAACAACTCCAACCGCTACGCCATGGTTGCTGCCGAATTGGCGGAGAAACTCAAGGAGTAGCGGTGTTGGTCCATGCGGTCTGTTGGTCGCGCTTTAACGCTTAAAATACCGCTCGGTTTCTGTCTTGACCACTTGGGAAAGTAGCAGCAAACCGACAATGTTGGGGATGGCCATCATTCCGTTCATCAGGTCGGAGAAATTCCAGACGAATTCCAGTTTCATCATCGCCCCCACAATCACCACCGCGACGAAGACCACCCGATAGGGGGCAATGGCGCGACGGCCTGCCAGATATTCGATGGCCTTTTCCCCATAGTAATTCCAGCCGATCAGGGTGGAGTAAGCAAAAAGCGCCGTGGCTATGGCGACGATTATTACTCCGGTGTGGCCCAGAGTCTCGCCGAAGCTGATGCTGGTCAATTGCCCAGGGGTCACGCCTTGTAGCCAGGCGGAGCTGGTCAGGATCACTAGGGCGGTCATGGTGCAGACCACCAGGGTGTCGATGAAGGTTTGGGTCATGCTCACCAGCGCTTGTTTAACCGGATCTTTGGTCCGGGCGGCGGCAGCAGCAATGGGGGCCGAGCCCAGGCCAGACTCATTGGAAAAGACGCCGCGGGCGATGCCGTAGCGCATGGAGGCGGCAACCACCGAACCGGCAAAGCCGCCGCTGGCTGCGGCGGGGGTGAAGGCATGGTAGAAGATCAAGCCGAGTGCATGGGGGAGTTCGCTGAGGTTAAGCGCTAAGACCACAAGCGAAGCGCCTGTGTAACCGACGATCATGAACGGCACCAAGAATGAGGTGAACCGGCCAATGGACTTGATGCCTCCTAAGATCACCAGTCCGGTCAGGAGCATCAGCACCGTGCCGGTGAGCCAAGGTTCGACGCCGAAGGTCGACTGGAAGATGGTGGCCACCGCATTGGCCTGGGTCATATTGCCGATGCCGAAGGTTGCCAGGGCGGTGAACAGGGCAAAGAGCCAGGCCAGTTTCGGCAAGCCCGCGCCCTTGGCCAGGTAGTACATGGGGCCGCCCCGCATGCCGTGTTCGCCTTTTTCCCGATACTTCACGGCCAGCACCGCTTCCGCGTATTTGGTGGCCATGCCGACCAAACCTGTCATCCACATCCAGAACACCGCTCCTGGCCCCCCCAGGCTGATGGCCGTGGCTACACCGACAATGTTGCCGATTCCCACCGTGGCGGCGAGTGCGGTCATCAGTGCAGCAAAATGGCTGATGTCGCCATCGCCGGCGTGCTCTTTGTGCCAGATTAGCCGTAGGGCGTGGGGTAGGGCGCGAAACTGCATGCCGCGCAGGATTACGGTCAGGTACAGGCCGGTGCCTACCAGCAGGGCAAGCATGGGGGGACCCCATATCCAGCCGGAAAGGGTGGCAATCAATAACTCGATGGAATCCATGGATGCGCGCCTTGGTAAGAGGTTTTTAAAAGAGGGAGAAAGTCTGCCCGGTCAAAGTACCTGAAAAGGGTGCGGAAGCAAAGGGGATAGTGGTTTCGAGGTGAGGATGTGGATTTTCGGGAGGAGTGGCTGGAAAACGTGAACAAAAAAAGGAGCCGGGAATTATTCCAGGCTCCTTTTTTTGATTAGTATGGTGTGAATCGTCTACTTGACGAAATCCTTGCTGCCGTCCACCAGGGTGGAAACCACGGAAGGATCGGCCAGGGTGGAGATGTCGCCGAAATCATGAGCCTCAGTCTCACCGGCCGAGATCTTGCGCAGGATCCTCCGCATGATCTTACCGCTTCTGGTTTTTGGCAACCCTTCGGCAAACTGGATGAACTCCGGGGTGGCGATGGGTCCGATCTCTTTGCGCACATGGGTGCGTAGCGCGGCGCGCAGTTCGTCGGAAGGTTCGATCCCGGTTTTTAAGGAGACATAGGCGTAGATGGTCTGGCCCTTGATTTCGTGGGGTGCACCGACCACGGCAGCCTCAGCTACCTGTGGGTGTGCCACCAGAGCGGATTCGATCTCGGCGGTGCCCAACCGGTGGCCGGAGACATTGATCACGTCGTCCAGTCGGCCCATGACCCAGAAGTAGCCGTCTTCGTCCTTTCTTGCCCCGTCTTCCGGGTCGTAGATGCCCTCGTAGCGGGTGAAATAGGTCTTCTTGTAGCGGCCTGGATCGCGGTACACTCCGCGGAGCATGCCGGGCCACGGTTTACGGATCACCAGATGGCCACCTTCGTTGGGGGCCGCTTCGGAACCGTCCTCGCGGAGGATGGCTGCGTCAATGCCGGGCAGGGGCCGGGTGGCCGAGCCGGGCTTGAGCGGAGTGGCGAAGGGCAGGCCGGAGATCATGATGCCGCCGGTCTCGGTTTGCCACCAGGTATCAACAATGGGCAGCTTGTTTTTGCCGATATGCTCGTGGTACCACATCCACGCTTCCGGATTGATGGGTTCGCCCACCGAACCAAGGACGCGCAGGGAGGAGAGGTCGTATTTTTCCGTCCACTTGGAGCCTTCCCGCATCAGGGCGCGGATAACGGTGGGCGCGGTGTAGAAGATGTTGACCCCGAACTTCTCGCAGATATGCCAGAAACGGTCGGGCGCGGGCCAGGAAGGCACCCCTTCGAACATCAGGGTGGTGGCGCCCAGGGCCAGCGGCCCGTAGAGGATATAGCTGTGGCCGGTGATCCAGCCGATATCGGCGGTACACCAGTGCACATCGTCGTCCTTGATGTCGAAGACCCATTGGGTGGTGTGCGCCACATAGGTCAGATAGCCGCCGGTTGTATGGACCACGCCCTTGGGTTTGCCGGTGGAGCCGGAGGTGTAAAGGATGAAGAGGTTGTCCTCCGCCTCCATGCTTTCCGGGGTGTACTGACTGGTGATGCCATCGCCCGCCATCTCCGTATGCCACCAAAAATCGCGGCCCTGCTGCATGGCAACCTCGTTGCCAGCTCGTTTGACCACGATGCAGTTTTTGACCGAATCGCAGCCTTGGAGGGCATCGTCGGCCGCGGGTTTCAGGGGGATGGTCTTGCCGGCCCGGAGAACGGCATCCGCGGTGACCAGCACTTTGGCCTCGCAGTCCTGGATGCGGCTTTTCAGGCTTTGGGCGGAGAAGCCCGCGAACACCACGCTGTGGATGGCACCGATGCGGGTGCAGGCCAGCAGGGTGATGGCCAGCTCGGGGATCATGGGCAGATACACGGCAACCCGGTCGCCTTTCTTGACCCCCATCTTTTTGAGCACGTTGGCGAAACGGCACACCTCGGTGTGCAGCATCTGGTAGGTGTAGACCCGGACATCTTCCTCGGGTTCGCCCTGGAAGATGATGGCGGCCTTGTTGCGGCGACCGTTCTCAAGATGGCGATCAAGGCAGTTATAGGAAACGTTCAGTCGGCCGCCCTGGAACCATTTGACCTCCGGCTTGTGCATGTCAGCCTCAAGTACCCTGGTCCACGGTTTTTCCCAGGAGAGCAGCTCCTTGGCGCGATCACCCCAGAAGCCTTCCGGGTCCTCCATGGAGCGCTGGTATAGGGCCTCGTACTCGGCCATGCTCTTCACATGGGCCTGCTTTTGTCCTGCAGCTGGCGGGGCAAAAAGGCGTTTTTCCTGCATCATGCTTTCAATTTTTTTATCGTCGCTCATCAGTACCTCCGAAATTTTCTTAAGCCGGGGATATAGGGGTATATACCTAAGTGGGTAGGAATATATAACGACTGTAAGCGACAATTGCCACATTTTTTTATCAGGGGCGGGACAGGGCTTTTAGTCGGGAAAAGGCTTGGCTGGGCAAGGGACAACGGCCATGTTGGCAGTGCTTCTGGGGTGCATTGCTGGGTATTTTCTGCTAAAGTGCTACGCATTCAGACACCATGAGGAGGCGTGAAGCGGATGCGGACCCTGGCGGAAACAAGACGGATTTTTTTTGGCCTGATTCTCCTGGGCTGCGGCTTGGTTACAGCCTTGCCTCAACCGGTGGCTGCCCAATGTGAACAGGCTGCCACCGTGCCCCTGGTGGTGGAGCTGCCGCTGTTGCAAGATGATCTGGGGTATGACTCCTTGGCCCCGGCCATTGAGCGGAGTGTGCATTATCTCAGGCAGCTTCCCGCAGAAAAAACCTATTCCCTCTGCGGGGAGGAATATTCCGTTAGCTGGCTTATTGAATCCCTGCTTGCCTTTAAGCGGATCATTGAGGAAAAACCCTCGGCCCAGGTCTTGACCGCAATTCTTAAAAAAGAATTCACCCTCTGTCAGGCAAAAGGCAGACCCTCTGACCACCAGATGTTTATTACCGGGTATTTTGAGCCGCTGTTCAGGGCCAGCCTGACAAAGAGCACTACCTACCATTATCCCTTATACCGCAAGCCCCCGGATCTGGTGTCCCTCCCTGACGGGAAAGGGGGGGAGAAGAAAACAGGTCGGTTGGAGAATGGTAGCCTTGTCCCTTATCCGAGCCGGGCCGAGATCGAGAAAGGTCAGTTGCTGGGCGGTCAGGAGCTGGTTTATCTCGCTGATCCGGTGGATGCCTTTGTTCTCCATGTTCAAGGGTCCGGCCAGATTCAGCTTGCGGATGGCTCCCTGCGGCGGGTGCAGTTCGCCGCGAAAAACGGGCGTGCGTACCGCAGCATCGGGCGGCTGCTGGTGGAAAAAGGCGTCATGCGGAAGGAAGAGGCGACCATGCCGAAGATCGTTGGCTATCTCAAGGAACACCCCGAGGAGCAGGAAGCGATACTGCACTATAATGAGTCATTTGTTTTTTTTCGGTGGGGGGATGAAGGGGCAGTCGGACCCATGGGTTGCCTGGGGGAACCCCTTACCCCGGGCCGGTCGGTGGCCATGGACCAGGACTGTTTCCCGCCTGGGGGGGTCGCTTTTCTGGCTACCCGCAAGCCAATAGTCAATGCGGTTGGCGAGATTATCGGTTGGGAACCTTTGGGCCGTTTCGTGGTGAATCAGGATTCCGGCTCCGCCATCACAGGGGGTGGGCGGCTTGATCTATTCTGGGGGGGTGGGGGGTATGCCGAGGCGGCGGCTGGTAACATGAAGCATCCGGGCAGTCTCTATTTTCTGGTGAAAAAGAAATAGTTGTCAGAATCCTGCCCGTTCTTATACAATCCTTGCAGGGCATCGGGTTGGGCAGACAAAGGAACATGTTGGAGAGGGCAGAGTTATGAAACAGACGGAAATAGATTACTGGATCACCAGCATGTTGGAAACCTACGGCAATGTTTCCGATCTCAATATCACGGTGGGCAAGCCCTTACAGGTAGAGACCTCCGGGCAGCTGGTGCCGGTATCGGTGGAGCCGCCGGTCCCGGCGCTCACCCCTTTTCAGGCCGAGGTCTTTGCCCTCAACCTCATCGGCGGCAACAAAAGGTTGCTGGATGATTTGGTCAAGCACGGTTCCTGCGATCTTTCTTATTGGCTGGGCCAGAAGGCCCGGTTTCGGGTCAATGTTTTTTCGCAAAAAACCAATCTTTCTACGGTGCTGCGGAAGCTGGAGATGAAGATCCCGACCATCACCCAGCTGAATCTGCCCAAGCTCTTCTACAACATGGCTGATGAGCGCAACGGCATCATCCTTGTTACCGGTGCTACCGGTTCCGGTAAATCCACCAGTCTGGCGGCGCTGCTTGACAAGATCAATGACGAAAAGCCGGTGCACATCGTCACCCTGGAAGACCCCATCGAGTATGTACATCAGCACAAGATGGCGACCTTTAACCAGCGGGAGCTGGGTAACGATTTTGACGCCTTTGCCTCTGGCTTGCGGGCCGCCCTGCGACAAGCCCCCAAGGTTATCCTTGTAGGTGAGATGCGCGACCGGGAAACCCTGGAGATCGGGCTGTCCGCTGCGGAAACCGGGCATCTGGTACTCTCTACCCTCCACACCGTGGACGCGGGTCAGACCATCAACCGTATTCTGGGTATGTTCGACCAGGAAGAGCAACCCCAGGTGCGCAACCGGCTGGTGGATACCATCCGTTGGATTGTCTGCCAGCGGCTTCTGCCTAAGGTCGGCGGCGGCCGGGTGGCGGCCTTCGAGATCATGGGCATGAGCTTGCGG
Source organism: uncultured Pseudomonadota bacterium (assembly GCA_937868185.1). Lineage (GTDB taxonomy): Bacteria > Desulfobacterota > Desulfobulbia > Desulfobulbales > Desulfurivibrionaceae > Thiovibrio. The sequence goes on from CALMMG010000040.1 coordinate 34,975, forward strand.
GTGCGTGAGTTGATCATGAATGGGGAAACGGAAGACAAGACCTATTATGATATTATTGCCGATGCTAAGGCCCTTGGCTGGCAGACCTTTGATCAGCATATCCTTGAATTGTATGAGGACGGCTTGATCACCGAGGAGACTGCCGCCAGCTACTGTACCCGGAAAACCGCAGTCAACCGGGGGCTGGACAGTATCAAGTCCGCCCGGGGCGAGTCCACCACCGGGATCACCGGGTTGGCCATGGATGTGAAGAAGGAAGAAAAGCGGCGTTCTGGGTTTTAACGGACCGCACCCCATCGGAGGAAATTATGCTGAGCCAGTGCCCCCATTGCCAACAGACTCTCATGCTGAGTGAAGCCCAGCTTGAAAAGATCAAAACCGCCCTTGCCTCGCTTTCCGTGGGGAGAACCCTGAAGATAGGCTGTCCGAAATGCAAGCAGCCCATCGAGTTGAATGCGGATGGCTCCGTGGCTGGTCATGGCGGTGGTGCTTTGATGGATGTGCTGTATGCCAACCATACCGGGAATGAGGATCAGGCTGCGGTGGGGATGGTGGCTGCGGTCCAGAAAAAACCCCAGCCGGTGCGTCTGCCGCCTGCCGCTCCCAAGCCGCCCGATCTCAGCTGGCTGTCCAGCGGGGTGTATAGCGAAAAGGAAGTCGTTGAGAACGTGCCGCACGCCCTGATCATGATCGGGGACGATGAGATAACCACCCAGGTGACCATGGCCTTTGGCGAGATGGGCTACCAGCCTACCTATGTCCGCTCTGCGGAAGAGGCCATTGACAAGATGCAGTTCATGAATTTTGAGGCGGTGGTGCTGCATAGCAGGTTTGAGGGGGGAGACTTGGAGAGTTCCACTGTCCACCGGTATCTGCAGGAAATGGCCATGGCCCGACGCCGCTATATTTACTATGTTCTTGTTGGTCCGGAATTCCGCACCCTCTACGATCTGGAAGCCTTGGCAAACAGTGCCAATCTGGTGGTGAATGACAGTGATGTCAGTAATTTTTCCATCATCCTGAAAAGGGGGATGAGCGATTACAATGACCTGTTCGGGCCATACCTGGAAGCTTTGGGGAATTATGGGGTGAAGTAGGCTTTGCGGGTTGGGGTCTCTGCTTTTCTGCGGGATGATCACCTCAAGGCCATAACCACCTTGTTGCGCCCTTGATCTTTTGCTTTGTAGAGGGCCATGTCCGCTGCGGCATAGGCGGCTTCCAGGCTTCCGGTCACGGGGTCAAGTCGGCTGATGCCGATGCTGACACTGAGATTTCTCTCCGTCTCATCCCTGACAACGCTTTTTAAGGCAAAGTTTTTCCGGATTCGCTCGGCCACGGCGATGACCTCCTCTTCTTCCGCCTCAACCACAAGGGCGGCAAACTCCTCCCCTCCCATCCGACCGAAGATATCCGATCGACGCAATCCTTCGGTGCAGATCGAGGCAAAATCCTGCAGAACCCGGTCTCCTGTCTCATGGCCGAAGGTGTCGTTGACCTCCTTGAAATGGTCAAGATCGAACATCAGGAAAAAAAGATCCTTGTTGTACCGTTTGCTTCGGGCAACCTCCTGCTCCGCCAGAAGCAGAAAATGGCGCCGGTTGAACACTCCGGTAAGGCCGTCCATTGTGGCCAGCATCACCAGCTTTTCTTCCTTGACCTTGCGGTCGGTGATATCAAGCACCGCGCCGACCGCCCAATAGGCATCGTCTTTTTTTATCTTGGAGATAAACACCTCGGCAGGGAAGAGCCTCCCATCTTTTTTCCTGGCAATGAGTTCGCGGGAGGTATCAATGATCGGCCCATGGCCCGTCCGCCAGAACTCTGCCAAACCGTCCTGTGCTACTTGTTGCATCTCTTCCGCCACGATCAGCGGGTGAAACTTTTGGCCAAGAATTTCACCGCGCTCGTACCCAAAAATTTGCTCTGCGGCTGGGTTGAAGAAGCGGACGACATCATGGTTGTCGATGAGAATCACGGCGCTCTGTACAGAGTTGAAAACAACCCGGAAGATCTCCTCACTTTCTTGCAGTTTTCGCTGGGAATCCTGACGTTCCTGCTCCATGGCCCCGTATTGGCGCAAGAGGGCCTCCAGTTTTTTGGAAAAGGCGGAAACTTCCAGGATCCTCGCGTTTTTGCTGCACATGCTCTGTTGCTGTTGGAGGAGGGATTTTTCCAGGCAGGCAAGGAACTGTTGAGAAAGACTCCGTACATGTCTTGACAAAAGGAAGGAGATGACCAGCCCCACAGTCAGCAGCAAAACAAGTCCAGCCAAAACGGTGAACAAGATTTTCTTCCGGGCTGTCTGGACGGAGGCAAGATTAATCATTTTTCCAGCCCACAAGGCACTTGTTGTGTCCTGTCCGGCAAGGAAGGGGAGCCAGGCCATTTTTTGGCCACCAATGTCCCAGATAGTGGCTTTTTTTGAGGAAAAGATCTTTTTGAGCCCAGGGTAATCGAGGAAGGCTGAGGGATTTCCTGTCTCCGCGGAGAGATAGCAACCATCACTCAAGACCCAGAGCATTCCTGGAAAGGCCTGAGTGAGTACCCCCATATCGATCTCGGCAACATAGGCCCCGATCGTTTTTCCTTCCGCCTGGATCGGGGTGAGGATGCGGAGCAACAGTTGGTGGGGCTGGTGATCCTCTCCTTGCTGATTTTTTCGGAGAGGAATGACAAGAAATCCCGTGTCCTGCATGGCCAGGACCTTTTTGATTGACTCCGGATCAACCGTGAGCGGAAGGTTAGGGGTCTGTTTGTATTTGGTGGAGCCCGCTATCTTGATCAGGGAAAATTGCACGACCGCATCCTGATCAAGGATCTGGATGCTCACCACGTCGTTATTTTTGGCAAAGGCCTTGTTCAACACGTCGGTATAGCGGAGAAAGGCTTTCTCCTTGGTGATGTTGCCGGCGCCACTCTCCCCGCGATCCAGAATCTCTTTCACCGCTGGAAGTTGCGAGACAAAGCCGACCATCTGCTGGTAATGCTCAATCCGTGTTTCAAGTTGATGCAGGTCATCCTTGATGAAGTGCAGCTCTTCGCTCTCTTCAATGGCGCGCAACTGGGAGATGATGCCATTGAGGGAAAAAAAAGAAAACGTAATCAAGGGGGTGAAGCTGAAAACAAGGAGAAACCCCAGGACAAGGGTGCCAAGGCTCACCTGTCGCGGGAAAAATGGTTTTTTTAATATGCCTGCCATGCCATGGTCCATCTCTGGGGAAAGGGACAAGATCTTGCTGTGAACAATGATTTTATTTAATTGTATCTGTTGGCGCCTAAAAAATCCATTGATATCCGCGGGGTGCGCGGGCGGTTTGGCGGTCGGTTTTGGACCCGAGGATGCTCAGGGGAGTATGCCGGAGACGAGGCTCAAGATATGCCACCGCAGGGCGAGACAAACCAGCAGTGTCAAGGCGGAGGAAAGTAGCATCAGGCTATTGGCGCGGAGGATGTCCCGCGGTTCCAGCGGTCTGGTGGCATCGCCGATGGTCGGCTTTTTCAGCACCGTGCCGAAGTAGCTGTTTGCGCCGCCCAGTTGCACACCCAAGGCGCCGGCTACCGCCGCCTCGGTATGGCCAGAATTGGGGCTGGCATGGGCAAGCCGGTCCCGAAGCAGGGTCAGCAGGGAGCGTTTTGGGTTAAGGCCAAGAGGGCAAGCGGCGGCCGGGATCATCAGGGCGGTGAGGCGGGCAGGGACAAAGTTGGCCAGGTCGTCCAGCCGGGCCGCTGCCCAGCCGAACTTGAGATAGTGTGCGTTTTTGTAGCCGAACATGGAGTCCATGGTGTTGATCGCCTTGTAGAGCATGGCCGCTACGGGCCCGCCCAGCAGGGCAAAGAAAAGCGGCGCGGTTACTCCGTCCACCATGGATTCCGCCACCGATTCCACTGCCGCCCTCGCCACCTCTGCCTCGTCAAGATTGGCCGTGTCCCGGCCGACAATCATCCCCACCCGTTGGCGGGCCTCGGTCAGATTCCCATTCTGCAGAGCGGTATAGACCTCGGTGCTGTGGCGGGTAAGATCGCGGGCGGCAATGGTGGTGTAGAGCAGGAGAATGGATGCCGCATTTCCCAGCCAGGGGTGGAGAAGGGTTGCCCCTGCAAGCAGACCCCAGGTTGTTGCCCCGGTGAGAGCCAGAACCAAGATAACCGAGCAGATTCCCGCGGCAAACGGCGGCAGCATGGCGCGGGTGATTTTTTCCATCCGGGTGCAGGCCGCGCCGATGATCCGCACCGGATGCGGCAGCCAGCGCGGGTCGCCGAGCAACTGATCCAGCAGAATAGCGATGAGAATCTGGTATTCGAGGGAGATCATTTTTTCAGCAATCGGTAGATGGCGCTCATGTCGATCTGGCTGCGCACTGCCTCGGCCAGCCGGTCAAAGGCCGGTTCCAGGTCATAGGCTGCCTGCACCCGGTTGAGCGGGGCAAGCCCCCGTCGTTGCCGCAATCGGTCGATGAACCAGCGTCGGAAGGGGTCCGCGTCAAAGATGCCGTGCAGGTAGGTGCCCCAGATGGTTTGCGCGGGGTTGCCGACCCCGCCGCTTTCCCCGTTGCTGAACCGGAGGATGTCGCAGGTCTCGCTGGCCCGGCTCTGGCCGTGGTGAATCTCATAGCCATGTACGCCAAGGGCCGAGGCGAGATGGGTGCCGGACTGCCGAGTCAGGGTTTTATCTTTCTCCAGTACCGTGGCAAGGTCAAGCAAACCGAGGCCGGTCAGGGTTTCTCCGCTGGATTCGATATGGTAGGGATCGTCGATGCTTTGGCCCAGCATCTGGAAACCGCCGCAGATGCCGAGGATCTCCCTTCCCTCAAGGCTGTATTTTTTAAGGGCCTCTGCCAGGCCAGACTGAAATAGCCACTTAAGGTCACCGATCACGTTCTTGCTGCCCGGCAGGATTATGGCGTCCACGTCCGCGATATCGGCCGGGGTTCTGGCGATTTTGACAAACAGGTCCGGTTCGGCCAGAAACGGCTCGAAGTCGGTGAAGTTGGAGATATGCGGCAGGTCGATGAGCGCCACGGTGACATGGACGCCCGCAGGCCGATGCGGGCTGAAAAGTCCGGCCTTGAAGTTCACCGAATCCTCTTCGGGCAACCCCAGGTTGGGGAGGTAATCCACCACGCCCAGCACCGGCTTGCCGGTTCGGTGCACCATGTAATCCAGCGCCTCGGTGAGCAGCGATTTCTGCCCCCGGAATCGGTTCACCACGTAGCCTGCGATCAACTCCCGCTCCCAGTCGTCCAGGATCTCCATGGTGCCGACAAAGGAGGCGAACACACCGCCCCGATCGATATCCCCCACCAGCAGGACCTTGGCTTGGGCATACCGGGCCATGGGCATGTTGACGATGTCGTGGGCCTTGAGATTCACCTCGGCCGGGCTGCCTGCCCCCTCCAGGACCATGACCTCGTATTCACTGGCCAGGGAATCGTAGGCCGCCTGCACCTTGGCAAAGGCCTGGGGCTTGTAGGCCAGATAGTCGTTCACCGTCATGTTGCCCACCGGTTTGCCCAGGAGAATAACCTGGCTGCCCGTGTCGCTGGAGGGCTTGAGCAGGACCGGGTTCATGCGCACATCCGGGTCAAGAAGCGCGGCCTGGGCCTGCACCACTTGGGCGCGGCCCATCTCGCCGCCGTCCCGGGTGACAAAGGAGTTGAGCGACATGTTCTGGGCCTTGAACGGGGCAACCCGCAACCCATCCTGCAAGAGGATGCGGCACAAGGCGGCAGTGAGCACGGATTTTCCCGCGTTGGAGCAAGTGCCCTGGAACATAATGGCCGGGGTCTTGGTGGTGTCCATGGTGCTTATTCGCCTTCTTTGCTGAAGATAACAAGGTTGCGGACCTTGCCAGAAAATGGCAGGGTCAGTTCGACGATTTCCTGCAACCGGTAGGGGCTGCTGGGCTGTTCAGCCCGCCAGGCAGCGATCTCCTGCTCGGCTCGCGGGCCTTTCATGCAGATGACCCGACCGCCCACCGGGTTGACCGCGGCGGTGTGCAGGAGAAATTCACCGATGTTGGTGAAGGCGCGGCTGGTGATGAGGGGCACGGCAAGGGTTTGACCATCCACCTCGGTGGAATTTTTCTCCAGACGGCCGCAGATTACCTCGATATCTTTTAACCCCAGGGTCCGGATCACGTGGCGTAAAAAAGAAACCCGTTTCTGGCGGGGTTCCACCAGGATGACCGGCAGTTCAGGTCGGGCTGCCTTGAGGGCCAGGCCGGGAAAGCCTGCGCCGGTGCCGATGTCAAGAAGCAGCGGCTGTGGCTCCCCCTGTGGCGGAAGGACCCGGAGCAGGCTCAGGGAATCGAGAAAGTGGGTCTCCCAGATCTCGCGCAGCGGGGCTTTGGCCACCAGATTGATCTTGGCGCTCCAGCGGAGGAGCTCCCCGTAATACGTTACAAGCCGTTCTCTCGCCATGTCGTTAAGAATGATGGACATGGCAGCGAGGCCTTCCTCAAGAATCTTTTGGCCTTGGGTATCGGTCATGCGCAAATGGTCTTGGTGTGTTTTCGGTGGACCAGGGTGAGTCCGGTCAGGACAAAGGCCAGGGCCGCCAGATTGACATTGTAAAAGGCAAGCCCGGCCAGGCTCGCGACCAGGGCCAGTCCGCATAACCAGACCGAATTGCGCCAGATGGCAAGTCCGGCCAGGGTAATGCTTATCCAGGCAAAAACCTGATTGTACATCAAGCGGCCGATGAGCGAGCGGACCAGGCAGACGGTCTTGTCCGGTGTATCCGCGCACACCCCCACCAGTCGTTCCGAGATAAAGACCCCGTGACGCAGGGCGGCAAAGGCAGCAAAGGCGCCAAGCACCAGAAGAGCAAAGGGCCGCAAGGGGCGTAACGAAACACCTCGGCTTTCCCGCCAGAGGGGGTAGGCCAGCACCAGGCAGATGGCCACCCAGATATCGGCCTGCCAGTTCAGTGGGGTTTCGTTGATCAGGATAGCCACACTCCCTGAGGCGAGTAGAAGCCCGCTAAGTCGTTCGAGCATGCCTTGAGGTCCCTGGTTGTTTTGCCTGCGGGAAAACCAGGCATAGGTCAGGGCGGGGATGGCAAAACCGAAGTTGTTGAAGCTTCGGTAGCGGGCGTCCAGCACCAGACCAAGAACACCGATCAGCGCGCAAGCCACCACCCCCAACCGCAAGGTGCCATGCACGGCTTCAGGGCTGAGGCGGACTTTGCCGCGCAGGAAATCCATGGACGCATCCAGGCTGAGATGGGTGGGCATCGTATCGGAAGCGATGGCTTTGAGGGCCAGGAGATAGACGCTGGCACTCAGTGAAAGGATGAGGCCGGCCCAGAGGTATTCATAGTTGTTGGTTGAAATGATGGAAAATTGATGCCCTTGCAACACGATAAGGATGGCGCCGCCAGCCATGGCGGCGGAAAATCGCAGCCAGCGGGATGCGCCCATGTTGCGGTGGCTGCGGGCAATGAGCAGGGTCATCAGGGCAATGGCCGCCGATTGAGCAAACAGCATCTGCCAGTTGGGAAAGTTCGAGACCGGCCCAGAAAGGATATGCTTGTCGGCCCGCTCCGGGCTGTACAACCCCCAATAGCCGCCCACCGCGCCTTCCTTGATGCGTTTCCACGGCTGGTCAAAGGCCTCGATCAGGTTATATTGCCAATGCTCCTGCTCGGCCAGGGCAACGAAACCGCGGATAAACCGGGCCTGATTTTCCAGGCTGGGCAGCGCCCCTTGCCGCATGCGCCCTTGGGAGGGCCAGCCGGTTTCGCCGATGACGATCTCTTTGCCCGGAATCTTCTCGCCGATTTCATCCCGAATCTTTTTGATGTGGGCCATGGCCCCGGTGATTGTAACCGGGTTATCCTCCCAGTAAGGCAGGATGTGGATCATGACAAAATCAGTGGCCTGGGCCACCTCCGGATGCTTGAGCCAGAACTCCCAGACATCGGCATAGGTAACCTGCACCCCCGGTAGGGCATCCTTGACCTGGCGGATGTATTCGGCGAGCTGCGGGCCGGTGATTTCTCGGCGGAGCAGGGCCTCGTTGCCGACCACCACCGCCCGGACGCTTACCGGGTGGCGTTTGGCAAGCTCGACCACCTTTGCTATCTCCTGCTGGTTAAGCTTTGGGTCTGCCCCTATCCAGGCGCCCAAGAGCACCCGCATCCCGTATTTTTCCGCATACTCGGGCAAGGCCTCCAGCCCGGCGACCGAATAGGTGCGGATGCAGGAAAAACGTTGGGAGAGAATAGCCAGGTCCGCATCGATCCGGGCGGGGGCAATGGTCATGCCCTTGGCAAAATCAAAGGGGGACTGGTCCTTTTCAAAGGGCGCATAGGACACACATTGCAGGGTGTGGTCAGCCGCCAGTTCCGCTTCGGGGATTTGGCGTGGCAGGCCTACGCCATACCAGAAGCCGAAGATAGCACCCAAGGTGAGGCAATAGGCAAGCACGGTTTGTATCGTTGTCTTCAATCTGATCACCTGTGTGGGTGGTGTGCGGAGGAATTTCTCTCTTGTACCCTGCGCGGGTTGGGCGGTCAACGGCAAAGAGGGGGGGTGGGTAGCAGGTCAACACAGGTTCTTTTCTGGAAGTTCCCTGCATTCTTGGGGATTGCGGCGGTAGCGGGCCGGATTGCGGGGGTCTTGATGGATGAGAACATCGGCTTGGGGAAAAATGGCCATAATGGCATGCTCCACCTCATCTGCCACCCGGTGCGCCTCGGCAAGGGGCAGGGACTGGTCAAGGTCAAGGTGGAGCTGGATATGCATGGTTTGTCCGGACTGGCGGGTGCGCAGATCGTGGATGCCGAGCACGGTCCCATGGGCCAGGACGATATCGCAGATGCGCTGGCGGGTTTCCTCCGGAAGTTCTCGGTCCATGAGAACCTGCATGGCCTCCTGGCCAATCTGCCAGGCGCTGTAAAGGATGTACCCGGCAATGGCCAGCGCCCCCAGCGGGTCCAGCAGGGGCCAGCCTGAGGCGACAAAAAAGAGAGCGAAAATGGTGGCCGTGTTGGTGAGCAGATCGGTTTTGTAATGGAGGGCGTCGGCGCGGATGGCCGAAGAATTGGTCTTCTTGATGACAAAGCCCTGAAAGGCCAGGAGCAGCAGGGTGGCGCCAATGGCGAAGACCATGACCCAGAGGCCAACATTGATTGCTTGCAGGGGTTGCGGGTGATTCAGCCGTTCGATGGCCTGCATGAGCAGAAAGATGGCCGAACCGGCAATGAAGCAGGCTTGGCCGAGCCCAGCCAGGGCTTCCGCCTTGCCGTGTCCGAACTGGTGATCCTCGTCTGCGGACTTCAGCGAATAGCGTACCGCAAACAGGTTAATCAGCGAGGCGGCCGCGTCCATGAGCGAATCCACCAAGGAGGCCATGACACTCAAGGAGCCGGTCATAAACCAGGCCAAGCATTTGACCCCGATGAGTACCACTGCCGTGGCGGTGGAGGCATAGGTCGCCAGTTTGAGCAGGGTGGCGGTATCCCAGGGTTTGTTCGTTTTCATGAAAGGGTTTGATCCTTGCTAATGGTTACCACCCGCTGCGGGAAGGGAATACTGATCCCTGCCCGGCCAAGCTCCTGAAAAACAGCCAGGTTCACACCATGCATGGTTTCGATGTATTGCCGGGTGGGTGCCCAGTAGCGGTAGCCGATGGCCACTGAGGAATCTCGGAAATCATCGATGCCGATCTGCGGCGCCGGCCCGCGTTTCACCTGGGGAAATCCGGCGATGGCCTGGCGGATGACCTCGATGGCCTTGGTGGGATCGGCGTCGTAGCTGATGCCCACCGAACTTTCCACAATGCGGTACTCTCCTGAATTTTGCAAGATCTCTCCGACAATATGCTTGTTGGGCACGGTGACTTTTACCCCATCCTCGGTGAGCAGGCTGGTGTGGGCTAGGGTAACCTCTTCCACCACCCCGAAGACCCCGGCCACCGTGATCGTATCGCCGACGATAAAGGTACGGCCCAGGATGATGGCCAGCCCGGCTCCGTAGTTGGAGAGCGGACCTTGCAGGGCATAGGTGGCGCCGAAGGCTGCCGCGCCGATGGCCGCGATGAACGGGGCGATGGTGATCCCGAACTTGCTTAAGGCGAGGAGCACCGCAAAGGCGACCACCACGATCTTGGCCAGGGAGGAGAGGAAATGGCGCAGGGTGACATCAACCCCCCGGTTTTCACAGAGCTTGGCCACGGCGGCGGCCACCCAGTTGCCAAGCAGGAAGCCACCAATGAGGATGATGATGGCCCCGACCACCTGAAAACTGTAATCCACCAGAAAGGCGGTGGCCCTGTTGGCGATGGTGTGCAGTGATGCGAGCTGTTGATCCATCGGTTGGTCCATGGCTTATGTCCTCCTTGGCTGACGAAGCTGTCACATCATAGCGGGATTGGGGAGTGCTGTCGAGGGGTTCAGGAAGAGGCGGGTAATTTTGCTGGTTGCCCGGCATGGGGCGACTGCTGTCAGTAGGGGCGTTGTCCGATTACATTTCCGGCGGGCGCGTAGTTGCAGACCCAGACCTGGGAGCTATCGTCGCATACGGCTTTGGCGCAGCCGACTTCCCTGGTGGTTTCCCAGACCATCTGGGTGTAATGGCCGCAGGTTTTGCTGGGCGGGGCGTCGCAGGTGTTGCTGGCCCGGGAGTACCACGGCTGTTCAGTGGCCCAAGCGGCGACCACGGTTTTTTCCTTAATGGGTTGCGGGGTCAGGCTCCATTTCCAGGTGCTCTTGCCCTTGCTTCTGCTGCCTGTTTTTAGGGGGCTGGCCCAGTAGAGATTTTCCCCAACCCTTGCAGCATGGCTGTGTTGCATACCGCAGCCTGATTTTTTAAGCTCGGCGGCCCAGGATGCGGCCTGTCGGGCAAGGGCGTCGGACCAGTGCAATTCCGGGACGCCCACACTGGCGCGCAGGGTGTTGTGTTCTTCCACCATGCACATCGCGTCAATTTTGTTGTCCTGGGCCGCGCTTGGCCGAGCCAGGATAAGACAAAATAATGCTGCACTGAGCACGGCATACGCTGTCTGATTCCGGCGGCTTATCGTCTGTTGCTGTTGCATTGGCAGGTCTGGGTAATGGCGAGGTCGAGGTTGCTGAAAAAATGGAGGGCCTCCGGATCGTTCGGGTTCTGCTGGAGCCGGGCTTCGTACAGAGCAAAAAGTCGGGTGACCACATGGGCCATCTCTTCCTCCGGCACGGAGCCCAAGGCGGCCCACAGATCTGAGGTACTCATGGGCGAGCCGCCTCCGGTTCGTTTGCGTTGGCCTCCGGCAGCCGATTCTGGCCATGATCACGGGCCACCAGCATGTAGATGGAAGGGACTACGAAGAGGGTGAACAGGGTGCCCACCGCCATGCCGCCCACCAGTACCAAGCCGATGGAGTTCCGGGCTGCGGCGCCTGCGCCGGTGACCAGGGTCAGGGGGAAATGCCCTGCCACCGTGGCGGTGCTGGTCATGAGGATGGGGCGCAACCGGGTCATGGAGGCTTCCCGGATGGCAGCCAGTTTGGTATGCCCCTGTTCCTGGAGGGTGTTGGCAAATTCGACGATGAGGATGCCGTTTTTGGCCACCAATCCAACCAGGGTTACCAATCCTACCTGGGAATAGATGTTCAGGGTGGTGGTCCAGCCGTGGGTCCAAAAGGGGGTATTCGGGTCGGGGATCTTGAGGAAGGTGAAGATCAGGGCGCCGAACATGGCGAGCGGCACCGAACCGGCCAGGATAACAAAGGGATCGCGGAAGCTGTTGAACTGGGCGGCCAGGACCAAAAAGATCAGGACCACGGCCAAGCCGAAGGCAGGCAGGAACTTGTTGCCCTCGCTGCGCAGCTGGCGGGATTCTCCGGTGTAATCAATCGAATATCCTTGCGGGAGAATCTTTGCCGCCTCATCTTCCAGGTAGCGCAAGGCCTCGTCCAAGGGGCGCACCGAGACGCCGCTGATCTTGACCGCGTTCAGCTGCTGGAAGCGGTTTAAGGAACGGGGCACCGTGGAATCCTTGATGGTGGCGACGGTGGAAAGCGGTACCAGTTGGCCGTTTGGCCCGGTGACATAAATTTTTCTCAGCTGTTCCGGGTTGAGCCGGTCGGTTCGGGCAATCTGGGGGATGACCTTGTAGCTGCGCCCAGCGATGTCGAAGCGATTGACGAAGTTGCCGCCCACCATGGCCCCGAGGTCCGCGCCGACCTGCTCGAGGTTAAGGCCTAAATCCGCAACCTTTTCCCGGTCGATGTCAAACTCCGATTGGGGCTGGTCTATTTTGACGTCGATAATTGGGGGAAAGGCAAACATCCCGCTCTGCATGGCTTTCTGCTGAAGCTGTTGGGCGAATTCGAGAATCTGCGGGGTTTCCGCCGTTGAGGCCAAAATGAATTCCACCGGGAACTGGCCGCCGCCAGGCAGCGAGGGTCGCAATACCGGGAAGATGCGGATACCAGGCAGCGCCTGTAATTTCTTTTGTACCTCGGGCATGATCTCGAACACTGAACGTTTGCGCTGGGCCCAAGGCTTGGTTACCATGCCGCTGAAGCCGGAGGTGGGCTGGGTAAGCTGGAAGGTGAAATCCGTTTCCGGGAAATTGAGGAAAATCTTGTTGGCCGCGGCGGCATAGCCGCTGGTTTGGTCCAGGGTGGAGTTGGCCGCCGCGTCCACGACGCCGAAGATAACCCCCTGGTCCTCGTTGGGTGCCAATTCCTTGGCCGACATGATGAACATGGGGATGCTGAGCAGGCTGATGACGATCCAGACCGTGTAAACCGCAGGCCTGGCGGCAAGGGTGGCGTCCAGCCGGCGGCCATAGGCGTTGCGCAGCCGGGTAAAGTCGCGAGCGATCCTGCCCGCCAACCCATGCTCTTCGATCCCTGGCTTGAGCAGCTTGGCCGACATCATTGGGGACAGGGTCAGGGCCACCACCCCGGAGATGGTCACTGCTCCGGCGAGGGTGAAGGCAAATTCCCGGAAGAGCGAGCCGGTGAGGCCGCCCTGGAAGCCAATGGGCGCATAGACCGCAGCCAGGGTGATGGTCATGGCGATGATCGGTCCCACCAGCTCGCGGGCTCCCTGCAGGGCAGCATCCAGGGGCGACTTGCCTTCCCCCAGGTGGCGTTCGACGTTTTCCACCACCACGATGGCGTCATCCACCACTAACCCCACGGAAAGGACGATGGCCAACAGGGTGAGCAGATTGATACTGAAGCCGAAGAGCTGCATGAGGAACATGCCGCCGATGAGGGACAGGGGGATAGCCACCACCGGGATCAGCACCGAGCGGAAGGAGCCGAGGAAGAGGAAAATGACCACCATCACGATGAGCAGGGTGTCGCCAAGGGTTTTTGTCACCTCGTGGATGGCATCGTCGATGTAAGCCGTGGCGTCGTAGGCGATACGGCCCTTGAGGCCGGTGGGCAGATCCTTTTGAATGGCCGCCATTTCTTTGCGGACCAGTTTGATCATATCCAGGGAGTTGGCGTTGGGCAGAGGCCAGATTCCCATGAAGGTGGCAGTTTGGCCGGAAAAACGCACCTCGTTGTCGTAATCCTCAGCCCCGAGGACCACATCACCCACATCGGCCAACCGGATGGTGGCTCCGTTCTCTTCCCGGACCACCAAGCGTTTGAATTCCTCCACCGAACGCAGATCGGTATTGGCGGTGAGGTTGACTTGGATGAGGGAACCCTTGGTCTGGCCCAGGGCGGCCAGATAGTTGTTGGCGGCTAGAGCTTTGCGGACTTGAGCCGGGCTGACGTTGTAGGCGGCCATCCGTTCGGGCTTGAGCCAGACGCGCATGGCAAAGGTGCGGCCGCCGCGGATGTCGGCGCGCTGCACGCCTGCAATGGCGGAAAGACGGGGTTGCACCACCCGGGTCAGGTAATCGGTAATTTCGTTTTGGGTCAGGACGTCGGAGGTGAAACTGAGATAGGCCGCAGCAAACTGGTTATCCGCAGACTCAACGTTGATTATCGGCACCTCGGCTTCGGGCGGCAGATCCCGGCGGACCTGGTCGACCTTGGAGCTGATCTCCGACAGGGCTTTGATTGCATCGTAGTTGAGTTTCAACCGGACGGTGATGGTGGAGACACCTTGGGCGCTCTGGGATTGGATATAATCAATGCCGTCGGCTGCGGCAATGGCCCGTTCCAGCGGGGAGGTAATGAAGCCCCGCACCAGTTCGGCATTGGCGCCGACATAGACGGTGGTCACGGTGACCGCCGCGTTTTCGCTCTTGGGAAACTGGCGGACATTGAGGCTGCGCAACGCTTGCAATCCGGCAATGATGATGAGCAGGCTGATCACCATGGCAAGCACGGGGCGGCGGATGAAAATATCGGTGAATTTCATGGGTCTTGACTCAGCGGATCAACTGTTGTTGGGCTTGGGATTGAGGTCAAACTTCGGATTCAGGGCGTTGTCCACCACCACTGACTGGCCGTTGCGCAGCTTGAACACCCCGGAACTGACTACGGTGGCCCCTGCCTCAAGACCTGAGGCAATGGCAACAAAGTCGCCGCGCTTTTCCCCGAGGCGGATAAACTGCTGGCGCACCACCAGGCCGGGTTTGCCGGTTTTTTCGTTTGTTTTTTCTTCAACCACAAAGACTGAATCGCCGTAGGGGGCTGGGAGCACGGAAGTGGCGGGGATGATCAGCACCTGATTTTTCGCGGGCAGCAGTACGGAGACCGTGGCGAACATGCCGGGGTGCAACCGCTCTTCCTTGTTCGCTGCGGTGGCCTGTACCCGGACGTTGCGGGTGGCGTTGTCAGCTTGGGGGTTGATGGCGGTGATCTTGCCGGTCACGGTTTGGCCGGGCAGGGCGTCAGAGGTTATCCGCACCGGAAATCCTGGCTGGATGCGGGACAGCTCCTGCTGGGGCAGCATGAAATTAACAAAAATAGGGTCCATGGCCTGAAGGGAAACTATGGGCTCCCCTTCCTTAAGGATCTGGCCCAAATTGACCAACCGGATGCCGAGACGACCGGAGAATGGGGCGCGAATGGTTTTTTTGGCTATGGCCGCGCGGATCTCGAGGGTCTGGGCCACTGCCTGTTTGTGTTTCGCCTCGCCGTCATCAAGAGCTGCCTGGGAAACGGCGTTTGTCTCGATGAGTTGGCGGAGCCGCTCGAAGTTGACCTTGGCGAGCACGGACTGCGCTTCTGCAGCTTGGAGTTGCGCCTCTTCCGAGGAGGTGTCCTGCTGGAGCAGAATACTGCCCGCTTGTACCTGGGTGCCTGGGGTAAAGGCAATGTGTGCCACCTTGCCGGGCAATTCAGCGGCGATGGTCACTCCCTGCACCGCTTCCAATGAACCCACGGCAGGCAGACTGGTCTCCCAGGAGTCCGGGTGGGCCTGGACCGTGGTTACCGTTTCGGGCGGGGGGGTAAAGCTCTCTTTTTTGCCCATCATCTTGAAGATCTGCAAGCCTTTGATGCCGGCAAGAAGCCCGATCACCAGCAGCAGGCCAAGGAGGGAGAGAAGGATGCGTTTTTTCATGGGCGGTATTCTTTGCTGGGAGGCTGGTTTCTTCGGAAAACAAGGGGGAAGGTATAAGCATCCCCTTGTTCTGTATCAATATGGGTTTGGTAATATACGGCGAATAAGTTAAATTCACATTTGACTTATTCGCTAAGGCACGTCAAGGCTTTTTTTGAAAGCGGGGAGAGTCCCTGGCGTTGTGGGCAAATATAATTCTTGATTGGGGGCGTTCCTGCCCGTAGAGTGGGAAAAAATAAGTGGGTTGCCAAGGGTGATGATTCTGGGCTTGAAAAAGGGGGGAAGTCGCATGACGCAAGAAAACATCTTTTCACTGCTGGATCGGTCCGGTCCTTTTGCCACCGGCGATAGGCCCCCGGCTCTGGCACAGTTTTCCCCGGAGGCGCGGCTCTTTGCCAAGGGGGTGGCCGAGGCTGGCATGGCCACCCGCTACCGGATTTTGCGCAACCAGATCTTTGAATTTCTCGATGTTCGCACCTTTGCCGAGATACAGAAGATCATCAATGACCCGGCCCGGCGGAAGCTGGCCAATGAGCGGGCCTATCGGCTCCTGGGCAATATGTTCGGCATCGAGGGCAACGCCAGGGAGGTGATCCTGCGGGTCAACACCTATTCCCGCACCGCAGATGGGGTGATCAACTATCTTAAGGGTAAGGTGCTGGCTAACTATGCCTCCTACATCGAAATGACCAATGAGATCGACTCCTGCAAGAGCCCGGTGGATCTCATGCTCATCCTCTTTGACGACC
>CALMMG010000041.1 GCA_937868185.1 uncultured Pseudomonadota bacterium
CTTGGGGCCCATCTTCTACTTTGCTCACTATTCAGTTTTCAATGATCGCTGCGCCCCGGAAACCGAGACTTCCCACTTATTGGGAAAAAGAGAAGATAACCGAAACACCGGAGCCCGTCAAGATGTTTTCTGACGTTTTTCAAAGGCGCTCGTCATGGCGTCGGGTTATCGTTCGGGGGCCAAAATAGCCGAAGCGCCCACCCTTGTCAACAGCAATAATGCGGAAATATCAAAAAACACAGCACCCGCAAAACCGCCAGTCGTAACTCGTTGTTTTTCTGCGATGCCACCAAAGACCCGCCCCTACAGCAGCCAGAAATATTGACATTTTTAGGCGTGGCCCTTACAGGGAACCATCAGTTACTATCACAAAAAAACATCATGAAACACCTACCCGACCAGTGATTTGCCGAACAATACTTGCCGCCATGCACGCGGCACCAAAGCCATTGTCAATATTAACGACCGCAATTCCTGGAGCACAACTGTTAAGCATACCCAAAAGCGCGGCAATGCCTCCCAGGCCGGTTCCATAGCCAACACTGGTAGGAACCGCGATAATGGGTTTATCTACCAGCCCACCAACTACACTAGGAAGCGCTCCTTCCATCCCGGCGATCACAATTAATACCTCTGCCTTCTCGAGAAGATCCCGCCGCGAAAGCAATCGATGGATTCCAGCCACCCCGACATCATATAGCCCTTCAACCTCATGCCCCAGACAACGCAAAGTAACAAAGGCTTCCTCCGCCACGGGGATATCAGAAGTTCCGGCGGAGAGTACCAAAACAGGCCCTACCCCGCCATCAGACCTTTGCGGCTTCTCTTCCATCTGTGCAGTTAACATCCGGGCTGTCTCATGATAAACAAGCCAGGGAATTTTCAGACAAACCGCCTCACCCTTTTCCTGACTCACCCGCGTGGCCATTACCGATGGAGAGACCCGGAGCATTTTTTCCAGGATATCGGCGATCTGGCCAGCCGTTTTATTCTCCCCGTAAACAACCTCCGGCACCCCAGTCCGCAGACGTCGGTGATGATCGAGGTGAGCACAGGAGAGCATCTCGGCAGGGAAATTCTTCAATTCAACTAAAGCATCGGCAACAGTACACCCGCCGCTACTCACCTTTACAAGGAGTTCATGCATCTTTTTTTCGTCCATCACACCAGGCCCGATATCATTATATAGAAGAATCGATCACAATCATAATCCATGCCCTACACCCAACTCGCTCTTGCCGGGGAATACAGCATCCAGTACACTACTGTACTCTGATACAGTTTCCAGCTTATTTATTTGCAACTATTATTTTGCCACAGGCCGCCCGATGCCAACAAAAAACCCCGCACATAAGCCAAACAAATCGTGGCTCCGAATTACGATCACCGCCAGCGAAACCATCTCCGACCCCATTGCCGACTTTATATGCGCGCAGACCGGCGGAGTCGAGCAGATTCCGCTGGCATCAGCCAATGCTGCCCAAGAACAGATTATCGGCTACCTGGAAAATACCCCTCACACCAAGGAAAAGTTGAAAACAATTACCACGTACCTTGAGGAACTCGCTCACCTCGCCTCAGAAGAAGGCAAAACACGGCTTGAAACAGAAATCATTCCCGATGAAGACTGGAACAAGACCTGGAAAGAACGATTCAAGCCCCTACCGATCACAGCCCATCTTGTCATCAAGCCTACTTGGGAATCATACCAGCCCAGCGTCGACGAAAAGGTTATCGAGATGGATCCAGGGATGGCCTTCGGCACAGGTCACCACGCCAGTACCAAGCTGGCCCTTGAATTCGTCGAGGGAATTTTTCATGGAACAGAAACCCCTCCCAAAACCGTCCTCGATGTAGGCACCGGCACAGGCATCCTAGCCATGGCTGCCGCCCTTTTTGGCGCCCAGGAGGTGCTAGCAATTGACAATGACCCAGAAGCCGTGGTGGTAGCGGAGGAAAATATCCTGCGCAATGGTCTGACTCCAACCATTACAGCAGATGGCGTTGTCCTGGCAGATATCCCCCGACAATTCGATCTTGTCATCGCCAACATCATTCATGATACACTCATTGAACTTGCCGCCAGCCTTGCCGCACGTCTGGCCCCAAAAGGACGACTCATCCTAGCAGGAATCCTGACCGGCCCCCAAACCGACAACATCCGCGCAGCTTACAACGCTCTTGGCCTGAAACATCAGGAAACCCGGAGCGAGGGGGAATGGAGCGCACTTCTCTTCTTGCAGCCATAAACGCCTATGAGCCTCCGCCGATTCTTCATAAATCCAACTGATATCACAGGCAAAACCGCCCAACTGACCGGAACGGAAGCCCACCATATCCGATCTGTCCTCAGGCTTGCCCCCGGCGACCCCATTATCTTCTTTGACGGAACCGGCACCCGGTACCAAGCCCGCATCGAACAGATCCTCAAAGACCGGGTGACCGCGACCATCATCAATCACACCCAGGATCTCCTACCAAAGGTCCGTATTCACTTGGGGCAAGCCCTGCTCAAGGGCCAGAAAATGGACCTCATTCTGCAAAAAGCCACAGAACTGGGGGTGGATGCAATCTGGCCTTTTTATTCAGAACACGGAATCCACAAACCGCAAAGAGATACACAGATGGAACGCTGGCAACGCATCGTCCTCGAGGCCTGCAAGCAATGCGACCGAGCCCGGCCACCGGAAATCCATGACACCCGAGAAGTAACCGATCTCTTGGCCCATCCCCCGCCTTGTGACACAAAGTTGATCTTCTGGGAACACGAGACCCGACAAACACTGAATGAGGTTCTTGCCGGTCAGGAGCGAGATTGCAACTCCGTGTTTTTCCTTCTCGGCCCGGAGGGAGGTTTCAGCGCAGCAGAGGTTGCCTATGCCCAACAGGCAGGATTTACCCCGGTCTCCTTGGGGCCACGCATCCTACGCGCCGAGACGGCAACCCTTGCAGCAACCGCCATCCTGCAATTTACCCTTGGCAATCTCAACCCAGCTACCCCGGAAAATCAGGAGAAAAACCCGTGCGCGCCGTTGTCCAAAGGGTAAGCCAAGCCTCTGTTTGCGTAGACGAGCAGATTTGCGGCGCTATCGGGCCTGGGCTTCTTGTCCTTCTTGGCGTAG
Source organism: uncultured Pseudomonadota bacterium (assembly GCA_937868185.1). Taxonomy (GTDB): domain Bacteria; phylum Desulfobacterota; class Desulfobulbia; order Desulfobulbales; family Desulfurivibrionaceae; genus Thiovibrio. The sequence continues at coordinate 3,123 of CALMMG010000041.1, forward strand.
GCAAAAATGATTCGGAGCAAGAAGCCGCACTTCTGGCTGACAAGATTGCCAATCTCCGTATCTTCGACGACGAACATGGGGTCATGAATCTCTCTCTGCTCGAAACGCACGGAGAGATGCTGGTGGTTTCCCAGTTCACCCTGTTCGGCGATTGTCGCAAAGGACGGCGCCCATCCTATTCCACGGCTGCGCCACCGACAGAAGCTGAGCGCCTCTACGAACAATTCATCCTCGAAATCCGTACAAAACAGATCACCGTGGCCACCGGAAAATTCCAGGCCATGATGGATGTGGCCTTGATAAACAATGGACCGATAACCCTGTTGCTTGACACGGAAAAACAATTCTAGCTCCCCGCTCAAAACTCTTTTCCCTTGTTTTTCTCACCCCTGCTTTACAAGCGTTGCAAATATAGCTATACATTGCTTTACATCTTGCTACGCGGGTGACTTAATTTTGCGCCCGAAAATCATCCATCGTTTTGTCCCGGAGGGGGGCTTTGCATGCAGGAGCTTTGGTCCGATGACCCAAAAGTCGTTGGCGAAGAAATTATCAGGATTGTTGGTCAGAGAATTCCAGTAACCCTTTTTCAAAAGGGAATGAGTCCCCAGACACTTACGCCTTCCGAGATCTTCACCAAAGAAACGGGACCAATCCTTCTTTTTGCCAAGAACACCCCTTTCCAGGCACCCAAAGAGCCTTGCCTACTCCTGTATCAACACCATAGCCAACCCATGCGAAGCTTCAGCGCCATTCCTGTGCTTGAAACCAGCAGCGAGCTGGGAGTGCTCTTCCCCACATCAATTATTACCATCCAACGAAGAAAATACCCCCGGTACGTAACAAGTTTACGCTCTGTTGCAACCTTCACCCGCAAGGCAAGCCAGTATCTCAATCATGGGACAATACAGAACATCTCCATGGAAGGAGCAAAGCTGGTGGGGAAATTTTCCCAGCACATCCAGAAAGGCGACAAACTCAGCCCACTCAGTATGACCCTCCGTTTGCGGTTTGGCGATTTCGAAGAAAACGCCACCGCGCCAGAAGCCATTGTCCGCAGAATTATCGAGCTTGACCAGGAAACCAGAGAATTTGGCATTCAATTCTTGCTAAAAGGCACAGATCAGGAAACCCTCGAACGCTATATTGCTATTTGCTCCCTCGAAGATTCCCCGCCAAACGCAACCAGAAAACCATAAGCCCCATTTTCTCCCATGCCTCTGCGCACCGCAAGATAATCACTGACATATCCTGTACAACCCGAAGCCCTGCAACTTTCCCGCCAGAAAGACTTACCGGTGGGCTTTTCGCCACAGAGCGAGCAGGCGCGTTCGCAATTCCGCATCGCCGATGGCGGCGATCAACCGCTCAAAGCCCTTCTGCTCCTCCGGGTCAACCGGCTGCGGAGAAGCCGCCTGTTTCTGGGGAGCGGCAACCATCTTTTCCTCGCCAAGGACGGCGTCTATCTGGAAACGGATATCGCTTATTTTTTCGGAGCCCTGCACATTCGCATTGATCTGTTCGAGCAACGCCTGTTTTTGCAAATGCAGTTGCTGCATCCAGACCGAGTCAGAAACCGCGATCCAAAGCACCGTACCTCGAATCACCTGCGGCTCAGTCCGTTCGGCGATCTCCGGGCCGACAACCTGCGGCCAGTCCCTAAAGACGGCGTGCAAGGCCAACCGCTTGTCCCATTGCCTTTTCTTAAAAAGCTCGGCAAAAAGAGAATCTATTCGGATAATTTTTTCAGGAGCGACCATGGTAACTGTGCCTGGTTGAGTGGAATTTAGTTCCTGGATTGTAAACAACCCTTGCCGCATTGCAAAGAAATCATTATATACTGCTCACAATTTCCGGCCATTTTTCGGCCATTTTATTATTGAGCTGTAACAACAAGGACTTTTCCCATGGGCTTTCGCTGTGGCATCGTCGGCCTGCCCAATGTCGGCAAATCAACCATCTT
>CALMMG010000042.1 GCA_937868185.1 uncultured Pseudomonadota bacterium
TCCACCAGTTCGCTGATCCCCTGGAGGATCGCCTCCTCAAAGGTGTTGCCCGCCGACGGCCCGTTGAACTCGTTGATTGCGTAAAACCAGCTGAAGGGCACCAGCAGCACCTCGCCGCTGTTGAGGTTGGTGGCCCAGGTCCACTGGATGGGGATATCCTCGATGAGCCGTTCCAGGGTGGCGATGTCGGTGTGCTCATCATGCACCGAGAGCAGGAGGCGCACCAAGGGCAAAAGTGGCTGGCTGGTTTTTTTGAGATTGGCGTAGGTATCGGTGATGAAATTTTCTTCGTTCTGCTTGAAGCTGAAAAAACTGAACCGCTCGGCCAGTTCCATGCAGGCGCTGGCCTGGGACTGCTCCGGGGTGCTGCCCTTGCCCATCTGCTTCTTGTTGCCGATCACTGCTTGAGCATCCTTGCCGCAGACGCTGAAGTAGACCGGAATATCCAACCTCCCGTTATCGATGCGGCGCACCTCCTGGAGGATGTCCAGGTTCACCTCGACAAGGCGGGCCTTGAAGCGGTTCACCGTTTCGGTTGGGCTACAAACCTTGTCCTGGTCCAGGGTATAATGTTTGAAGCAGTCGACGGGACGGATGGGGGAGTTGTTCATGGAGTACCTGTTAGAAAAATATGATACACAGCCAGCAGATGGTGACGTTGGCCAGGGCGAGGAACACGGCGGCTGAGCCCATGTCCTTGGCGCGCCCGGACAGGGTGTGGTGCTCGCCGCCAAAACGGTCTACCACCGCCTCGATGGCGCTGTTGAGAATTTCGACGATTAACACCAGCATGAGCGAGCCAAGAAGCAGGGCTTTTTCGACCCCGGTTTCGCCAAGCCAGAGACCGATGGGCGCCAGGATCAGGCAGAGGATCAGCTCCTGCTGAAAGGCTTTTTCGTGCTTCAGGGTGGCGGCGAGTCCTGCCATGGACCAGCCGAAGGCGTTACGAAGGCGGGTGAAACCGGCACCGCTTTTTTTGCCCATGGTGCTCTCCTTTGGTGTTGCCGTAAAAGGCCAATGGATGGCGGTCCGTTGAGGTTCTCTTGCCGGAATCCACAAAAACTGTCACAATATAGCAGGGATATTGAAAAAGTCCATCCCCGGCTTTTTTGTTTCTTTGTCTCCCCTCGACAGGGCTCTCGGGGGAGAGCTGCAAACCATAAAGGAGAAATGCCATGGCTGATTTTGAGATCTTCAAGGAAGTTCAGAATTTTTACCGGATCATCCCCTTGCAGATGCTGCGGCGCACCCCAGGGGTATTTTTCGACAATGTGCCCATGGCTTGCCTGCCCCGAATCGACGCCATCGACCGGGTGTTGCACGAAAAGAGTGCTGTTTCCCCTGGGCCGGTGGGTGAGGTGACTCGGCCTTGGTACATGCATCCCCATCAGGCGGATAATCTCATGGTGCTGTATGGTACGCGGCAGGTGGATATCTATGTGGAGGCGCATGGCCTGTTGCATTTTACCGTGACGCCGAACCGGATCATGCAGGGCGAAACGGTATTGCTGGACGAACCCGCCATGTTGGTCTGGCCCTGCAAGGTTTTCCACCGCATCGTCAGCGGGCCGGAAGGGTCTGCCTCGCTCAATTTCGCCGTGCATCACGATGGTTTTGATCTTCGGACCAATTTCAACATCTATGATCTGGACTTGGCAACCGGGGCATTCCGGGTGGTCCGCGAAGGGTTTAAAGACCAGGGCATGTAGCCCCTATTGCCTACAGGAAAAAGGAAAGAATCATGGCAGCGCCAACGGTGGATCAGGATTTGTGTATCGGTTGCGGGGTGTGTGCGGAGTTGTGCCCGGCGGTCTTTGAGTTGCGGGATGATAAATCGTGGGTGATCGGCTCGGACCAGTGTTATACCTGCGACTGCGAAGAGGCCGTGGGGTCCTGCCCCGTCAGTGCTATTGAAATCCGCTAACTGACCAGCAGGACCACATCTGCTTCGCAGTCTCACTGCGTTCGCTTAGCTGTCATCGGTCTGCGGTCCTGCTGATCAGTTCCTTTCTGGATAGTTGCCAAATTCGGGAGCCTACTTTTCAACCTTACTGATCAGGGTCTCTCGCACCTTCTGCAAAAGCTCTGTGGGTGAGAGGGGTTTGGCCAGCAGGGGGACAGTGTCTCCCAGTGCGGCTTTCGCCCGGATTGTGTCCGGCGCGTAGCCGCTCATAAAAATGGTTTTTACCCCTGGCTGAATTTTGTTGATTGCTTCATAGGCCTCTTGGCCGCTCATCCTCGGCATGATGATGTCGAACAGGAGCAGCTGGATACCGGTCTGGTTTTCCTTGAATTTTTGCACCGCCTCCTCACCGTCAACCGCCTCGATCACCGTGTAGCCGAATTTGGTAAGCACTGTTCTGGCAAGAGCCCGTACGGATTTATCGTCCTCGGCCACTAGGATTGTTTCTGTGCCATGGGCTGGAGCTTCCGTCTTTGCCTCGCTTTTTTCTTCCGGTGCAGCCGCGGCAATCAGCGGCAGGTAAATTCGGAAGGTCGTGCCTTGGTCTGGTTCGCTGTATACGTTGATATATCCTTCGTGCTGCTTGATAATCCCGTACACCACAGCCAGGCCCAGTCCGGTGCCCTTGCCCACGCCCTTGGTGGTAAAGAATGGTTCGAAGATCCGCTCGCGCACCTGCTCAGCCATGCCGCAGCCGGTATCTGCGACAGTGAGCAGCGCATAGGGGCCTGGTCTGCCAAAACCATGGGCTGCTGTGAATTCAGGGTTAAGGATGGTTTGTTGCGCCGTGATGCTGAAGGTGCCACCTTTGGGCATGGCGTCCCGGGCGTTGGTGGCGAAATTCATCACCACCTGTTCGATCTGGTGGCTGTCGGCAAGTACGGTGAGCGGCTGATCCGGGAGCCGGGTTTCGCAGCGAATGTCTTCGCCGATTACCCGAACGATGAATTTTTCCACGGTTTTGATAATCCCGATCAGGTCTACGGGCTTGCGTTCGCTGATCTGTTTGCGGCTGAACAGAAGGAGATCCTTGGTGAGATGGGCGGCCCGGTCCGCGCCTTCCAGTATGTGTTCGATGTTTAGTCGTTGGGGATCGTTCTGGTCCATGGACATCAGGGCCAGCTGGCCGTATCCGATAATAGCCATGAGGATGTTGTTGAAATCGTGGGCCACGCCCCCGGCCAGGGTACCGACGGATTCCATTTTTACCGCTTGGCGCATCTGATTTTCCAGTTTCCGGTGTTCGCTGATATCCAGACAGGAACCGATATAGCCGGCAAAGGCGCCAGAGGCGTCGTAGCGCGGCTGGCCCTGATCCAGAAGCCAGCGGTATTCGCCGTCGTGCCGGCGCAGGCGGTATTCCATGGCGAAGGGGGTCCTGGCTTCGAAGGCTTCGGCATAGACCTGCAGGCAATGCCCAAGATCATCCGGATATACCCCTTCAGTCCAGCCATCGCCCAGCTCTTCTGCCATGGTGCGACCGGTGAAGGTGAGCCAAGGTTCATTAAACCAGAGGCAGCCTTTGTCAAGGCCGGACATCCAGATCAGGGCGGGCGAGGTGTTGGCTACGGTGGCAAAGAGCTGTTGTGAGTCCCGCAAGGCTGTTTCGGCATTGCGGCGGTTTTCTTCCTGTTCGGAGAATTCCAAGGCAAAGGAGATATCGTGGGCCAATTCGTCAAGTAAGCGGAGTTCATGCGTATTGAAAAAATTGGGTTCCTCAGCATAAAAGCTAATGGCCCCCCGGATGGTGTCGAAGACGATCAGTGGAAAGGCTGCCGAGGAGCGGTAGCCGCGTTTGAGCGCTTCCTCTCGCCAGGAATACATGCGGGGGTCATGTTCGATGTCGTTGCAAACGGCCTTGCTTGCAGTGCGGATTGCCTCGGCGGTCGGTCCCTTGCCGCGTTCCGCATCGTCCAAAGTTATGCGGAGCTGATCCACGTAGCCGTCATCCCTGCCTGCGGTGGCCACAGGCAAAATAGCTCCGGATTCTTTGTCGAATTGGCTGATCCAGGCCATAAGGAAGCCTCCGTCCTCGACGGCAATGCGGCAGGCCTCCCGGAACAACTCCTGCGGGTCGCGGATCCGGACAATGGTTTGGTTGATGTTTCCCAACATCGCATAGACGCGGTTCAGATTCTTGAGTGCTGTCGCGCTCTCAAGCCGTTCTTGGAGAAAATTCGCACGTTGCCGTTGCCAGGCAAGGGCCATAACCGTACCGAGGCAAAGGAGCAGAAGCACGACCAGTCCGCCTATGGCCCATAAATTATCTCGTAGCGGCGCGTTGGTTTCTGAAATGTCTATTTTGCTCACCAGTAACCAAGGCGAATGCGGGATGGGGCGCACATCCGCGATCACCGGTCTGCCTTGATAGTCATGGCCTGTAACGATTCCGGTCTGGCCCAGTGCTGCTTTGGCTGCGGGGAGATCGGTCTGGCTTAACGGAAACCGCAGGCTCAGGGCGGTGTTTTTTTGGAATCTGAGTTCGTTTAAAAAGACAACCTCCTGGCCTTGCCGGCGGACCAGCAGGGTTTCTGCGGTCTGGCTGGGGATGGGCCAGCGCTGGATAAAGGGATAGAGATACTGCTCCGGATCGATGCGCAGAGAAAGCAGCGCCAGGGGGCGGTTGCCGTTCTCTCGGTCAAGGATTGGGATAATAAGGGCAAGGTGGATGCGATGGTCGTTGTCGCTTCGGTAAAAATCAGAAAGTGCCGGCTGACCCGAGTGTAGGATTTCGGTCAGTATTTTCAGCTCACCGGGACTGGCTTGGGGTAGATCCCTTGGCGACGACAGCTGGGTTATCCCGTTGGTGTCCAGAAGGCGGACCGTATCATACTGGTAGTGCGCCTCGAGGTTGTTCAGCCATTTCTGCAACTTTTGGGTATTGGCCGTATCCTCTGGGTGTTCCAGGTAGCGACCGACAAGAGCGGCCAAGGAGGCATTGTCGAAGAGGAGGAGAGCATCTCCCATTCGTTCTTTACGATACTGGGTTAACTCGTGGACCTTCAGTTCGGCGATGGTCGTTAGCTGGCGTTCCGTCTCGGCACTGTGGTTGCGCGCGTAGTCCCGGTAGGCAAAAAAACCGGCAACAACGATGCCCGTGGCCAGAACGGAAAAGAGCAGCAGAAGGAGTAGCGGGGAGTGTGATTTTTCTTTAGTGAAGAGATCGTCTGCCATGGCTCTCTTGTTGTCTCCAGGGTGGTGTGGCAAGGAGAGGAGATGATTTTTCTTCATTCATCATGGCATAGCGGGGCAGAAAGTGTCAACCTGCACCGGGCGAAAAAATATTTGCTCGCCCGGTTTATGGTGCAAATTCCTCGTCCAAATTGGGCAGTTCGATGGTCACATCCCGCAGGGCATGGCTCTGGCAGGAAAGCCGCCAGCCTGTAGCAATGAGCGCTTCCCCGAGGCGGAATATTTCCGCGGGCCGCACCGGGGAAAGACCGGAAGCTCCGTCAATCACCCGGAATCGACAGCGGCCGCATGCTGCCTTGCCGCCGCAGAGTGTCTGGATGGGGATGTTCTGCATCAGGTAGTTGTTGAGCAGGCTGAAGGCCGGGTTGACGGTGACGTTGATCCCCCGATTGCTAATGTGGATTTCCGGCATGGCTTTCTCCTGGTCTGGTTATTCGTACAGGGTGGGGGAGGCATCCGGGTTGAAGGGATTGGTGCGTACGGCCAGGGAGTAAAGGTAGGGATAGTGCTGATTGAGGTAGAGCATATAGCCTAGCCATTGGCCAACCAAGGAGCCGTAAGCCCGGTTGATGTCGCCGGTCAGGTGTTTGCGGTCAGGTTGGGGAAGGTGGTCGAAACCGGGGCGGGCTCCAAGCTCTTCGTTGAGGTGGAAGACCGCCTGCAGGTGTTCGGTGAAATTTTCGTGCTCGAGCAGAATGGGATTTTCCAGCAGAGTCACCAGGGTATGCCGCTGGGAGGCGAGAAAACCTTGCAGCTCCGGGAGATCAATGCGGTCAAGTTCAACATGAAAGGTGCAGTCACGAATTTTCTTTCTGGCCTGCAAAAATTGCTGGTTGGTCCAGCTGGGGGTGATGGCAAGTCCGGCGCAGAACTGGTCGCGTTGCGGGTCTGCCTCGGCACAGCGGGCAAGGAAGCGGGTGCCGACTTCGCTGAAATAAATGCCGATGATCAGATGGAGCTTTTTGTGGCGGGCCTGGCTCTCGTGGCGGCTGAGCATGAGCTCCGTGGCATTGGCAATAACACCGAGAAAGGTGCCCGTCCCCAGGAGAATGAGCAAAATGGCCAGCATCTTGCCCGCCACGGTAACAGGATGGATGTCACCGTAACCCACAGTGGTGATGGTGACGATGTTAAAGTAAAAGGCGTCGATGAGCGAGAACCCCTCGGTGCGCATGAAACCGAAGGTGCCGACAACCACGATCAGGACAAGGGTGGCCAGAAAAAAGCGGAGTCGAAAGTGGATATGTTTCATGGATATTCCTTTAACCTCATGGAGGTTGCGGTGCGCAGGGTGAGGATGGCGATTTCGCCGGGGCAATTGAAGCGCAGCGGCGCACCGGAAGCCCCGACTCCCCGGCTGGTGAAACCCTGCATGGAGTGGTATTGCCAATATCCCTTGGCGGTGAAGCGAGGGGCGCGGCTGTTGGTATAGATGGGGGTGCCCGAGCCAAGGCAAATCTGGCCGCCGTGGGTATGGCCGCAGAGATACAGGGCCGTCTGATGCCGGGCTGCTTCCTGGTAGGCCTCGGGCGAGTGGGCAAGCATGATGCTGAAACCGTCGGGCGGTACGGTGCTGAATGCCTTGGCCGTATCGTGGGTTTTGTAGTAGTTGGGATCGTCGATGCCCACCAGCCAGAGGTTTTCTCCATTCTGTTCGATCAGGGTGGCATCGTTGACCAGCATCAGCATCCCTGCCTCTTCAAAATCCGGAACCATCTCGATGCAGTCGTGGTTGCCCAGCACCCCGAAAATCCCGTGCTTGGCTTGGATATGCGGCAGCAGGCGGCGCAGCTCTCTCAGGCTTGGGGCGATGGGGCCGTAAGTCTCCATGCGGATATCGCCGCCGATCAGGCAGAGGTCGAAACGCCGCTGGTCGATCCGGGAGAGGACGAGATCAACCAGTCCGGGTAACCCGTCGAGATGCAGATCGGTGAGCAACAGGATGGTAAAGCCTTCAAAGGCTTTGGGCAGGGTGGGGCAGATGATCTCGTGTTCGCTCAGTTCCAGTTTGAGGGCATTGGCAATGCCCTGCTCATAGCGGCCCAAGAGCCGAAAGGCTGTGCCGACCATCACCCGGTTGTAAAGCAGGGAGGAGAGGTTGAACCAGACATGCCAGCGGGCCAGGGGCTGATGGCAGGAGCGCCATTCTCGCAGCCGCACCGTGGAGCGGACAAAACGCGGATAGTTTTCCATGGGGGGCTTGAAGAGGATATATTTCCAGAACCGCGCCCCGGCATGGGCTACTGGTACGAAGATGACCAGGGCCAGGGGGGCTGACCAGAGCGGGGCCTGCATGCGGTGGGCCAGATAGAGGGCGGGCAGCAGCGCCTCGAAAATCTGGTCCAGCCCGAAGACCGATTCGCCGCTGGCCATACTGAGCCGCCGTTTGATGAAACTAGAGAGCAGATCGCCTGTCATGAGCAGGGTGGCGGCACAAGCCGCTGTCTGCCAGGATATGTCCAGGAAGGGAAAGAGCAGGGTGGTGCCAAGGAGGCTGGCCAGGATGCCCCGGATGGTTTTATGGGGACCGAACAGTGGCCTGCCGTCGAACCAGATTGCCCCGTGGTCCACTGGTTGGGCCAAACGGTCGCTCAAAGCCAGACTGGCCAGGGGCGGCAGCAGGTTGCCCCAGAAGAGGAAGCAAAGTATTTTGATCGCGGCGGTCATCTGGGTTTAGCGTAGGGGCGGATTGAAATAGCCGAAGCGCAGCCGGGGAAAACGTTGTTTCAGCTGTTTGAGCCAGGCGCGGATGCCCATGGGCGCGCCTCCCTCTTCAAATTTGAGGGCGTCAAAATACCAGTCCGGGTCCATGTTGAGGTTGCGGAGTTGGAGAAAATCAGGGTGGTATTCACCGATCAACTCGCACAGGGCGGCGAACTCCGCCGGGTCGTCGGTGAAACCCGGCAGGATGAAGTAGTTGAGCGAGACAAAGCGGCCATGCTGTTTCATGACCCGGATCGACTGTTTGACCGAATCGAAGGTGAACCCCTTGGGCCGGTAGTAGCGCTGGTGATAAATGGACTGCGCGCTGTTCATGCTGACCCGTAGGCTGTCGAGGCCCGCATGGGCCAGGCGGTCCACGGCCTCGGGCAGGGAGGCGTTGCTGTTGAGATTGATAGTGCCCTGCTCCGTTTCCTTGCGGATCAGGAGGATGGCCTTTTCGATGGTGTCGGCCTGGAGCAGGGGTTCGCCCTCGCAACCCTGGCCAAAGCTCGCCACCCCGCCCTTGACTGCGGTGAGATGGGGCACCGCGATCTCGGCAATCTCCTTGGGGGTGGGGACAAAGTTGATCCGGTCCTGGGTGGAGGGGCAGCAGCCCGAGGGCTGGAGCGAGATGCAACCGAGGCATTGGGCGTTACAGACCGGCGAGGTGGGCAGGGGCGCCTCGAACTGGCGGAGGAAGTAGTTGATCGCCGCTGGGCAGCGGTAGGTGAGGCAGCACTTGCCCAGGTGCTGGATAAGCCGGTTCTGCTCGTATTGCCTCAGCCATTGCTCGGTGCGGCGGGTAAGTTTTTCCGGTTGGAAGCGGTTCATTTCCTGGCGCTTGTCCGGGTCGCTCCGGAAACCGCTGACCCAGAATTGGCCATCGTGCCAGCCCACGGCGGTGTAAGCGAAAAGTGGCAGGTGGGCCAGGTCGGCGTTTGATTTTTCAAAGGCAGCCCAGTGGATGGCGGTATGGGCCGGGGACATGAAGGCCGCTACTGCCTGGAGACCGGCGGCAGGCTCCAGGGGGTTTTCCTCAACCAGCAGCGGCTCGCCGGTTTCCGGGTCGATCCCCACCGGTAACCGGCCAGGCAATACGAAGATATCGCTGCCCTCGGGTAGGGGGATAAGGTCTTCGAGGCTGGGCCGGGAAAAATGGCTCCCGCTGCGGCCCGCCATTTCGAGTTCTGGATAATCCGTGATCTCGCCGGCAGAGTTGGCAAAGACCAGGCTGGGGATTCTGTTTGGGTGTTTGCTTGGGGTCATGGTGTGCAGGTCAGGTCGTGAGATATTTGTTTTGTCCGTCGATCCACGGATGATCGTGCTCACGGTCGTATAATCTATGTCCGGATATTCGGCTATCTCTTTTGGCAGGCAGCCATGGGTCAATCGCCCTTTCGAGGTCCCTGTGTTTTGGCGTAAAGTTTTTCCGCCAATTCCTGATGTTCTTTGGTCTCTTGGGCGAGAGAAGTCATGACGCCGCGGGCCTTTTCCGTTATCCCGATAAAATGCAAAAAGACCTCTTTTTCGATCAGGCTTCGTTCCAGATCAATGGTGCAGACCAACGCCTGACGGGCGTTAAAGTCATTCGCCTCCGCCTGTTTGATTTTTTTCTCAATGCTGTGCACAAAGGTTTCCAGGTGAGAGGGTTTGACGCGGCCTTCGCGGAAGTGCACCACTTTTTTTTCGCTTGCGACATGGAGCTGTTCGATCCAGTTGGCATGTTTCTGTTCTTCTTTGGCCAGTTTGTGCCATAACTGTTTATACTCGGGAAATTTTTGGGCAAAAATCTGGTAGAGTGTGGCCAGCAGGGTTTCCTGTCGCAACATCAGGTCGATGATTTTGTCTTGGTATGGTTTGAGTAAGTGCTCTTTTGTCATCGCCTTTTTTCTCCGGCGTTTGTAGTCGGTTCAGCCGAGATGCTCGAGACAGACATTCTGAAATCCTTCGCTGCATCAGGGTTCCCGGGGATTCTTCAGTCTTCCGTTTATCCGCTGCTGCAAGGGGCGCGACTTGCTGTCCCGGAAAGGAGGGGAATTCCTGGCGGAGATTCCGGTTGCTTGAGGAAATGTACGGCATGGACAGCGATCCTGCGAGCCCAAAAAATATAAAGTTATGTTGGCAGAGAGAGCGGTGCGGTGTCCAGCGAATTTTTTCCGGTGGACAGCAAGGGTGCTCCCGAAGGATAATCAGGCAAAAAGCTATTGAGTTTCTGTGATAATTGTGTATTTTGTCCCTCTTGATTTCAGCAACAATTTCCACGGAGGATATCAGATGCAGCAGACAGCGGAAGCAAAGGCCTGGAGTATTGACAAGGCCCGGGAGCTGTATGGTATTGCCCGTTGGGGATTGCGCTATTTTGATATCAACACCAAGGGGCAGGTGACTGTTGCTCCGCTCAAGGAGCAGGGCGGCTCCGTTGCCATCGTGGACGTGATCAAGGAGGCGGTGGAGCAGGGCTTGCATTTTCCCATGCTCATCCGCTTTCACGACCTGCTGCGCAACCGGGTGGAGCGGATCAACAAGGCCTTCAACGACGCCATTGTCGAGCTGGAATACAAGTCCATCTACCGCGGCGTCTATCCCATCAAGGTCAACCAGCTGCGCGAGGTGGTCGAGGAGATCATCGATGCGGGCAAGCCTTTCCATCATGGCCTTGAGGTCGGCTCTAAGCCGGAGCTCTATGCGGCCCTGGCCTTTCACGAAGATCGGGAAAGCCTGATCATCTGTAACGGCTACAAGGATGCCCTGTATATCAAAACCGCGCTCCTGGGTCGCAAGCTGGGCAAGAAGATCGTCTTGGTGGTGGAGAAGGTCGAGGAAGTCACCAATATCATCCGCTATGCCAAGGAGTTGAAGGTGGAGCCGATGATCGGCCTCCGCGTCCGGTTGATGAGCGGCGGTAAGGGCAAGTGGGAGAAATCCACCGGCGAGGACGCCAAGTTCGGGTTGTCCACCCAGGAGATTCTTCAAGTTTCCGAGCTGCTGAAAGAAGCCGGCCTTGCCGATTGCCTCAAGCTCGTCCATTTTCACAGCGGCTC